>CALGGJ010000053.1 GCA_937915745.1 uncultured Prevotellaceae bacterium | reverse complement strand
TAGGGCTCACTCGGGACTTGCACCCGTTAGACAATGCTCATGCCGAGCATACCAAAAGGGGGAATGCCACTGAGACATTCCCCCTTTGTTTGGGCCTGTGCCGATTAGAAATTATATCGCAATCCCAAAGTGAAGAGTTCCTTAAACTGGAAATATCCAAGGTTGTCGTCGTAGTATTTACGCCCACGGTTGTCGTCGAATCGCCAAAGAGTGTTCACCTCAGATGTGATATACTTGGAGAAAGCGAACGACAGCACATTTTCCAACTCGGCTTCAGAATATTCGTAGGATGTGTAATAATAGCTGCGGCACTTCCATGTGAGGTTTTTAACTACTGTAAGCTTGCAGTTGACCTCAAGCCTCGAACCATAATCTTGCTGTGTGGTGCGATTGACGAAATTATACACCTTGTGTATGTTTGGGTCATCCGAACCGATGTAACGTAATTTGTACGACAGCGGGAGTATTGCCACCGACAGGGTGTTGCCGTTCTTGAGTTGAGGGTTGAAGTCCATGCCCGTTGACACAAACACATCGAGTGGCGAGGTGAACTTCGAATAGGTAAGGCGGTTGTTGCTGCGATATCCAGGCAAAAACTGCGTCTTTGCTTCACCCGAAATAGTATATTTCCATGCTTTAACTGCCTTTATGTTCAGTTTGGTGTTCAACTGGATGCGGTCGTTGTTGGTGAGATAGGTGTGGCAGGTATCCGACTTTGTTGTGACAAATCCCAGTCGCATGTCGAGCTTGTTCTCCCACGTTATGCGTTTCGTGTCGTTGTATGTGGCAGTGATGGCTATACTGGCCAGCATCGAGTTGTTGTTGTCGCCGCCACGATACCAGTTTTCAGAGAAGTAGTTCTGCTGAAACTGCATGGACATGCTGCCGGTGACTTTCCAGAAGTTTGGACGCTTCACCTCGAGCTGGATGTCGTCTATCGTTACAGGGTTAGTCTTCATGGTGGTAGGCTTATCGGTTGTCATCAAGGTACTGATGGCATCCTTGATGTCAGTTGCAGGCTTCGTCCCTTGTACAGCTGCGGAGTTATCCAAGAGGTCTTCATCGGCATATTGACTGTCATAGTGTGAGGCTACAGATGGGTTTGTCACATATAGCTGTATAATCTTGTTGTGAACCAACTTCATGCCATCGGTGCTGCTGTCTGCTGAATCGAGCGATAGAATGTCTTTGACAGCCGATGAATAATATGTGGTCGGAATGAACAGCTGGTAGAATGAGGGATTGATCTTGGTCGAGTCGTCGGCCACACGGATGACGGCCACACGGAGCGAGTCGGTGTATCGGGCTGTAAAATCGTCCGATGACTGAGCCTTTGCAGGTATGACTGCAAAGACAAGCAAGATGGTGCATACGATACACGGCATGAATCCACAAGTTTTGGGTGCTTGCATGAACGTAGGGGGGTGTTGATTTGTATTCATATTCGTTTGGCTGTTTTCATAAGTTGATATGTATTTATTATATTGTGCCATACGGCATAAAAGCCTCCGGCAAGTGCTGTTACAGGGTTCATGAATGTGTATGCCATCCATATAGCAAACGCCGTATTCTTTTGTCCGAGGCTTTGTGCACCTGCTATCGGTTCAGAATGTAAGCGTCCGATTATACGTCCTACATAGAACTGAGCAACACATGCCAAAGCCGATACGACAGCAATGCCGGCATAGGTGGCCAGTGTCTCGTGGCTGTGAACGATGGCACGAGTGGTGACTGCTATAGCCAACGACAACGATACTGCCCACAGGTAGAATGCTGCTTCGCTGTTATTGACAAACCATTTATGGAGTCGTGGCATTGTGTATCTCATAAGGAAAGCCAACAGCAATGGCATGATGAGCAGAGGGAACACACGGCCAATGATGGCAATGAATGCATCGAAGAAAGCTCGCATGGTCCATCCGTCGGCCTGCTGATGTGTGTGATGGAGTAGGGGAACGATGGCTGGTATGAGCAGAGCTGCTACAAGATTTACTACGCATGTATAGCTCACAACGGTGCTTGTACGCCCACCGAGCTTGCCTGTCACAACCGATGCCGCAGTGGCTGTGGGACATATTATGCAAACCATGGCACTCTCTACAATCACTGCGCATGGCATGTCGGGCCAGATGATGAGTGGCAAAGCTAGCAATATGAATGCAAAAGCCTGCGTGGCGATGAGCTTCAGTTGCCACCGCTGTGGCTTCAGCTCATGGGGCTTCACCTTGCAGAATGCAAGCAGCAACATGGTGAAAATGAGTGCGGGCTGCAGGATGCTTACAATGTCTGACACCACTTCGTGTGTGTCGGCGAGTTCCGGAATGCTTACGTATGCAAAGTATGCCAGTACGCCGCTTATCATCGCAATGGGCAGTGTATAGTTTGTGCGTGTCATTTTGTTTTTCTAATCTCTTCCAGTTTCAACATTTCATCGCGGTATTGTGCGGCAAGCATGAAGTCGAGCCGTTTGGATGCTTCCTGCATCAGGCAACGTGCACGTTCGATAGCCCCATCAAGAGCCTCGGCATCCATATATGCAACCACAGGGTCTTCGGCTGCCTTATGAAACATTTCTTCCACATAGGCCTTTCCCACATAGTCAACGTGTCGGCCGGCCCTTATGTCGCCTTGTGCCTTCTTTATCTGTGTCGGTGTGATACCATGTTCGATGTTGTATTCCAGCTGTTTGGCTCTACGGCGTTCGGTTTCTTCAATAGTACGCCAGATGCTGTCGGTTTCGTGATCGCAATAGAGTATCGCCATCCCGTTGACATTGCGTGCAGCACGTCCGATTGTCTGTGTCATAGACCGGTAGCTTCTTAGGAAACCTTCTTTGTCTGCATCGAGTATAGCCACGAGCGATACTTCCGGCAGGTCGAGGCCTTCGCGCAGAAGGTTCACACCGACCAAGACATCTATCTCGCCTCGCCGCAATTTGTCAAGTATCTCCACACGCTCGAATGTATCGACGTCGCTATGTATGTAGGTACATCTCACTCCGCTGTCGAGCAGGTATTCGGCCAGTTCCTCTGCCATACGTTTGGATATGGTTGTGACCAGCACACGTTCCTCACGTTCGATTCGCAGTTGAATTTCCTCCATGAGGTCATCTACTTGGTTGGTAGTAGGCCGCATTTCTATCTTTGGTTCAAGAAGCCCTGTCGGTCTAATCACTTGTTCTACAACCACACCTTCGGCTCGTTCGAGTTCGTAATCGGCCGGTGTTGCACTCATGTAGATAGTTTGGTGTGTCATCTGTTCAAATTCCTCGAATGTGAGTGGTCTGTTGTCGAGAGCTGCAGGCAGTCGGTAGCCGTATTCGACGAGAGTGGTTTTGCGTTTGCGGTCACCGCCATACATGGCACGTATCTGCGGTATTGACTCATGGCTCTCATCCACTACAAGCAGAAAGTCGTCGGGAAAGAAGTCGAGCAGACAGAATGGGCGGTCGCCGGCATTCCGTCCATCGAAATAGCGCGAATAGTTTTCGATGCCCGAGCAGTGTCCCAGCTCGCGCAGCATCTCGATGTCGTTGGTCACACGTGTCTCTATGAGATTGCGTTTCTCTGTATCGCCCAAATCTTCGTAGAAGTGTATGCGTTCGATAAGGTCTTCGTGTATCTGCTGTATGGCTTTTTCTGTGCGTTCTTTCGTCGTGGTAAAAAGGTTGGCAGGGTATATTCGATATGAGTCGAACGACTGTTTTACCAATCCGGTCATAATATCAACTTCTTCAATACTTTCTATTTCTCCGAATCCGAACCTCACCCTCACTATTACCTCATCGTATGCAGGATATATAGACACCACTTCACCTTTCGACGAGAAGTGACCGCGCACCAGTTCGGCATCGTTCCTCACATATTGGCTGTGTCCCAGGCGCCGCCAGAAGTCGGGCATATCCGTTTCTTGCCCCACATTTATCTCTATTATGTTTTCAGCAAAATCTACAGGTGAGCCCATGCCATAGATACACGACACCGAACTGACCACAATCACGTCCCTGCGTCCCGACAGCAACGAACGGGTAGCTGCGATACGCAATTTGTCAACTTCCTCATTTATGGCCAGGTCTTTCTCTATGTAGGTTTGTGTGGATGGGATGTATGCCTCGGGTTGGTAGTAGTCATAATAACTTACATAGTATTCCACTGCGTTGTCGGGGAAGAACGCTTTCATCTCGGAGTACAGCTGATGTGCCAGCGTTTTGTTATGACTTAGTATGAGAGTAGGGCGACCTATATTGCATATTACATTCGCAATTGTAAATGTCTTTCCGCTACCCGTTACACCAAGCAACACCTGGGCCTCTGTGCCATCTTTCACACCCTGTGTCAGTTGTCGTATGGCTTCCGGCTGGTCGCCCGTAGGTTGATATTCAGATGTGAGATGAAACGGAGACATTGAGAAATTATGAATTAATAGGGTTAGGAATTAAGAACGAATTCCGTAATTCATGATACAAACAGATATTCCCGACTCAATCTTGATAGAAGTCCAGATTCTCGGGCATGATGAGGTCTATGCCTACGTAGTGCATCACCTGCTGTTTCATTTGCAGTACACACGAGTTGAACATGCTGCGAAAACAGTTGAGTCCCTGATGTTGCGGATGCTGTCCTACTAGAAAATCTATGTAGCCATCTTGCATACATCTTATGTTCGAGTCGATGGCATCATATCCCAACAGCGATATATGCCCATGGCGTGGCAACTCGTTTTTCAGGAAATCGCCTACGATATGTATTGATGAGTTGAACGATATACCGGTCTTTATTTCCTTGTGTCCGGTAAAGAACTCGCGTAGTGTGTCTTTCATTCCCTCCTTATCGTATGCATAGAGATTTATCTCCACGATTTCGGTCTTGGGGCTGTGTAGCTCTACGTATGTACGGAATCCGCGTTCGCGCTCCAGCTGCTGGCGGCTGGCTACGCGTCCCTCGCCCAAAAACTTGAATAAGGCAATACGTTTGGATGTTCCTGCTGCCATCAGTATTATTTTTGCCGAGAATTCACCACTGCGTCGCGCATCCTGTCCGTAGAACGTCACGGGATTGAAGTCGGGCCAGTAGGAGTCGAGCAAAGAGTAGGGTATCTCATTCGATTCGAGTCGTTTTATAAACTTCGACATCACCCCGTAGTTGAAAATAGGACCTATAATCACAGCATCGGGCTTGTATGCCATAAGGTTTCGACACTGCGCCTCAAACGAGTCTTCGTTCCACTGGTCGTAGTTAAATACTTTGAACACCAACTTAAAGTCGGTGTAATGTTTTACTCCATCATACAAACCCTTTTCTACACGAGCCCAATAACTGTCTTCCTCGTGAAGGGGCAGGATAGCAGCAAAATTATATGTCTTGTTGCTTGCGAGTGCACTTGCATAGTGATTGGGTACATAGTTTATTTCGTCGAGTACCCTCTCAACCTTCTCTCGGCTCAAGGCCGATACATTAGCACGACCGTGTAACACACGATCTACGGTACCCACACTCACACCAGCCATTTCGGCTATATCCTTTATCCTAATTCTTGGTTGAATATCCATATGCAGTTAAAATCCACCGTATCATTGTTTGGCTGCAAATATACGAATTAAATCCCGAACGACAATGCTTTGCCGTTCTCTTTTATAATAAAATACAATTGTCGGAATCGAAAAGAATGTGAATCGCATATGTTGCAATCCACATTCTTTACATATATAACTTTATATAGACAGTTAAAGTTTTGTGTCGATATCTATGTACTCAATAACAAATCTTGTACAGATTCCGGCCTATGGGAGGGTTCATACATATTCCTGCCAGCTCTTTATCTGAAGGTCGTCCATGTTTTTGGAGGTGAATGCCTCGATAAAGGCTTTGGCCAGTCGGGCGTTGGTCATGAGCGGAATGTTATGGTCGATGGCAGCACGGCGTATTTTGTATCCGTTTGTCAGTTCGCGTTTTGTCTGGTTTTTAGGTACGTTGATGATGAGGTCGAACTGATGCTGTGCAATCATGTCGATTACGTTCGTGCCTTCTTCGTCAGGCCATGCCACCGCAGTAGTTTCCACACCATTCTCACACAGGTATTTGGCGGTGCCGTGAGTGCCGTAAATGTCGTAGCCTTTTGTTTTCAATGTCTTACAAGCGTCGAGCAGGTCCATCTTACCACGTGCGCCGCCCGAGGATATGAGTATTGACTTCCGTGGCAGCGTGTATCCGGTGGCTATGAGCGCGTTGAGCAGTGCCTCGTTCATGTCGTCGCCCAAGCATCCCACCTCGCCAGTCGAACTCATATCGACGCCAAGCACGGGGTCGGCGTTTTGCAAACGTGCGAACGAGAACTGGCTTGCTTTTACACCGATGCGGTCAATGTCGAACTCCGATTTGTCTGGTCGGGTATAAGGTGCATCGAGCATGATGCGGGTAGCTGTCTCGATGAGGTTGTGTTTCAGTATCTTCGAAACGAATGGGAACGAGCGGCTGGCACGCAGGTTGCATTCTATGACCTTCACGGTCTGACCTTTGGCCAGGTATTGAATATTGAATGGTCCGCTTATGTTCAGTTCTTTTGCAATCTGACGGCTTATCTTCTTCAGCTGACGTATGGTTGAATAGTAGATTTGCTGTGCAGGGAACACGAGTGTGGCATCGCCCGAGTGTACACCGGCAAACTCTATGTGTTCGCTTATAGCATATTCAACTATTTCGCCATTCTGTGCCACGGCATCAAATTCAATCTCTTTTGTGTCTTGCATGAATTGGCTTACTACTACAGGGTAGTCTTTGCTAACCTCGGTTGCAGCTTGCAGGAATCGTTCGAGTTCTTCGTCGCTGTAGCATACATTCATTGCTGCACCCGAGAGTACGTACGATGGTCTCACGAGTACGGGGTATCCTACTTCGCCTATGAACTCTTTGATGTCTTCGAGTGAAGTGAGTGCACGCCATGCCGGTTGGTCAATGCCGAGTTTGTCGAGCATGGCTGAGAATTTGTTGCGGTTTTCGGCACGGTCGATGCTTACCGGCGAGGTTCCGAGTATCGGTACATCCTGCCGATAGAGTTTCATGGCTAAGTTATTTGGTATTTGTCCGCCAACGCTCACTATGACTCCACGAGGCTGTTCCAGGTCGATGATGTCGAGTACTCGTTCGAACGACAGCTCGTCGAAGTAGAGGCGGTCGCACATGTCGTAGTCGGTCGATACGGTTTCAGGGTTGTAATTGATCATGATGCTCTTGTACCCGAGTTTGCGTGCGGTGTTGATGGCATTGACCGAACACCAGTCGAACTCTACCGACGAGCCGATGCGGTATGCACCGCTGCCGAGCACTACTACCGACTTTTCGTTGTGATAGTAGTTGACGTCGTAGCCTTCGGCACCGTATGTCATGTACAGATAGTTTGTCAGTTCGGGGTGTTCGCTTGCAACGGTGTCGATGCGCTTCACTGCCGGCAGTATGCCCAGACTTTTTCTGTACTTGCGTACCTTCAGGTTGGCTTGTTCCATGTTTGCTGCGCCTTCATTTTTCAGTACGAATCGTGCAATTTGGAAGTCGCTGAAACCGCATCGTTTCACTTCGTGCATCAGCTCGGGTGTGATTTCTTCAAGCGCATTGAGTCCCTGCAGTTGGCGTTTCAGGTCAACAATGTGTTTCAGGCGGCTTATGAACCATGCGTCTATCTTTGTGAGTTCGGCTATGTGTTCCACCGTATATCCTTCTTCCAATGCTTGTGCGATAGCAAAGATGCGCAGGTCGGTAGGGTTGGCCAGTTCTTCGTCGATGTTGTCAAATCGGGTGTGGTCGTTACCTACAAATCCGTGCATTCCCTGGCCTATCATCCTAAGTCCCTTCTGTATCATTTCTTCAAACGAGCGCCCGATTGACATGATTTCGCCTACCGACTTCATCGACGACCCAATCTGGCGGCTAACGCCTGTGAACTTGGTGAGGTCCCAGCGTGGTATTTTACAAATCATATAGTCGAGGCTCGGAGCCACGTATGCTGAGGCCGGAGTTCCCATCTCGCCAATTTGGTCGAGGCCGTATCCCAGAGCAATCTTTGCCGCCACGAATGCCAGCGGATAGCCGGTGGCTTTCGATGCGAGAGCCGACGAGCGGCTGAGACGTGCATTGATTTCAATCACACGGTAGTCGTTGGTCTCGGCATTAAATGCAAACTGTATGTTACACTCGCCCACAATATTTAGGTGGCGCACAGTCTTTATGGTCAGTTCCTGCAACATGGTCACCTGCTCTTCGGTGAGCGAGCAAGTAGGAGCGACAACAATGCTTTCGCCTGTGTGAATGCCTAGGGGGTCGAAGTTTTCCATTGAAGCCACGGTGAAACAGTGGTCGTTCTTGTCGCGTATGCATTCAAACTCTATCTCCTTCCATCCCTTCAGCGATTCTTCTACGAGGATTTGCGGAGCAAAGGTAAATGCGCTTTCTGCGATTGAGCGGAATGTGTCTTCGTCGGGACAGATGCCGCTGCCGAGCCCGCCCAGAGCATATGCCGAGCGTATCATTATGGGGAATCCTATCTCGTGGGCTGCACTGAGAGCATCTTCCATGTTTTCCACGGCATGGCTCACCGGAGTCTTCATGTCGATTTCGTCAAGGCGTCGCACAAAACGGTCGCGGTCTTCGGTGTCCATGATAGCTTCGGCCGATGTACCCAAAACCTTCACTCCGTATTTCTTGAGTGTACCGTTAGTGTAAAGTTCTGTACCGCAGTTCAAGGCAGTCTGTCCGCCGAATGCCAGCAAAATACCGTCGGGGCGTTCTTTCTCAATGATTTTGGTCACAAAAAAAGGTGTCACTGGGAGGAAATAAACCTTGTCAGCAATACCTTCAGACGTTTGAATAGTAGCGATGTTTGGATTGACGAGAACCGAACTGATACCCTCTTCCCTTAATGCCTTCAGGGCTTGGGAACCAGAGTAGTCGAACTCACCGGCCTGCCCAATCTTCAGTGCCCCGCTGCCGAGCACAAGAACTTTTCTGAGTTGTTTCTCCATAATCTGCGTTTTGTGAGTTATTTTTGAGTTTGTGTATGTATTTCTTTTCGGTGTGCAAAGGTACGAAAAATAAATGAATAACGGATGCTGAATGGTAAATAAATTCGTCAGTATATGTTTTTTTAGGATATTTGTCTTCCGTTTTAACCCGAGGATTGTTCATTGCATGATTTATGTGATAAGAACGCGGTCATTGGGCTTTTCTTAATTTTACAGAGGTGTGTAGAATGTTTACCGGCAGAGGAAAACGGTCACAGCCTGCATGAGCCTGTCGCGGGCCGTAGTGTCGCATATGCTTTCGATGGGGAACCCAATGGTTATGGTCTTATAGTCGTTGCCATCGTAAACCACTGCTGCCGGCTGACCGTCGGCATATTGCAGCATTGCAAAGGTGTTGTCGCCCTGGGGATGGAGCGACAGCACGGTAGGGACTGCATAGCTGCTGGAATTCATGTCGCGGTAAATGGTGAAGTCGAGGCCGCTTCCGTTTACTGTGTTTAGCCCGTGGTCAGTTATGATGTTGGTGCTGTCTATGTGACAGGTCTGTGTGAGTTGGTTGCCGCTTGTGAGCAGGCGTCCTCCCTGGTCAAGATACCGGGCGAGTATGTCGTTGAATACGGCTGGTACTTGCTTCTGTACACCGAAAATAACATCCACCATCTGGTATTCACCGCTCGCAGGTTGACCGTCAATGAGTGCTTCTGCGCTGCAACTGCAGACCGAATGTGTTCCGAGATTGGCCATACCTCTGGCATGTAGCGATGGGTAGTCGAAAGTGTTACCTGCAATGATGTGTCCCTCGAGTTCGCTGCCGCTGAAACCGGTCCCGTTGTTCGTCTCGCTGCCCATGTGTGTTTTGTCGAACACGAGCTGACGTCCGCAGAATCCGGCAAACTGACCATAAGGCACTCCCGGGTCGGTGTCGAGGTCGAATCCTTGAGCACTCGGGGTAGATATCTGTGCAGGGCCTTCAGTACGTGTGAATGCATTTACTATCAGAATGGTCCCTTCGTTGGATGGCGATGAATATGCACATAGTGTTTCAGATGGGAAACTGATGCCGCCGTCATTGGCCGCACATACTCTGAATGAATAGATGTGTCCCTGTTCCAAAGGTACTGCACACGATGTTTGTCCGACTATTCGGCCGTTGTCAAAACCACCGTCGTCAATGCGTGTATATACGATGTATCGGGTTGGTGTGGCTGTGGGTTCGGACGGGTCGTCGGTACTATCCCATGTGAGATTGGCCGTATTGCCGTGACTTCCCAGTGTGACTGCAAACTTATGCACAGGCAGAGGTTGTATGACATACGCTGACCGGTGTTGCGATGCCAGATATTTTACGATGGTCTTATATACCGAACGGCAGAAATCAAACTTGAACTGTGGGTCGTATCCCAGGCAGAGGTCGTCGAAGTTTTGATGTGACAGCATTTCGAGTATGACGGACGGTACCCCTGGTTCGCGAGTCTCACAGTAGTTTCGGTTCCAAAGTGTGCGTATGGGCCAGTCGTATTTCTCAAGGTCTGAACTCAGTCCCTGCAACAGCAGGCTTGCGAGGTCGCAGCTTGCGAAGCGGTCTATGCCTGCAGCGGTCAGCCCGTCGTAGAACGCAGGCATGGCGGTGCATATTGACAGCGAACCGATGAGTTCGCCAACTCGTGAAAATCCTGCATCGCTGTGAAAGGCCATCACGAGTTCGATGGGTACCTGACGCCCTGCGCGTGTGGGTAGATATACGGAGCCTCCAGCGAGTGTGTTCACTGTTTCGGGTCGTGCCCAAAGGTCGTTGTTATAGTCGTTGTCCGATTGTGTATGGTTGTAAATTGTGTCGGGAAAGCCGGCCCATTGTGATGTGTAGCGTGCTGCTTCTGCCCATCGTGGCATTCCGCTGGTCTTTTGTGAATAGAGCGATGGGATATACGGCTGTTCATCTTCGTCGGCTTGCGGCGCTTGTGCTCTGGCAAGGTCGATGTAGTCGTTTGCACGGGCAATGTTTCCCATTCCCGAACCAAAGCGTACAGCATCGGCTGTCACTACACCTTGGTTCTTGCTTTGGTTAGTGAGGCTCACTTTGTTTTGGCTGCTTTGACCTTTTGTGAAGTTGAATGTTCCGAGATACACCCATGTGCTTCCGCCCATTTGCTGGTTAACGCTGAAATGGGTTTCTGTTCCTTGATGCGTCACTGTATAATGGGCATCGTCTATACTCTCATTGAGTGTCTGATATGCCACATAGACGGCATATTCGCCGTCGGCCGGTATGTCGGGAATCCAGTCAATTGTGGCGTTTGCTTCGTTGGGAGTTGTGTGCGCGTAGCGTAAAGTTCCGTCTCTGAATGGATTGTCGAACATGTAATAGGTGTCTTTCAAATGAGCAAAACCAACAGAATCGCATGTGTGCCACCTGCCTCTTTCTTCGTAACTGCCATCTTTGTTGGGGACATCGTTATCTACGATTACTTCGTTGCTCTGCCAGTTGCGCTCGCGTGTGTCGTAAACCACAGCTCCGGCATTTTCAAGCATCGGAATGATGTATGGGATGACAAATGTTTGGGTAAACAGGTCTTCAGTAGTGCAGAACAGTCGCGGCCTTTGCCATTTCCACTCCTGCTTGTCGTTACTCCAATAGTTGCCGTGACTCTGCCACAGGGCTATATGTCGGCCCTCGAGTCCTTTGGGTGCTGTCCATACGGCCGATGTGTTTTTTACCCACGGTCTCCCCTTATATTCCTCTTTCCACATGCGTTCTTCGCTTAGCCGGCCACGTCGTATGGCATTTGGTATCAGGTGTTCTATGAGGTGGTTGTCGGTAATGACCCTCAAGGTGTAATCCTGAATCGAGTCGGGCATCATCTGACGGATGTCGCCATAGATGGCATCGGCCACTGCGTCGGTGAAGAACTGCTCCTTAAATCCACCGTCAACATATACGCTCAATGTCTTTTCCTGGTTGTTGACTATGAGGCTGTCTAATGTGGAACGCTTTATCTTTTGGTCGGTGCGTGTGTAGTTGTCGAGGTAGTCAATCATCTTTCCGCGCATGGTTTGTGCCGACAGGAGTGTGGTGGCAGCGAAAAGCATGGTTGCCAGCGGTATTGTTCTGAAAACGATTTTTGACTTTAACATCCGGTTAACGCTATGATGAGGCATCATGAATATATATGTGTATGAATTACGGGGCGGTCAGGATTTATCATGTCATTGCAGTAACACTCTTGCATCAAACAACTCACATTACTCTTTATACGTTATGGTTCTGAAACCGATGAGACGGTCGTATCTGCCGCCAAACTGACGGAAATAGACGTATATCTGATATTCGTTTTCTGTCTGGTGGAAGTTTCCTTCTGCAGGCATTGTGCTGCCCTGTGTGGTTCCGTTCTGCACATAAAGGTACTGATAGTTGTATGACCCCTGTTTGAGCGACAATGCGATTTCGTACTGATGTTCCATGTCGTTGTAGTCCAACATGTAGTCGTCGGTGAATTGGCCTTCCGACAAGTCTCCGTTGATGTAGATTTTACCGTCGTCCTGCTTGGGCATCTTCAGTGCAAAGTGTGTGATGAAGTAGTCGCTTTGAGTGTCGTTTGCCTGGTTGTCGCCGTTGTGAATAAGGAACCGTCCGTTTTGGTCTTCATCGTATTTGTAGTTACGGCGAGGTTCGTCGGTGAAGATATATGCATGATAGAATTTGTCTTCCAGTCTCATGCGTTCCACTCCCTTGGTTGCCACATGACGGTCGAGTATCTCAAACCGGCGGTATTCGTTGCCGGCAGCAAAGATGAGGTTGCGGTTGTGATTGTATATGAGTTGTGTACCCGACATGTATGTGGGACGTAGGTTGTCGGCTTTCATATCCCATCGGTGGTTTTGTATCACCACCGGCATGATTTCTCTTTCGGGGTTGCTGGTGCTGAGGTGTTGATGGTTGATGGTCATCTCCACTTGTTGGTTGGCATCGAATGTGTCGATGTCGGTGTTGGCCGTTACACTTGCAGATATACTGACCCTGTCTTCGCTTTTGCTGAAACAAACCACGGCAACGGTCTCTTCTTCGTCGGCATCGATTATTTCAACCTTATAGTTGCCGCTTACGAGTAGGTTGTGCCTGCTGTTAGGCAGTTGGAACTGATAGTGGTTGTACTTCATCTCGGTGTTGCGCGACGGGGTGTATGTGCTGATGATGTCGGTCTCGTTCATCCCCGTCATGTAGTCACCATAGTAAATGTCGGATGGCGTCCAGTCGGCATTGCAGTGAATTATGCGGTATGTGTAGCGCACGTATTGGCGCTGCATGTCGTCGAATGAAATTTCCACATATCGCTTGCCGGGTGTCAGGACCGGGGGCAGTCCCCATTCACCGTCCGGCTTTACTTGCAGGGTGCGTATGTTGTCGGCCAACGACTGTGTGTTCTGCGCCATGCTTGTCAGTTGGCACAGACACAACAGTGTGAGCGTGAAGATATGTTTCATCATGTCAGAACTTGAAATATCTTTGTGCGTTGTAGTAGCTGATGTCTTCTACCATGCGTTCAAGTTGCGGGAGTTCGCTTTCGGGCAGTTCACCGTTTGCGATGTCGTTGCCCAGGATGTTGCACAGTATGCGTCGGAAATATTCGTGTCGCGGATATGAGAGGAACGAGCGTGAGTCGGTGAGCATGCCTACGAAACGGCTGAGCAGTCCCAGTACCGACAATGTGTTCATCTGCTCTTCCATTCCGCGTTTCTGATCCATGAACCACCATCCCGAACCCCATTGTATCTTGCCCGGCTCGGTGCCGTCTTGGAAGTTGCCGAGCATGGTTGCCACCATTGCGTTGTCGGCCGGGTTGAGGTTGTAGATGATGGTGCGTGTGAGTCGATGTGCTGTTGCCAGCCGGTTGAAGAAACTCGACATGGCGCGGGCTGTGTTGAACTGACCTATTGAATCGAAACCGGTGTCGGGGCCGAGGGTGCGGAACATGCCTGTGTTGTTGTCGCGCATTGCTCCGTAGTGGAATTGTTGAGTCCAGTCGGATGTGTGGTCCATCTCGGCAAAGGCCATGAGCATGGCACTCTTGAACTTGCGCGATTCTGCGGGAGTAGGTTGTATGCCGCTCATCACTCTCGTAAATATGTTGTCGATTTCAGCATCGGTGTAATCGTCGGCATAAAACTCTTCGATACCATGGTCGGACAGGCGGCAACCGTTTGCAGCGAAGAAGTCGTGACGTTTCTGCAGAGCGTCAACCAAGTCGGCAAACCGACTTATATCGATACCGCTCACCTCGCTCAGGCGAGCCACGTATGCCTTGTAGGTCTGAGGGTTGTCAACTGCCATTGCCTTGTCGGGACGCCATGCCGGAATCATGCGAGGGTCGCCGTCTTTACGCTCGCGCGCATATCGTTGGTGGTGACATAGGTCGTCAACAGGGTCGTCGGTGGTACACACCAACTCCACGTTATAATGGCGCATCAGTCCGCGGGCCGTGTAGTTGGGATTGTTTTGCAACAGGTCGGTACAGTGGTCGTATATCTCGCGGGCCGTTTCAAGTTTCAATATTGTGTCAATGCCAAATGCAGTCTTCAGTTCCAGGTGACTCCAATGGTACAACGGATTGCGCATACAGTAAGGCATGGTTGCAGCCCATGCTTCAAATTTCTCAAAGTCTGACGTGTCGCTACCGGTGCAGTAGCGCTCGGCTATCCCGTTGGTACGCATGGCACGCCATTTGTAGTGGTCGCCGCCGAGCCATATCTCGGTGAGCGAACGGAAACGATGGTCGTCGGCCACCATCTGCGGACTCAGATGGCAGTGGTAGTCGATGATGGGCAGTGAGGCTGCATGGTTGTGATAGAGATGCTGTGCAGTGGAGGTCTGCAGCAGGAAGTTTTTGTCTATAAACGGTTTCATAGATTCGTCTTGTTAGGTTAATTTTGCCACAAAGATAATACAACTTTTTTATATAGCCATAGGTATGAGTGCAAAAAGTGTGAAAAATATGATTGCGAAAACTTGCTCTCCTGAGGTTTTTACTCTGTGACAAAGACTGCAAATGTACTCTTGCGACTGCGCACTCTCGGGCCTTCGACCACGCACTCTCGGGCCTTCGGCCGCGCACTCTCGGGCCTTCGACCGCGCACTCGTCGGAACTGCAGCGAGGCAGATAGCTTTGTCGCCTAATAGGCGATTTGGGTTAAACTTTTCGTACTTTAGGGCGTCTATGTAATTGTAAAAATAAAAAAAGGTGTGTAATCCAACAAAAATGTTTATCTTTGCAGCATGAAACGCTCAATAATCACATTGCTTACAATTTGTTCAGGCCTGACACTCTGTGCCCAGACTCCGGCTGACGCGACCGACATTATGAATTATATACGGTCGGTCATGCAGTTTAACAAATACGCTCCGCAGGAAAAAGTGTATCTTCATTTCGACAATACCGGCTATTTCAAGGGTGAGACCATCAGGTTTAAGGCATACCTCACCCGTACCGACACGGGACAGCCGTCGAATATCAGCCGTGTGCTGTATGTAGAACTGGTAAATCCGTCGGGCGATGTGTGTGAACGCCGTACTCTGAAGATTGAAGACGGACAGGCTGACGGCGACATAAAACTTGACAGCATACTTGGTGCGTCGGGCTTCTACGAAGTGAGAGCCTACACCCGGTATATGACCAACTGGGGTACGGCCGCTGTGTTCTCGCGCGTATTCCCTATATTCAACAAACCACAACAAGAGGGCGACTACAGCCACATGGTGCTCGACCGAATCGGTTCGCGCAAGCGACTACCCAACACTCGTGTGGATGACGATGGAAACGTGGTCAAATCGACGAGTGGAGGAATATCAATGTCGAGCGTGAAATTCTATCCCGAGGGGGGTGACCTGGTGAACGGACTGACCAGCCGTGTGGCACTGAACGTGACGAGCGAAGACGGTCAGCACCTGAAGACCACAGGAAGTCTGCTGCGTGGTGCCGACCGACAGAAAATCGGTGCCGTGGAAACCGACGAGAGCGGACGAGGCATTTTCGAGGTGAAACCAACCGCCGACGGAGGTGACATCTATGTGACGCTGGCCGATGAAAACGGTCGCAGCCACGAATACAAACTGCCCGAAGCCAAAAGCGAGGGATGTGTGCTGACGCTCGACCTCATGGACGACGACATCCTTACAGCAACACTGCACAACACCCCGGGCATCAACGGACAAATACTCGGTTACACGATAATGAACGGAGGCAACGTGCTGATGTGTGACACCATGCGGGCCAGCGGCACATACACCAAGCGTATAAGCAAATACTCCTTGAAAGAAGGTGTAAACCAATTTACCGTGTTCAACCATAACGGACAGATAATGGCCGAACGCCTCTTCTTCATCTATCCTTACCCCGACGAGGCTGACAGCATAGCCGTTACAACCGAAACCAGATATCTTGCACCATGCGGACCCGTAAGCATACAACTCACGGCACAACCCGGCGCATCAATATCATTCTCGGCAATGGACGCTGCAACCATGACCGGAGGCAAGGAGGGCAACATGAAAACATGGCTCCTGCTTGCGAGCGATGTGTCGGGATACATAGACAACCCCGACTACTATTTCGAAGCCGACGACGAGGAACACCGACGCCAAGCCGACATGCTCATGATGGTGCAAGGATGGCGCCGATACGACTGGATGATGATGGCAGGCGAAAAAAAACTCGACAAAATCGAACCGATAGAAGATGGGCTATACATATTCGGCCGACTGGGACAGAAAAGCAAAGACAACGATGTGGCTAACGTAGAGCTGTCGGCATACCTCTACAACCAAAGCGGACAAAGCATGTCGGGCAAAGCAGTGACCGACAGCCTGGGACGATATTCGTTCCAACTGCCAGAGATTTACGACGACTGGGTGCTGCAAATCAAGTCGAAGAAGGAAGGCGAAGCAGAAAACTACACAATCGGTATCGACCGACATTTCTCGCCACCCATGCGTATGCTCTCACCCTATGAGACATCCACCCTGCCTGTAGGCGAAGCCCACTTCTTCAAAGAGACACCCGACGAGGCAGAGGCCGATGAAGAAGAGTGGCACTCGATAACAAAGAAGACACACGTGCTGCCTACAGTAAAGGTACGCACACGACGCATCCTGGGCGAACTGCGCAGCACATGGTTTGACGAAGACGTAGCACAACGCAATGCCATGATATACTACGACTGCGACACCTATGCCGACCAACTCGGCGATTTAGGCGAAGACATGCCTACATTCGACGACTGGCTCAAGTCGGTAAACTCGCTTATCGACGGCGAAAGCCATCCGAAAGCCATCGATGCAGCATACGTGAACGCATGGACCGGAAAAGTAGATGACGACAAGGTAATCGAATGTGCCGCCCAAAACATGAACGAAAGCGACATCGAAGAACTCTATATGACCTCGGGAGAGAAACCTGTGATAGCCTATCGCAACGGACTCACCTACGACAACAGACCGATAGTATGGATTGTGAACAACACATTCTGCACCATCACACACTTCAAACCCTCACGATTCCAGTTTTTGAACACCAACAACCACACTGGTGTGATGCAACGTCCCGACTTCCTCAACGAAGCAAAGTCCGTTTATTTCACCGACGACCTCTATGGAATAGACCAATACATCGTGTCGGCATCGCTGCCATCAATCAACCCCATTGTGGCATACGTCTATACACATCCACTATTCTACTTCAAAGAAAAAGGACTCAGAAAATCACACTATTACGGATACAACCGCCCTACGAAGTTTGAGATGGAAGACTACACCATACTGCCACCGACCGAAGACTTCAGACGCACCATCTACTGGGACGCCAACATCAAGACCGACACAAAAGGCAAAGCAACAGTCACGTTCTTCAACAACTCGTCGGCACGACAGCTCTTCATTTCGGCCGAAGGCATGACAGCCGAGGGCAAATACCTCATAAACGAGTAGTATATATGATACAGTACTTTGACCTGCAACGTTATAACGACTCCTTCGGCGACGACCTATATAAGGCCGCCAGGCAGGTGATGCGCTCGGGATGGTACATAAAGGGACATGAAGTGGAGTGCTTCGAACATGAATATGCCGAATACATAGGAACCCGGTACTGCATCACAACCGGCAACGGACTCGATGCACTCACCGCAGTACTGTCAGCATGGAAGCAAATGCACGGCTGGGCCGATGGCGACGAAGTGATACTGCCAGCCAACACATTCATTGCCACCGCACTGGCAGTGACACGTGCAGCGCTCACTCCCGTACTTTGTGAACCGCACATCAGCCAGCCAACCATAGACGAAAACTGCATACAGCAACTCATAACACCGCGTACACGAGCCATCATTCCCGTACACCTCTACGGACAGATGGCAAACATGGATGCCATCAACCGCATAGCACGACACAACCACCTGCTGGTACTCGAAGACGCCTGTCAGGCACACGGAGCCATCTACAACAGCAGCATCGGACTGCAACTTGCCTCCCTCTTCGGACGCCGGGCCGGAAACAACTCCGATGCAGCCGCCTTCAGTTTCTATCCCATCAAAAACCTGGGATGCATGGGCGACGGAGGTGCCATTACGACCGACGACCGCGAACTGGCAGAGCGAGTGAGAGCCATCACTAACTACGGACAGACAACGAAATATATACACGACTGCGAAGGATTCAACAGCCGCCTCGACGAACTGCAGGCTGCCATGCTGAGAGTGAAACTGCCACGGCTTGACCGCGATAATGCACGAAGAGTGGAAATAGCAAGATATTATTCCACCCATATATGCCATCCCGCAGTTGAACTGCTGCCCCTGGTCGATGACATGAGTCATGTCTATCACGTGTTTGCCATCCGCTGCAAGAACCGCACACGACTGCAAGCCATACTTGCACGGCAGGGAATACAGACGATGATACACTATCCCGTACCCATACATCGCCAGAACGCATACAGGCAGTTCGCTACGTTGCAGATGCCTGTGAGCGAAGCATGGGCCGACGAGGAATTAAGCCTGCCAATCAGCCCTGCAACCACCGACGAGGAAGTCATGCAGGTGGTGGATGCCATAAATCAGAATATCTATTAGGTCAGAGACATTACTCTAAACTTTAACCCTAATCGGTCATTGGCAATTTTATGATTTCATGCGATATACAGTCTAATGACCAATTTGGGTTAATGAATTGAGTGTCGAAAGATAGGTTTCCTCATACCGTCTTGCAACTTTTATGTAGTCGTGATGACGGTGTATGTACTGTATGCTGTCGTGTCTCAGTCGAGGTAGTTGTTGGGGATGCAACACAAGGTCTTCGATTTTCCGATAGCAGTCGTCCTCGTCGGGAAGTACGTTGACGATGGGGCGCAGCTCTGTTTCTCCCAAGATGTCGTAGTTCTCGGGTTCACCGCCACCGACCACCACAAGTCCCTGAGACATGGCTTGCAGTGCGTTCATTGCGGGGGTGTAGCTGTAGAGTTGGTCGATGATGACATGGCTCGTGTGCATCAACCGTTGGTATTCGTCAAACGGTACGGACTCTACCTTCACGATTTCCATCTTGTCGGGATAGCGGGCTTTCACTCGTTGCAACGCCCTCAACATTATGTCTGTGCCTTTATAGGCTGAGCGTGTAGTCTGTATGCCTATGAAGAAACGTATGGGGATTGTTGATGTGGTCGGGGCAGGCGCGCTGTCGGTTGTTGCTGTAGGTACGATGGGGAATGGTATGAATGTAGTCTTGGCGGGGAAGAGTGGCCGGTAACATGCGTCGTATTCGTACAGACCTGTTATGATGTGGTCGCAGTCGTGGGCTATGTAGGTGTTGAGTTGTTGTTTCTCGCCTTGAAGCCAGTCGTTGATATATTCTTGGTTGAATGGTTCGTCGGTGCGTTGGTGCGGGCCGATGTTGAAGTCGGAGTATCTGAACGTGGTGCAATCGAGGCATGTCTTCACCCAGTAGTGGTCCATGCCGAAGGCGCACATCATCATGAGGCGGTTGTGTCTGCGCAGGTATTTATAGAATGGCTGTATGTTATGGGCCCGCAGTTCGAGGAACATGGGGTTGATGATTTGTACTACATCATATCCCTTGCACGTGAGTATGGTTTTCCAAGCACTTGCGTAGTATGCCAATGTGTCGGACTTGGATAGTGAGTGACGTTGCAGATTGATATCGCGCGGATAGTTTTTCCATCCGTCGCCATCGCTTATCACTGTCACTTTGTGGCCGAGGTCCCGAAGGCCTCGGGCCAGTGTTGAGTGTACGTTGCTGTATTCGCCCAGGAGCAGGATGTTCATTGAGATTTGAAATTTCAGGGAATCCCCCCATTACACTTTCAAGAGAGGGGAGGTTCTCCGTTTGTTTAGGGTTGAGAGTTTAGGGTTTTGCTTGTCATGATATTGAGTACACATTCGTCGGTTTCACACATGGCGTCTTTTCCTATTTTGGTGAGGTTGTGTATGCTTCGGTCAACATCGTCGTCGATTATTCCTTCTGCACTCGTCACACATTCGTCGCTCATTGCGAGTATGGCCGACAACACGGCAGTTGAAACTCCACTTGCCAGTTTGAGTGTACAGCTTGGTTTTGCTCCGTCGCATATCATGCCGGTGAGGTTGGCAATCATGTTTTTCACGGCCATTTCTATGTGGTGGTAGCTGCCTCCCATAAGGTAAGTTATCCCGACACTGCTCCCGGTTGAAGCCACTACACATCCGCATAATGCCGACAGGCGACCGAGACTTTGTTTTATGTAGATAGCCGTGAGGTGGCTGAGCATGAGTGCGCGTGTGAGTTCTTCGTCGGTGTTGTGGTTTTCTTCGGCAAATTTCACTACCGGCAGCGTTGCACAGATGCCTTGGTTGCCGCTGCCCGAGTTGCTCATGACTGGTATCATAGCTCCGGCCATACGTGCGTCACATGCGAGTGCCGTGACAGATATGATGTTTGAGAATATGCTGTTGCCCATGATGCCGCGTCCAAGGGGGCGGGTGAGCACCTTGCCAAGTCGGTGGCCGTAGTTCCCGCGTAATGACTGTTCGGCGGCTGCCTCGTTAAGGGTGCGTGATTCGTTTATGAAACTTATTTCGTCTATTGGTGCTGTGGCGGCAAACTCATATACTTTATGTAGCGAGAGCCAGCTATCGTCCGTGGGGTCGTAATCGTCGTCATCAATTGACGATACTACAGTAAGTGGCAGGGGTGAGCCATCTTTACTCACTTCTACGAACTTGGTGTGGCTGCCGCTGATGATGGCATGAGCCGAATGGTTGTCGGCCTTTACGGCAACCTCGATATATAGTTTCTCGCATAAATCGCGTTTCAGACCTATACTGATGTGTCCCTCGTCTATATAATGCTGTCCGCGTTTCACGTCGGCAGGGGTCACGTCTTTCAGTACTTCCAGTTCGTACACCGAACGTCCGCACAGTGCTCCCAGGGCCACGGCAATCGGCAAGCCTATCTTGCCGGTGTTAGGAATCCCAACTCCCATGGCGTTTTTTAGTATATTGGCACTGAGGCTTACGTCGATCTTTTGTGGCATCTGTCCCAAGGCCTCGGTTGCACGAGCCACGCACAGTGCAACGGCTATGGGTTCGGTACAGCCAATGGCTGGAACTACTTCGCGCTTTACCAGTGCCACAATACGTGTCCTTTCGTCTTTTCTCATGACGTCTGTATTTGATTTGTCTGCAAATTTACAAAACAATTATGAATTGTGAACAACTAATCACTATTTATTTGTAACTTTGCAGGCGAATATGTTTTAGAGTTTAGAGTTAATTTTATTTAAGATACTATGTTTTCAGGAATAATAGAAGAGTGTGCAACTGTAGTTGCAATTCAGAAAGACCAGGAGAATGTACATCTCACACTGCGTTGTTCGTTTGTTGATGAACTCAAAATCGATCAGAGTGTGAGTCACAACGGTGTATGCCTCACCGTGGTGAAGATAGAAAACGGGACTTATACAGTCACGGCAATGAAGGAGACCCTCGACCGCAGTAACCTGGGCCAGCTCGGTGTAGGCGACGAGGTGAACGTGGAGCGCAGTATGATGCTAGGCGGCCGTTTGGACGGACACATAGTGCAGGGGCATGTTGATGGGACTGCTGTGTGTACCGACGTAAAGGATATGTATGGCAGCAGAGCCTATACTTTCCGCTACAAATACGATGCAGAGATGGCGCGACGTGGATATTTTGCCGTCGATAAGGGCTCAATCACTGTCAATGGTGTCAGCCTCACCGTATGTAATCCCACGTTTGACACCTTCGAAGTGAACATTATACCGTTCACCTACGATGTAACCAACTTCCATTCCATTTGCCCAGGCACAAAAGTGAACATAGAATTCGACATAATAGGTAAGTATATAAGCCGATATGCAATGGTGTTGCAAAAGTAGGCATGTCTGCCTGTAAACAACAAACAAAATTCAAAAAGATAACCTATATTGACATGAATTCAACAACTACAATCATCGCATGTCTATGCCTGCCTGTCGTTATGACAGCACAGACAATGAAACGCTACACTACAACAAAAGATACCGTATGGCAGCAGTCGAAAACCACTCTGAGCAACAAGGCCCGACAGACGCCACTGCTCGCTGTGACAGGCACAGAAAACGGGCAGGTGTTTAAAGCATGGGGAACCTGTTTTAACGAACTCGACCTCGATGCACTCGAAATGCTGCGCCCAGAACAGCAGGACGAAGTGATGCACCAACTCTTCGACCCCGACGGGTCGCTACATTTTACACGCGGACGCCTCACCATGAACGCCAATGACTACAGCCGTGCGTGGTATTCGTGTGACACTGTTGCAGGAGACTTCCAACTGCGATACTTCAACATCGAACACGACAAGGCAAATGTGATACGACTTATAAAGAAAGCACAGAAATATCAGCCCCAACTCACTTTCTGGGTATCACCGTGGAGTCCACCGGCATGGATGAAAATAAATAATGACTATCCTGTCCTGAGCAGCAGATACAACAATCAATCCAAAGAGAAAGACTACATGCTGTTTGAAGGCATTGGCCTGACAGACGAAGACGAAGTAAAGATGGCAGGGCAGCAACAAGGTGTATTCCCACGACAGCTTGCCGCGCAAGACTACATGATACAAGACCCACGCTACCTGCAAACCTATGCCGACATGTTCTGCAAATTCATCGAACTGTATGCACAAGAAAACATAACTATCGACATGGTGATGTACCAGAACGAAGCATACTCATATACACCATACCCTGGATGTGCTTGGACTGCCACTGGCACCATACGCTTCAATCGAGACTATCTCATACCAACACTTAATAATAGACATCCGGAAGTGAAAACATATATCGGCACATTCAATACAAACCGGATTGACTATGTTGAAAAAATCGTAGATGGACTGAAGGACAACATACAAGGCATCGGACTTCAATGGGAGGGCCGCGACAATATAGCGACATTGCGCCAGCGATACCCTGACATACACTTTATATCATCGGAAAGCGAATGCGGAAACGGGTCGATGGACTGGGCCGCAGGCGAACACACCTTCCACCTGCTAGCCGATTACATCGGACACGGGTGCGACGAATACTTCATCTGGAATTTCATCCTGGCCGACCAGGGACAAAGCACTTGGGGGTGGAAACAAAACGCACTGATACAAGTACAGTCAGCGACCCACACACATCGATATACTCCCGAATTTTATGCTGTGAAACACTTCGCAAACCTCGTAGCGCCTGGCTGCAGGATGCAAGCATACAGTAGTCGTGAAAAAACGGGAGGACTTCCAATCATCATCTTCCAACGTCCTGACAAAAAATATGTGGTCATTGCTGGAAATCAAACCGACGAACAGAAAGAAATAACAGTACAACTGGACAAGAAATATCTTAACGCAATACTGCCACCTCGCTCGTTCAATACATTTGCACCATAATAACAAATAACTTGGATTTATTCGGGTGCATACACACGCACATAATCAATGTCATAGTTCATAGGGAAAGAATCGGGTAGGGGCTCCCCGCCGTTATCCCCTCCTATAGCCAGATTGAGCAGTATATACTGTGGTGTATGGAACGGATTATCGTTGCCGCCGGCACGGCCATTGATGGTTTTCGCAAGATTTATGTCGTTCAGCAATTCATCGTCGAGGTAGATGCGTATATATTCGGCTGTCCAATCCATGCGCCAGACGTGAAACCGCTCGTTCCAATATGGATCGCGCTCGTAGAAGTGCTGATAAGGTATGCGCTTGGAATTCCATACCGACCCGTTTTGATCGTTACCCCAACATGCGTTAGCAAGTATATGAGGGCGACCGCCTACATGATAGTATTCCATGACATCTATCTCGCCGCACGAAGGCCATCCGTATTTGCTGCCCAACAGCCAGATGGCAGGCCATGAACCCAAGACTGCGGGGATGCGTGCACGCACTTCGAGTGTGCCATATAGAAACTCAAACTTGCCGCGCGTGTTGATGCTCGATGACGAGTATTGAGCGTAAGGCCTGCTACGTTTCCAGTCGCCGGAACGCTGGCTGTTATAACGCGGATTGGGAATACTGTCGAGCCTACCCTGAATGGTCAGGATACCGCCGCTCGCACTTGCGTTAGCAGGCTGATACCATTGATATTCGTGATTGCGAACAAAGCCCTGCTCGTGGTTCCAGTACTCGGGGTTGGGGGCACCGTCGGTGTCAAACTCATCGTGCCAAAGCAGTTTGCGGTCGCTCTGAGCATTGATTGATTGGAAGAATGTTAATGCCAAGATAAATATTAAAACTAATCTGTGTGTTTTCATAGTGATATTTAGTTTATAGTTTAATGAGCCTTCCCCCTTACTCCTCCAATAGAAGGGGAGGCCCATTGTTATTTTAGAGTTTATTGTTGAGAGTTTAGGAGGTCGGGGCGTAGCTGTTTTGTTCGTTTAATTGATTGCTGTAACTCCCATTCTGCTATTTTGGCCTGATTGCCCGATAACAGTATTTCGGGTACTACCCATCCCTTGTAGTTGGCCGGACGTGTGTAGATGGGTGCTGCAAGCAGGTTGTCTTGGAACGAGTCGGACAATGCGCTCTGTTCGTCACCAATTGCACCAGGTATCACCCTGACAATTGCATCGGCCATGCAAGCGGCAACGAGTTCACCGCCGGTAAGTACGAAATCTCCAAGGCTTACTTCGCGTGTGATGAGATGTTCGCGAATGCGATAGTCTATACCCTTATAATGACCACACAGTATGATTATGTTCTGTTTCAACGACAGCTCGTTAGCCATTGGTTGGTCGAATTGACGTCCGTCGGGGGTGACGAATATTATTTCGTCGTAATTTCGCTCCGCCTTCAGCGCCGAAATGCACGAGTCGATGGGCTGACACTGCATCACCATGCCAGGAAAACCTCCGAATGCGTAGTCGTCGAGCCGGCCATGACGGTCTGCAGTATAGTCGCGCAGGTTATGCACATGTATTTCTGCCAGACCCTTCTTTTGTGCCCGACCAAGTATCGACTTGTCGAAGAATCCCTCGAGTAAGTCTGGAACTGCAGTCAGTATGTCTATTCGCATTATTCTACTGTCACTGATTTGGCTAAGTTGCGTGGCTGGTCAACGTCTTTTCCTTTGCAGATGGCTACGTGGTATGCCAGCATCTGCAGAGGTATGGTGGCAAGCAGTGGTTCGAGGCATTCGATAGTGGTGGGCAGTTCTATTACCTCGTCGGCCAATGCTCTTACGCGTGTATCGCCTTCGGTTACAATTGCAATTACACGTCCTTTGCGGGCTTTGATTTCCTGTATGTTGCTCATGAGTTTATCGTATAGTGCGTTGTGTGTAGCAATCACCACCACCGGCATTTCTTCATCGATAAGTGCAATAGGGCCGTGTTTCATCTCGGCTGCGGGATACCCTTCGGCATGTATGTAGCTTATCTCTTTCAGTTTCAGTGCTCCTTCGAGTGCTACCGGGTAGTTGAATCCGCGCCCCAAATACAGGAAGTTGTGTGCGTAGGTGAATATACGGCTTATGTCGCGTATTCGGTCGTTCTCTTTGAGAAGTTCCTGCATTTTGTCGGGTATTGAGTTAAGCTCTGCCACAATCTGTCTGTATTGTTCGACTTCGATATTTCCTTTTTCTTTTGCAAGCGCAAGTGCAAGCATGGTCAGTACTGTTACTTGTCCGGTAAATGCTTTGGTCGATGCCACACCGATTTCGGGTCCTACGTGTATGTATGAGCCGGTGTCGGTGGCTCGTGCAATCGAAGAGCCCACGGCGTTACATATGCCGTAGATGAATGCTCCGCGTTGTTTGGCGAGTTGTATGGCTGCCAGGGTGTCGGCGGTCTCGCCCGATTGTGATATTGCTATCACTACGTCTTGACTGCAAATGACTGGATTGCTGTATCTGAACTCGGATGCGTATTCTACCTCAACTGGTATTTCGCAGATGTTTTCGATGAGTTGTTTGCCTATCAATCCGGCGTGCCAGCTGGTGCCACATGCTACGATGATGATGCGTCGGGCATTGAGCAGTTTTTGCTTGTGGTCTATTATGGCCGACAACACCACGTTGTTGGCCTCGGTGTTGATGCGTCCGCGCATACAATCGCGCAGGCAGTCGGGTTGTTCAAATATTTCTTTGAGCATGAAATGTGGAAAACCACCTTTCTCTATCTGTCCGAGCTTGAGGTCAACGGTCTGTATTTCGTGTTCGAGGTGTGTGCCGATGACATCGACTATCTCTACGTCCTCGCCTTTGCGTATCACGGCTATATCGCCGTCGTTGAGGTATATCACTTTATCGGTGTATTCGATGATTGGCGACGCATCGCTTCCGAGGAAGTATTCTCCATCGCCTATGCCGACAACGAGCGGGCTGCTTTTGCGTGCTGCAATAATCTGGTGGGGGTTGGTGCGGTCGAGTATTGCTATGGCGTATGCTCCGATGACGCGTTGCAACGATATCCTTACTGCTGTGAGCAGGTCGATGTTTTTCGATTTTTGTATGTATTCTATCAGTTGTACCAGTACCTCGGTGTCGGTTGTGCTTTTGAATTCCACGCCTTGTTCTACCAGTTGTTTTTTGAGCGATGCGTAGTTTTCTATTATTCCGTTGTGTATGAGTGCCAGGTTGTTTGAAGACGAGTAGTGTGGGTGTGCGTTTGTTGCGTTGGGTTCGCCGTGTGTAGCCCATCGTGTATGTGCAATGCCTACAAATCCGCTTGTGTCTTTTTCTGATGCATAGGTTTCCAGATCGGCTACTTTGCCTTTGGTTTTATATACTTGCAGGTCGCCGTTTTCTGTGATTAGTGCTACTCCAGCACTGTCGTATCCTCTGTATTCGAGTCTTTTTAGTCCGTTGATGAGCACCGGGTATGCTTGTCGTCGGTGTCCCAGGTATCCTACTATTCCGCACATGGTTTTCTGTTGTTTCTGTCGGTTAATGTATTGTGTTTTGTATTTGTGTTGTTGTCATATAAAAGTGAAAAGGCCCTCTGCTTTGTATTTTGTATTGTCGGCAAGTGGGTCTTTTCTGCTGTGTTGTATTTGTTATTTGAGAAGTCCGAGTTCTTTGAATGAATCGACAAGTGCAGATACGCATCGGTCAACTTGCTCTCTTGTGTGTGTGGCCATGAGTGCCACTCTGACGAGAGTGTCTTGCGGTGCACATGCCGGTGGTATAACGGGGTTGATGAACACGTTTTTTTGGAATGCCAGTTTTGTGATTTCGAATGTCTTTGCTGCATCGCGCACATACAGTGGGATGATAGGGCTCTCGGTATCCCCTATTTCAAATCCTGCCTGTTTGAACTGCTCTAGTGCGTATTTTGTTATCTTCCAGAGGTTTTCTACTCTTTCCGGTTCGGTCTTCAGTATGTGGAGGGCCTCCATTGCTGCTGCCGTTGCTGCCGGTGTGTTGCTTGCGCTGAAGATATATGTGCGTGAAGTATGACGCAACCAGTTGATGGTGTCTTTGTCGGATGCAATGAATCCACCGATTGAAGCCAGCGATTTTGAGAATGTTCCCATGATGAGGTCAACATCGTCGGTCACTCCGAAGTGGTTGCATGTTCCGCGTCCGTTCTTTCCAAACACACCGATGCCGTGTGCCTCATCCACCATAATACTTGCGTTGTACTTCTTCTTCAGCTCAACGATTTCCGGCAGTTTGGCGAGGTCGCCTTCCATAGAGAATAGTCCGTCGGTCACTATGAGTTTCACTGCTTCGGGACGGCACTTCTTGAGTTGTTCTTCAAGGTCGTGCATGTCGTTGTGCTTGTAGTGATAGAACGTCGAGAAGGAGAGCCGGCGTCCGTCAACAATCGATGCATGGTCGCGATCGTCGCCCAGAATGTAGTCGTTACGTCCTGTCAGAGCAGAAACGACGCCCGAGTTGACTGTGAAACCTGTTGAATAGACCAGTGCTTCGTCTTTACCTACAAATTCGGCCAGTTCGTGTTCGAGTTTTACGTGGAGGTCGAGCGTTCCGTTGAGGAATCGCGAACCGGCACAACCTGTCCCGTATTTTTTGATGGCAGCAATTGCTGCATCGACGATGCGTTTGTCGTAGGTCAGGCCCATGTAGGAGTTTGAACCGAACATCAAGACTTTCCTGCCATCCATTATCACCTCTGTGTCCTGATGGCTGTCGATTTCTCTGAAATATGGGTAGATGCCAGCCTCCATGTATTTCTGGGGCTCACGATACTCCTTAAATCTGTCTTGTAATAAACCCATAATTAAAATCCGGAGTGTTGCCATCGCTAAAGCATGTCTCGTCGATATACTATACTTATTATAATATAATAAGGTGTAGCTATTCGGCTGAATTCACTCCATTTCTTTTTTATTAGTTATACCTTGTTGGCACGGATTGCTCCGTACAGGCTGCAAAGTTACGAAAAAACTGTAACACTACATGCTTTTTCCGCGAAAAAATGCTCTTTCGGTCAAATTTTGCTGTCATTATACCGCCAAAGTCGATGTTTTTTCCTACTTTTGCAGTCTGAAATTGCATGGCGGACATGTATTGTTACAGCAGATAATGAGCAAGCAAAAGATAGTATTTATATATAATCCAGTGTCGGGAGTGAGCGGAAAACGAATGATTCTCGGCCAGGTTGAAGGTAGGATTGACCGCAATCGGTTTGACTGCTCGATGGTCAAGACTGCCTATGCAGGTCATGCCACATTACTGGCCAGGCAGGCTGTAGCCGAGGGTGCCGATGTGGTGTGTGCCATTGGGGGCGACGGCACGATGAACGAGGTGGCACGTGCGTTGATTGACACTCACACGGCTCTGGCAATTATTCCATGTGGTTCGGGAAACGGATTGGCACGACATCTTCACATTCCACTTGATGCGATAAGGGCTATCGAACTGATAAATCAATACACAATCCAGAAGATGGACTATGGGGTTATCGACCTTCACCCGTTTTTCTGTACCTGTGGTGTGGGTTTTGATGCATTTATATCCCAGAAGTTTGCAAAAGCCAAACTGCGTGGTCCGCTTGCCTATGTGGAGAATGTGCTGACCAATGGATTGCGATATAATCCCGAGACGTATGATATAGACATAGTTGGCGAGCACGAGGAACACAGCATACAGAAGGCGTTTTTGATTGCCTGTGGCAATGCATCGCAGTATGGCAATAATGTATATATCACGCCGGGAGCATCGGTCAGGGATGGTTTGCTCGACGTCACGATTATCAAGCCGTTTACGGTGATTGATGCTCCTCAGATAGCCATGCATCTCATTAACGGCACGCTGGAGTCGAGCAATCATTTCAGCACATTCCGTTGCAGGAGTCTCACTATACACCGACAATCGGCCGGGGTCATACACTTCGATGGCGATCCGGTAATGTCTGGACCGGAAGTTGAGATAGCTGTTGTACCTAAGGGACTGCTTTGCATCTGTCCGTCTAAAGAAGGAGTGATGGATGTGGCCGAAAATATTCAGAATGCAGTGTTAGAGCAATTCAGCCTCATGCAGATGAGGTCGGAAGAGTTGCTTAAGGTCAACCGTCAGGCAAACAGACGAATACGCGAACAGACGAAGAAAACCAATGAGAAACTGCGTGAACAGACTCTCGACCTGGTGCGAAAACTGAGAAAATAATCGCGGCATGACTGCGTTCCGTCTTGCGACTGCGCACTCTTGGCCTTGCGGCTGCACGCTCTTGGCCTTGCGACTGCGCACTCTTGCCCTTGCGACTGCGCACTCTCCCCAAGGACTTCACATTTGGCAATCAATGTCCTAATGTGTGTTTTGCATTATCATTAAGCAAGAAACATGCTAAAATCAATGTCCGCAGATAAGGTTTATGCCTGTCAAGAATGTGTATTTGATTTTTATTTTGTATCTTTGCCAATTAAAACATATACTGTTTTGACAGTTCTAAACTTTATACATACAAAACAAAGAACGCATTATGATACGAAAGGTATTTGTAGCAACAATACTTAGCATGTCGGCACAGACGATGTGGTCACAGTCGGCCAGTCCGGTTGTAGAGTTTTACGATAAGACCAATCAGACCGATGTCACAATGAATCCTGGTGAAAGTCAGACGATGCAAGCTCCGCTCGAGTTGAAACTGACAGCCAACTTACGCGACAATGTGGGGTGGGAGTCGAAATGCGAGTGGAAGATATACAACACACGTGAGGGCGAGGCAAAGCCTCTGATTGACCGTTTCGACGAGAATACCACCTACACACTCACTTCCAGTGGCAGCTACGGAGTGAAACTATATGTGACCTTCACCGATGCCGCCGGCGACATCTTGGAATATGAGTCAGAGACCTTCACAATATCTATTTCTGAGTCAAAGCTGTCATGTCCTGATGGCTTTTCGCCCAACGGCGACCAGATAAACGATGTGTACCATGTCACCTACCAGTCGATAGTGAAGATGAAAGGTGTCTTTTTCAACCGTTGGGGACAAAAGATTTATTCGTTCGACCTGAGCAATGTTGACGAAGGATGGGACGGACGGCAGAACGGCCGATATGTGAAAGACGGTGTATATTATCTCAACCTGCAGGCAACAGGCAGCGACGGAATAAAATACGACATAAAAAAAGCCGTTAACGTGTTGAAAGGGTGGAGAGACTATGATGAATAAGTGGATAGAGGTGCAGGGCGCGCGCGTACACAACCTAAAAAACATCGATGTGCGCATCCCTCGCGGCAGTCTCACTGTGATAACCGGCTTGAGCGGAAGCGGCAAGTCGAGCCTGGCATTCGACACCATCTTTGCCGAGGGACAGCGCCGATATATAGAGACATTCTCAGCATATGTGCGCAATTTCCTCGGCGGACTTCAACGGCCGGAGGTTGACAAGATTACAGGATTGAGTCCTGTCATAAGCATCGAACAGAAAACCACTAACAAAAATCCACGAAGCACCGTAGGTACTGTAACCGAAGTGTATGACTACCTGCGACTGCTTTTTGCACGTGCAGCCGATGCCTACAGCTACGAAACCGGCGAACGCATGGTGAAATACACCGAAGAGCAGATACTCGACCTGATTATGAGCCGATACGATGGTAAGAGAGTACAACTGCTCGCACCGGTGGTGCGCAGTCGTAAGGGTCATTACCGCGAATTGTTTGAAAGCCTCATGAAGAAAGGATTTATTCGTGTGAGGGTTGACGGCCAAGTGTTGGAGATGGAACCCGACATGCGTGTTGACCGATACAAAAACCACAACATAGAAGTAGTGGTTGACCGCCTGGCAGTGGCTGAAAAAGACAGCGAACGGCTACAGAAAAGCATTGCTACAGCCATGCGTATGGGCGAGGGACTGATGATGGTGCTGACCGACGATGGCGAACTCAAATACTATTCACGGTCGCTCATGTGTCCAACGACAGGAATAAGCTATCACGACCCTGCCCCAAATACCTTCTCATTCAATTCACCGCAAGGAGCGTGCCCGTGCTGTAAAGGTCTTGGATACATCAACCTCATTGACCGTGCAAAAATCATCCCCGACGAAACACTCTCTATATACGAAGGAGCTCTCGCTCCACTCGGCAAATATCGCAGCACTATGATATTCTGGCAGATACAAGGAGTACTCGATTTGTATGGACAAGACGTAAGAACACCTGTGAGATTACTGCCCGAAGCCGCAGTGGACGATGTGATATACGGTTGCACCCAACGCATACGCATACCTGCCACACTCATACATCAGACCAACGACTTCTATACACAATACGAGGGCCTGGCACGATACATCAACCAGTTGCGCGACTCTGAAAGTTCGGCCGCCGCACAAAAATGGGCCGACTCGTTCGACAGCATTGCCACATGCCCCGAGTGCGGAGGGTCGAGGTTGAACAAAGAAGCCATGCACTTCCGCTTTGCAGATAAAAACATATACGAACTCTCATCGATGGACCTTGGCGAACTGCAGCAATGGCTTGACAATGTGTCGGGCAAAATAAGCGAACGACAACAGAAAATATCGGCAGAGATACTGAAAGAAATACACAACCGTCTGCAGTTCCTGCTCGACGTAGGGCTCGACTATCTGTCGCTGTCGCGTAGCAGCATGACACTATCGGGCGGAGAAAGCCAACGCATACGACTGGCTACACAGATAGGTGCAAGACTCGTGAATGTACTCTACATACTCGACGAACCAAGCATAGGACTCCACCAACGCGACAACCGGCGTCTCATAAACTCGCTAAAAGCACTGCGCGACGAAGGCAATACCGTCATTGTGGTGGAACACGACAAAGACATGATGCTTGCTGCCGACTACATCATCGACATCGGACCACTGGCAGGGCGTAAGGGTGGGGAAGTGATGTTCCAGGGCACACCGGCCGACCTCATGAAAACCGACACACTGACAGCGAAGTACCTGAGGGCAGCCAGCATCCCACCGGCACAAACCACGTCGGTAGCCGGCATGACAGACGGCAAGGCAACCGACAGCCCCTGTCTCATACTCCATGATTGTACCGGCAACAACCTCAGGCATGTAGATGTCAAATTCCCATTGCGCAAACTTATATGTATCACTGGGGTGAGCGGCAGCGGCAAATCGACACTCGTCAACGACACCCTGCAACCAATACTGTCACAACACCTGTATCGTTCACTGCGCAACCCGTTGCCATACGCCTCGATAGAGGGACTGGAGACAATCAACAAAGTGGTGAGCGTTGACCAGTCGCCTATCGGCAGAAGTCCGCGCAGCAATCCGGCAACCTATACCGGAGTATTCAGCGACATACGCGAGCTGTTTGTAAAACATCCCGAGTCGATGATACGAGGATACAAGCCCGGCCGGTTCTCGTTTAACGTGGCAGGAGGCCGATGCGAGGCATGTGGAGGCAACGGATACAAGACCATTGCCATGAATTTCCTGCCCGATGTACTCACACCATGCGAAGTATGCCACGGCCGCCGCTACAACCGCGAGACCCTCGAAGTGAAGTTCCGAGGCAAATCCATTGCCGACGTGCTCGACATGACTATAAACCAAGCCGTGGAATTCTTCGCAAACCAACCTGCTATACTCAACAAAATTAAGGTGATACAAGACGTAGGCCTGGGATACATCAAACTGGGACAGCCGTCAACAACCCTGTCCGGAGGCGAAAGCCAACGAGTGAAACTAGCCACTGAACTCAGCCGCCGCGATACAGGAAATACCCTGTACATACTCGACGAACCAACTACGGGACTACACTACGAAGATATACGGGCACTGATGGCTGTACTCCACCGTCTGGTTGCAAAAGGCAACACGGTAATAGTGATTGAACATAATATAGACGTGATAGGACAAGCCGACCACATCATCGACATGGGGCCCGAAGGCGGACGTGGAGGAGGACAAATAGTGGCACAAGGCACGATAGCCGACATCATCAACTCAAAACAAGGATACACATGGAAATACTTAGTATAGCCGCAGGTTTGGCAATAGGCGCAGCAGTGGCAGCAGTCGTATATTACATGCAAGAGCGACAGCACAAAATACTGAAAGACACCTACGAACGGCAACTCGCCGAAACCCGCAACTCCTACGAACGGCAACTCACCGAAGCCCGCGACACCTACGAACGGCAACTCACTGACATGAAGTCCGCACATGCCCTGCAGATGGAAGATGAAGCCCACCGACGCGAAAAAGAACTTGACATCCAGATGAAACTCGTGAGCGAGCAACTGCAAAATGCCACTACCCAACTGCTCAGGCAACGCGAGCAAGAACTGCAACAAGCTAACCGCGAGCAACTGGGACAGATACTCATCCCCCTGAACGAACAGCTCAGGCAGATGAAAGATGCCGTCGATAAAAACAAACTGACACAAGCAGAAACCACATCAGCCCTGCGCGAACAAATCAATGCCATGATGCATCAAACCAAAGACATCGGCACCAAGGCCGACAACCTGGCCAAAGCACTGACAAGCGAAAACAAGACACAAGGCAATTTCGGAGAAGTGAGGCTCGTCGAACTGCTTGAAAACATGGGATTGGAAAAAGGAATACACTTCGACGTGCAGGAAACCCTGCGCGACAGCGAAGGACAGGCACTGCTGTCGGAAGAAGGCAACCGGCTCATCCCCGACGTCATACTGCACTTCACCGACGGTCGCGATGCCATAATCGACTCAAAGATGTCCATAACCGCATTCGAACGATACGTCAATGCAGAAACCGACGACGAACGCAGCATGGCACTGAAAGAACACATACGGAGCGTGAGGTCACATGTTGACCAGCTGTCGCATAAACGCTACGACAAATATATAAAAAAAGGACGTCAAGGACTCGATTATGTGCTTATGTACATGTTTTCAGAGTCGGCACTACAACTCGCCCTGTGCAACGACACTACATTGTGGAAATACGCATTCGACCGCAACGTGTTCATCACCGGCAGCCAGAACCTGTATGCAATACTGCGACTGACGAAAGAGAGTTGGGTGCTGGTGGAACAGACACACAACCAGGAAGAGATAATGCGATGTGCCGACAACATAGTCAAGAGAGTACAACTGTTCTCCCAACGATTCAGGCGTGTAGGCGAGATAATCGACGAACTACAAGGTAAATACCGTGAAGTGCAGACCACCACGGCCCAGTCGGGTCAGAGCATTATCGTCGCTGCACGCAAGCTCACCGCCCTGGGAGCCAAGGAAGATAAGAGCAAGTCTTTGAAAGCTTTGCCTGAAAATGAAGACGAGGAGTGAAATGTGCCATCCCTCCCGCTCCTCATTTCAGTTTAACAAGAGTTGTGTGACAAAAAACAGCAATCAGATGCATGTATGTCGATAAATATTCGTAACTTTGCACCGAAAAGGAGGTGCCTCCCCTTGTGAGGACTAACCTCCCTCTCCCCTTTGGGAAGTGCGAGGGGGGGGATCGAACTTGTCTCCCATCGGTCTCCCTATGACGGATGCTGGAGGGGAGATATAAAACATGAATGAATAATGTGTATGGAAACAAAGGAAGAGCAGAGGGCTGAGTCAGTCAGCTTTGTAGAAGAGATAGTGAAAACGGAGTTGGAGGCGGGTAAGAACGGCGGAAGGCTGCAGACCCGGTTCCCACCCGAACCTAACGGGTATCTCCATATAGGTCATGCAAAGGCTATAGCCATCGATTTCGGACTGGCAAGGAAGTATGGGGGCGTATGCAACCTGCGTATGGACGATACAAACCCTCAGAAAGAGGACACTGAATATGTGGAGGCTATAAAACGCGATATTGAGTGGCTGGGGTTCAAGTGGGGTGAGGTGCTTTATGCTTCCGACTACTTCGGGCAACTCTGGGATTTGGCCGTCGAACTTATCAAGCGCGGACGTGCTTATGTTGACGAACAGTCGTCGGAGCAGATTGCCGAACAGAAGGGTACGCCCACTCAGCCAGGGATAAACAGTCCTTACCGCGACAGACCTGCCGAGGAGAGCCTGCGCCTGTTTGAAGAGATGAATTCGGGAAACATGGAACCGGGACGTATGGTGTTGCGTGCCAAAATCGACATGGCAAACCCAAACATGCACTTCCGCGACCCGATAATGTACAGAGTGCTGAACTTGCCGCATTGGCGCACAGGAAACCGCTGGAACGCATACCCTATGTATGACTTTACTCACGGCCAGTGTGACTATTGGGAGGGGGTGACACACTCTATCTGTACACTCGAGTTCGTAAGTCACCGTCCGCTATACGACTTGTTTGTTGACTGGGCGAAGGAGGTTGGCGGCGACGACCATCCGATGCACGACAACCGCCCACGACAGATTGAATTCAATAAGTTAAATCTCACTCACATACTGCTCAGCAAGCGTAACCTGCTCATCTTGGTGAAAGAGGGCGTTGTGAGCGGATGGGATGACCCCCGTATGCCTACCATCTGCGGATTCCGACGCCGCGGCTATAGTCCTGAAGGCATACTGAGCTTCATTGACAAAATCGGATATACGAAGTTTGATGCTCTCAATCAGATGTCGCTCTTCGAGAGCGCCGTGCGTGACGACCTCAACCAGCGTGCAATCAGGGTGAGTGCCGTGATTGAACCCGTGAAACTAATCATAACCAACTTCCCCGAGGGGATGACGGAAACATGCACGGCAATAAACAATCCGGGCAACGAAGCCGACGGAACTCACGAAACTGTGTTCGGACGTGAGTTGTGGATTGAGCGCGAAGACTTTATGGAGGATGCTCCTGCTAAGTTCTTCCGACTTGGTCCTGGCAAAGAGGTGAGATTAAAGAATTCGTATATCATACGATGCCCTGAGACTGATTGTTGCAGGAAGGATGCGGATGGAAACATCGTCGAAATATATGCCGAGTACATTCCCGACACGAAGACGGGCGAGGCGAATGCCAATATGAAGATAAAGGGTAAGACCATCCATTGGGTTAGTTGCAGGCATTGCCTCGAGGCCGAAGTGAGGAACTATGACCGCTTGTGGATGGTGGAAAATCCACGCGACGAGATATCGGCTTATTCAAAAAAGACCGGTGCAGAGGGCATAGATGCCATGCGCCCGTTCCTCAACCCCGAGAGCCTCGAAGTGAAAAAGGCTTATGTAGAAAAGTGGCTATCTACACGCAAACCGCTCGACTACTTACAATTTCAGCGCATAGGATACTACAATGTAGATCCCGACTCAACTCCCGACAACCTTGTTTTTAACCGCACCGTGGGATTGAAAGACGGTTGGAAGGGCAAGTGATATAAAGAGAAACAGGTGAACTGCATAATTAGCAAGGTCTGATGAACGATTACGACGATTCAATAGAATTCAAGGAACTGTTGCACATGTATGAGAAATCCAGGCAGCAAGGGAGACCCAGCTACCTGGATGTTGATGATTTTGTTGATATCGCCGAGTACTACATGCGTCATGAACAGTTGCAAGAGGCTCTCATTGCTGCCGAAGAGGGATTGGCCATGCATCGAGACGATGAAGACCTCTGTTCTGTCAAGGCAAATGTATTGATAAGCATGCAACGGTTTGACGAGGCACAAGAAATTGTTGACCGCCTCAACCCCGATGACGACCCCGATGTCTATTACTTCCGTGGGCAACTTGCGTGTGCATACGGCCGCACTATGTCCGAACGGAACGAGTGGTTCAGGAAATGGATAAAACAGGAACATAAAGAATGTGATGAAATGGAGTCGGCCATCGAGGCACGCCAGCGTCTGCGCGAAGCATACATGCATATCATGCTATCAATTGTCGATTTGAGTGAAGAGGATGATATATATGCCCTTATGGCTCCATGGGTGGATGAATATCAGCAGCAATGTGCGCCTCTCGAAGCCGATGACCTCGACCTCGACATAGCAAGTGCCCTGCACGATGCCGGACTCATCGATAAGGAAATAGAACTCTATAATGCGTTTCTCGATGTAAACCCATACCTTCCTCAGGGGTGGACTTATCTGGCATCGCTGCAAAGCTCGGTTGACGACTACGAGGGTTCGGTCAATTCGGCAGAATTCGCACTTGCCATCGATGCCGACGACTCGCAGGCACAGCTGGTGCGTGCACTCGGATATTACCAGATGGGCAATTACGACGAGGCATCGCGCAGTTTCAGACGCTTCATCGGGCAGACAGGCGATGGTATGTATTATTCAATGCTGGGGTCGGCGCTCATGCACTCCAAACATAAAGACGAAGCGTTGCTGTATCTTGACTTGGCTCAGAACTATATATCACACGAGGTGAAAGACAAAGATGTCAAGGCCGGTGCACGTTCGTATCTGGCAGAGATATACCTCAGTGGCGGTTTTTACGACGATGCCCTAAAAATGATAAATCTGGCACTGCGCTCAAATAGCAAATCGCCCGAATTTCTCATGATAAAAGGCTCGATACTGCTCGAACAGCATAAGCCTGCACTTGCCATCAGGGTATTCTTCAATGCCGTCAAAGGTGCAAAACGTAAGTTTCCCTTACTCACAATAGCTGGTGGCGAACTCTTGTCGCACGGACTACACGAGGCTGCCATGGTGTTTCTATCTCTGGCCAGGCAGTACCGAAACGACCCTGATTATCCCAAATTATACATATATCTTGCCCAGGGGTATCACCTCATGCACATGCCAAAGCAATTTAGTAAATACCTGAAACTGGCATGTGAACACACGCCTGACCTTGTGCGAGTCTGCTGGCCCGACGACCTCATCGGAGTGTCAAAGGATGACTACTACAATGTGTTGATGAAACTGATGTCCAACAAGGTGGAGCAAAAACCTGACACCGAAGACTTCATCGCCAATGACAAAGTGCCGCCATTCTGACACTCGAATCTACCGCCGCTGCCTATACACACGAATATGCATGCTAAAACAAGATATTACATACATACACAAGATAAATGATAGAAAAACATTTTATACTCGATGATATAGACCTCCGCACGTTTTATGGGGCAGGGAATGCAAATCTGCAGATGATAAAAGCACTATACCCAAAACTGCGCATTGTGGCTCGGGGCAACGTGATGAAAGTATTGGGCGACGAAGAAGAAATGTATGTGTTCGACAGTGTAATTCAACGCCTCAAGACACACTGCTTAAAGTTTAACTCTCTCGACGAGGCCGCAATCGTGCACTTAGTCAGTGGCAAGCAGAATGGAATGACGTCCGATAACAGCGACCCGTCGGCAATATGCTACAGCATAAGTGGGCGTGCCATAACACCACGCAGTGAGAATCAGCGTCGATTTGTGGAAGAATTCCGCACCAACGACATGTTGTTTGCTGTAGGGCCAGCAGGTTCGGGAAAGACTTATGTAAGCATAGCACTGGCGGTAAGTGCCTTGAAAAACAAGGAAGTGCGACGCATAATTCTCTCAAGACCAGCAGTAGAAGCTGGTGAGAAACTAGGGTTTCTGCCTGGTGACATGAAAGACAAAATCGACCCTTACCTGCAACCCCTTTATGATGCATTGCTCGATATGATACCTGCTCAGAAACTGCAGGCCGACATGGAATTGCAAACCATTCAGATTGCACCCCTGGCATTTATGAGAGGGCGTACACTGAACGATGCGGTTGTGATACTCGACGAAGCTCAAAACACCACACCGCAGCAAATAAAGATGTTTCTCACACGCATGGGACACAACACAAAAATGATTATCACTGGTGACACCACACAGATTGACCTCCCACGCACCGTGCGCTCGGGATTGGTAGAGGCTATGACTGTGCTCGACGGTGTGAGAGGAATTAGTTTCATCAAGATGGACGAGCGCGACATTGTAAGACACAAACTTGTGACACGAATAGTTAATGCTTATAAAAAATATGAAGACTCTGACAAAGACTAACTTTAATTTCCCAGGACAGAAAAGTATCTACCATGGTAAAGTGCGTGATGTCTATAATATCAACGATGACATCATGGTAATGGTCGCTACCGACCGCATCAGCGCTTTCGATGTGGTGTTGCCCAAAGGCATACCATTCAAAGGCCAAGTGTTAAATCAGATTGCAGCTAAGTTTCTCGACGCATCGGCATCAGTGGTACCCAACTGGAAGCTTGCAACACCCGACCCTATGGTGACAGTCGGTCTGAAATGCGAGGGATTTCGTGTGGAGATGATCATACGAGGTTACCTCACCGGTTCGGCATGGCGCGAATATAAGGCAGGTGTACGTTCTCTCTGTGGAGTCTCACTACCCGATGGGATGAAGGAAAACGAGAAGTTTCCTATACCTGTCATCACCCCTACGACCAAGGCAGAGGAAGGACATGACGAAAACATATCGCGCGAAGAAATCATAGCGCGGGGCCTAGTGTCTGAAACCGACTATAACGTGATGGAACAATACACACGCACTTTGTTCGATCTCGGCACAAAGATCGCTGCAGGGAAAGGTCTCATACTGGTGGATACAAAATACGAATTCGGAAAACGTGATGGTAAGGTATATCTCATCGACGAGATACACACCCCAGACTCGTCACGCTACTTCTATGCTGACGGATACGAAGAAAGATTCAAGCAAGGCCTGCCACAGCATCAGTTGTCGAAAGAGTTTGTACGTCAGTGGCTCATCGACCACGGATTTATGAATCAGCCTGGTCAGGTGATGCCCGAGATGACCGACCAATTTGTCAATTCAATCTCCGACCGTTACATCGAACTCTACGAACAAATCACCGGCGACACGTTTGAGAAACAGGAAACCGAAAGTGATATAACTGCACGCATTGAACACAACGTAATGAAATGGCTGACATCGAGATAAAACCATACGCCCACGATACCACATCCAAACACAAACAGGTGGAGGCCATGTTCAACGACATTGCTCCCACCTATGACTGCCTTAACCACACACTATCGCTCGGAATAGACCGTCTATGGCGGCGCTCGCTCATTCGACACATTGCACGCTACAAACCACACACAGACCATGTGCTTGATGTAGCCACAGGCACCGGCGACCTTGCCATCGAAGCCTGCAAACGACTCCATACCCCAATGATTACTGCCTGTGACATTGCCGACTCGATGATGCGGATAGCAATAGAAAAAGCCGAAAGACAAAGACTTACACATAGGATGCAGTTCATGCATGAAGACTGTGAGCATCTGACCTTTGATGATGACACATTCGATGTCGTCATGTCGGCATTCGCACTGCGCAATTTCGAGAACCTCGACGCCTGTCTTGCCGAAATCTATCGAGTGACAACACCTGGGGGCATGGTGGCAATAATCGACCTGTGCGCTCCCCAGCGCTGGCCCATGACCTCTATTTTCAGGATATACAGACACTGGCTCATGCCAGCGGCAGGAAAACTTCTCGCGCACAACACCCAGGCTTATAGTTACCTGCCACACACCATGTCAGCAACAGAGCAAGGGGCAGACATGGCAGTACATTTTGCCCTGGCTAATTTTCAAAACGTCAAATTCCGCTACCTCGCATTCGACATGTGCTGTCTTTACACCGGAATCAAATCATGAAAAAATACGGACTAATAGGAAAAACTCTCGGTCACTCGTTTTCCCAACGCTATTTCACCGACAAATTCAAAGCTGAAGACATCGATGCCCGATACGACAACTACGAGTTGCCCGATATCAGCAAGCTCATCACGCTTATCGCTTCCACGCCCCACCTTGAGGGGCTGAACGTCACCATACCTTACAAGCAAGCCGTACTGCCGATGCTCAACTCACTGAGCGATGATGCACGCGAAATTGGAGCGGTGAATGTAATTCGCATCAGCGACATGCGCGGATTCAACACTGATGCTATAGGATTCAGCCAAAGCATACGTCCATTGCTACGTACGCACCACAAGGCAGCACTCGTACTGGGTACCGGAGGCGCATCGCGTGCCGTGTGCCATGCATTACGACAGATGAGCATCATGCCACAACTCGTGTCGCGTACACCACAGGACGACAATATCATCCGCTACAGTGACATCGACCTCGACACAATCCAACAGCACACTGTAGTGGTCAACTGTACACCCCTGGGCACTTATCCCCACATAGACACCTGCCCTCCACTGCCATATCACATGCTTACATCACGACACCTGCTCTTCGACCTCGTCTATAATCCGTCGGAAACAACATTCATGCGGTATGGTCGCATGCAGGGAGCCACAACTAAGAACGGCTATGAGATGCTTGTGCTGCAGGCTGAGGCTGCATGGCAAATCTGGAACAGCAAGAACATATAAGGATGTAATAGACTAACGACTGACTTGGGTTTAATGCCTATGATTTGAAAAATCAGTAGTTTTTATCTATGCTAAAATACCTGCCGATACAAATTAATTGACAGTAGATGATTGTAAAACCACAAATTATTCATAACTTTGTAGTCGCATCTGATTTTATTCATGACAATGTATGATGTTATCCAACAAAATATCATATACCGAATTGGCTGAGGCTAAGCGTATGCTCAATGATTGTCACAATGTGGTGGTTGTGACCCACGTGTCGGCCGACGGTGATGCCATTGGTTCGTCGCTTGCGATGGCTGAGTATCTGAAGAAGAGGGGTAAGGCTGTAAGGGTGATTGTACCTAATTACTTCCCCGACTTTCTGCGATGGATGTCGGGTGCCGACCGCATCATTCAGTTCGACCGCAACAGGGCTCAAGCCAAGATGTACATCGAGTGTGCCGACCTCATCATCTGCCTCGACATTAACGAGCCGGCACGCCTCGATGATATGGCAACTGTCGTTGTGAAATCAACTGCAAGGAAACTGATGATTGACCACCACTTGCAGCCACAGCGATTCTGTAACCTCACCATATCTCACCCCGAAGCCAGCAGCACATGCGAGTTGGTGTTCCGGCTGTTGTATGGCATCGGTGGCATCGTACAGCTGACAAAGGCTGGAGCTGAAGACATCTATGCAGGGATGTGTACCGACACAGGTAAGTTTACATACAATGCTAACGACCCAGATATATATATCATCCTCTCGGAGTTACTGCGCAAGGGTATCGACAAAGACCGCATCAACCGTCTGATATACAACAACTACACCGAGGCTCGGTTCCGTCTGTTGGGTTACATCCTATCGGAAAAACTGCAAGTCTTTCCCGAACTCCATGCCTCTATGTTTACGCTCACCCGCAGCGAGTTGGGTAAGTTCAGATATTTGAAAGGCGATACTGAGGGCGTGGTGAATATGCCGCTCGAGATACGTGGCATGAAATTGTCTATGTATTTGCGCGAAGACACTGAGAAACCACGCATACTGGTCTCGCTACGTTCGGTCGATGACTTCCCTGCCAACCGCATGGCTGCCGAGTTTTTCGGTGGAGGCGGACACCTCAATGCTGCGGGAGGAAACTTGTCTTGCAGTATGACCGAAGCCGTGGAAATTGCACACAAGGCACTGGAAGCATACCAGCCGTTGTTGATTAAATAAGAATACTTGAAATTGAAAATTGTTAAAATGTAAATAAAATATTTTATGGAAATATCGTTTCACAAAATGCTCACCATTGTTGCCATTATTGCCATACGGTCAACTTTGGTTATAGCACAAGTAGCATCTGTAAGTAGTCCCGACCAGCGCCTGCGGGTCAATTTCAGTCTCAATGGGGGTCGCCCTGTATATAATATTGAATACGATGGACGTAAGCTCCTGCTCGATTCGCCCCTTGGTTTCATAGCCAATATAGGCAACTATTCAAAAGACCTCACACTGACAGACACCCATGAAGACCGGATAGACGAGACATACACCCTCAACCGCTCGAAAGTGAGCCAGGTACATTACGTTGCAAACGAACTCAAGGTAAACTTGAGGGCAGGCCGCCGCAATATGTTCTCCATCATATTTCGTGTGAGCAACAATGACGTAGCCTTCCGCTACGATATAGCCAAAGCTGGCGAGACAGGTAGTATCTTAATCAGCGAAGAGGCAACAGGATTTCGTCTGCCCATGAATACGACAACATTCCTCACACCACAGAGCGACCCTATGATAGGATGGAAACGCACGAAACCCAGCTACGAAGAAGAATACAAGCTAGATGTGCCAATGGAGGAGCCTTCTCAATACCATCGCGGTTATACATTCCCTTGTCTGTTTAAAGTCGGTTCCGACGGATGGGTACTTATAAGCGAAACCGGAGTTGACAGCCACTACTGCGGCAGCCGACTGAGCGAATTGAAAGACAATAACCTATATACTATAGAATTCCCTATGTCAGAAGAAAACAACGGCAACGGAACCGTTGAACCAGCATTCGCACTGCCAGGACACACTGCATGGCGAACCATAACTGTGGGAACAACACTTGAACCGATAGTAGAAACCACTGCACCATGGGACAATGTAACTCCACTCTATGAGTCTAACTACAACTATAAGTTCGGACGAGGCACATGGTCTTGGATTGTGTGGCAAGACAACTCTATCAACTACAACGACCAAATAGAGTACATCAAGTTGGCCAAATCGATGGGGTATGAATATGTACTGATAGACAACTTTTGGGACACTAACATAGGTTTCCAACGCATGGAAGAACTAGTGAGATACGCACAGAGCCAAGGTGTAGATGTGTTTTTGTGGTGGAGTTCGAGCGGATGGTGGAACGACATCGAACAAGGTCCTGTCAACTACATGTCCGAACCGATTAAACGCAAACAAGTGATGACATGGATGAGCAAGATAGGAGTGAAGGGCATCAAGGTAGATTTCTTCGGCGGTGACAAGCAAGAAACTATGCGTCTGTACGAATCTATACTCTCTGATGCCGACGACCACGGCCTTATGTGTATATTCCACGGCTGTACACTACCACGTGGCTGGGAACGCATGTACCCCAACTATGTAGGCAGCGAGGCAGTGTTGGCAAGCGAAAACTTATACTTTAACCAGCATTTCTGCGACGTTGAAGCCATCAACACCGCCACACACCCATTCATCCGCAACACCGTTGGTTGCATGGAATTTGGCGGCTCATTCCTCAACCGACACCTGCACAAGGGTAACCAAGGCGGCAACACTCGACGCACCACCGACTGCCACGAACTGGCACAAGCCATACTGTTCCAAAACCCCATACAAAACTTTGCACTCTCACCCGAAAACCTCAAACCGACAACTGAGGGCGGGGCACCCGAGGTTAGCATCAATTTCATGCGCGACGTACCTACAACATGGGACGAGACACAATTTATCGATGGATATCCAGGCAAGTATTGTATCCTGGCACGCCGGCACAACAACACATGGTACATTGCAGGCAACAACGCAGAAGCCGAGGGTGACAAGATAATTGACATATCTCAGTTTGTGAAGAAAGGCGACGAGGTGACACTCTACAGCGATGATGCCAACCGCGAGCCACAGAAAACTCAACTCAAGATAAAAGACCCAAAGAAAGTAAAACTACACTTGCTGCACGACGGCGGATTTGTAATATTAAAATAGCAGAATATGTACGATAAGATATTCATCCTTACCGACACCACCACCCATACACTTTGCCTGCCACTTGTGGCCGATATAGAATCATTGCGCTCGGCCACACATATTGTCATACCAGCCACCGATGCCAACAAAAACATCAACTCGCTCACACACGTATGGACCGAATTGTCTGCAGGTGGAGCCACGCGTCACAGCTTACTCATAAACCTTGGAGGCGGAATGGTAACCGACCTCGGCGGATTTGCCGCAGCTACATTCAAGCGAGGCATTGATTTCGTCAACATACCCACGACGCTACTGTCTATGGTCGATGCATCTGAAGGCGGAAAGACTGGCATTAACTTTGCAGGATTGAAAAACGAAATAGGTGTCTTCAGAACACCAGTGAAGGTTATACTCGACACTGAATTCCTACACACACTCGACCACGAAAACATGCTATCGGGATATGCAGAAATGATAAAACATGCTCTTCTTACTCACGACACGACAATGTTGCCCGAGCTCCTGACATTCGATCTCGATGACAACCCCCTCGACTATGCACGCCTGAAACAGATGATAGAAAAGAACGTTGCAGTTAAAAGACGCATAGTACGCATTGATCCCACCGAACAAGGTAAGCGAAAAGCACTGAATCTCGGACATACCGTTGGACACGCACTTGAAAGTTTTATGCTGCAACGAGGCACACCCGTACTTCACGGATATGCAGTGGCATGGGGACTCGTCGCCGAACTCTACCTCTCGTCAGCATATTTCGACTTTCCAACCAACACGATGCACGCTGTGGTTAGGTTTATCAACGAACACTACGGACGCGCCGACATAACATGCGACGACTATGAAATACTGCTCTCACTAATGCACCACGACAAAAAAAACATTGCGGACACCATCAAGTTTGCACTGCTCAGTGACCTCGGAGTAATCCGTATTAACCGCACAATATCCAAAGAACAGATATTCGAAGCACTTGACTTCCTGCGCGAAGGATAACTCCCATACCAGTAATTATATACTATAAGACAATACAGATAAATTATAAATCACACAACAGTGTATCCATTACTATTCAACCAAAACATATTCAACCTCGTATGGGGTAGCGAAAACTGGATAGTATCGGCCGTACCCGATAAAGAGTCAACCGTGGCTAACGGAAGCCTGAATGGTGCCACACTCGGACAACTCGTCTATGAATGCGGTGTCAACCTCATGGGAAAAAAAGTTGTCGATATGTATGGGAATCAGTTTCCGCTACTGATAAAATTCATCGATGCCAAACAAGACCTCTCTATCCAGGTGCATCCCAATGACGAGTTAGCCATGCAACGTCACGGCTCGTTCGGGAAGACCGAGATGTGGTTTGTAATCGATGCCGAACCAGGAGCCAAACTCTATTCAGGATTCAATCAGGCAATTACAAAATACGAATATCAGAAACGAGTTGAAGACGGCAGCATCTGCGAGGTATTGCAGAGTCATTCAGTTAAGAAAGGTGATGTTTTTTTTATTCCTGCCGGACGCATACACGCTATCTGTGGAGGCATTTATCTAGCCGAGGTGCAACAAAGCAGCGACATTACTTACCGCATATTCGACTATAAGCGTCCAGGACTTGACGGACGGATGCGGCAACTGCACACCGAGTTGGCTGTCGATGCAATCGACTACCGATTGTATCCCACTTATAAAACACGATATATAGAAAAGACAAACAAGCCCGTAGGTATTACACAATGCCCTTATTTTACGGTGAAAATACACAACATTACCCGTGCCTTCCATCGCAAACTCTTCAAATACGACTCGTTTATTATCTACATCTGCCTTGAAGGCGATTGCGTCGTCAGTATGCGCGACCGCACGCTCGAGGTTACTGGTATAGAATTGAAGCAAGGGCAGTCGTGCCTTGTGCCTGCATCGGTAGCCAATCTCGACCTCATTCCAAATAATGACGCAGGAGTCGCACGGCTACTCGAAGTGTATATAGACAACAGGCACTTCAATCAGATGTAAGCAAACACTTCAATCAGAGTGGACGGAACAACCTGATGCCCAGTTGCGACGTTTGTTTCCTTGAGTAGTCATAGAAAGTGTTTGCATCGATGATTACTTTCTTATACAACGACGACGCATGCATCAGATGCAACTTGCCATCCTGCCACACAGCAATGCCTATATGACTTGTGTCAAGTCCCTCCTTACTGGTTATGATGGCGACAATATCACCAGTGTGAATACACGAAAGCTGCTGCTGGCTACGTCCGAGCAGCGACTTAGGTATATATTTATAAGCCTTACCATTGCTCGCTTGCTCCATTTTTGAGATGGCATCAACAAAACTCTGATTGCCTCTGAGGTGTTTATAAAGATTAGGATGGGTTGACATGTAGTTGATCTTGATCCGTTGTGTGTCAGTAAATGGGAAACCATCGGTCGATACACTCCTCACAAATCCCATTTGCTCGTTGTCCTCGCCCCACCATGTGAAGTAATGCAGACGCGACGTATAGTCTTTCAACTCACCGCCGCGGTAGCGTAACATGCGCAAATGATTACAAAACGCCTGGAATGATGTCTTGCCATATTTGTTACACAGATATAGAGCCATGACAGTTTCTACAAACGTGGTGCAATCCAACTCGCGCGTATTCACAATTAGATGTTCGGTCACACCTTCTTCCAGAGTCTGCCCCACGTATGGTACACCCAGAAACTGACGGCCGAAATAGAGCATTGCATCTTCATCAGCAACCTTACCATGCGATTCACATAAAATATGTTCGATAAGAATGCTGTCGCTGCTTGTATATTCTATATATTGTGCCGCAAGTCGGAGCGGTATTGCGACCAAGAGAGGGATTATACATTGTGTGAGACGATGAGTGTCCATTGTTGATATTTGGTGATGGAGGGGATAAAAGTCTGCGTCAGAGTTACAGTCAGAGGTCAGAGTTACAGTCAGAGGTCAGAGTTACAGTCAGAGGTCAGAGTTACAGTCAG
>CALGGJ010000052.1 GCA_937915745.1 uncultured Prevotellaceae bacterium | reverse complement strand
GAGGTCAATGTCTAATCAAACAAATGCCACATTTTCAAGTGGGCTCAATAATCAAAATATAAAACAGATAAGATGGACTTCAAAAAGACAAACGCACCAACCAATACGGTCACACGCAACCTCGTTGACCTCAGTGCAGAAACAGGCAATATCTATGAAAGCGTAGCAATCATAGGCAAACGCTCCAACCAGATAGCAAGCGAAATGAAAGAAGAGCTCAAACGCAAGCTGGAAGAATTTGGCACATCCAACGACGAAATACAAGAGGAATTCCACAACGACGAACAAATCACAGTATCAAAACACTACGAGCGTCTGCCAAAACCAACACTCATAGCCACACAAGAATTTCTGGAAGACAAAATATACTTCCGCAACCCATCGAAAGATACACAAGAAAAATTCTGATGATACAACGCATACAAACCATCTACTTAGCCTTAGTAGCTGTATTCAGCATACTGGGGCTTTGTCTGCCTATAGGCCAATTCTACGAAGGCACACACATGGTTGCGACATACAACAACTTCATGTTTGTACAAACCGACCAAGCCGAAGCCACATACAACATGGGGCCGATAGCACTCGGAATACTGCTCATCATCGTCACACTAATAACAATGATGAGTATAATGCTCTTCAGACACCGTATGCGACAACTGCGACTCACTATCTTCACCATCATACTGCTGGCAGGTTACATAGGCTACTATGCATTCCTCACATGGAAATACCAACTACAGATGGCCGGCATACACCCCGCCATCGAATACCACCTGTGCATAGCAGCAATATTGCCCCTTATCAGCATCATACTCAGCTGCCTGGCAATACACGGAATACGCCGCGACGAAGCAATTGTGCGTTCGCTCGACCGGCTCAGATAATCCCACCAACACAAAACGACAGCAACACGTGGAAACCAACTTCATCGATTACGTAAAGATATACTGCCGTTCAGGGAAAGGAGGGCGAGGCTCCACACACATGCACCGAGCCAAATACCTACCCAAGGGTGGTCCCGACGGAGGCAACGGAGGCAACGGAGGCAGTGTCATACTGCGCGGCAACCAAAACTACTGGACACTGCTACACCTGAGATACGACCGTCATGCATACGCCGGACACGGAGGCAACGGCTCGAAAAACAAAAGCACAGGCGAGAAAGGAGCCGACAAAATTATCGAAGTGCCATGCGGAACCGTGGCATATAACGCCGAGACAGGACAATACCTATGCGACGTGACAGAACACGGACAGGAAGTAGTGCTGCTGAAAGGCGGACGCGGAGGACTGGGCAACTTCAACTTCTGCACACCAACCAATCAGGCACCACGATATGCACAACCAGGCGAACCGATGCAGGAGATGGAAGTAATACTCGAACTCAAACTGCTGGCCGACGTCGGACTCGTGGGATTCCCAAACGCAGGCAAATCCACCCTCGTGGCATCACTATCATCGGCCAAGCCCAAGATTGCCAACTACCCATTCACCACACTTGAGCCATCGCTCGGAATAGTATCATATCGAGACGGCAAATCATTCGTAATGGCAGACATACCAGGCATCATTGAGGGTGCAAGCCAAGGCAAAGGACTCGGTCTTCGATTCCTGAGACACATCGAGCGAAACTCACTCCTGCTCTTCATGATACCAGGCGATACCGACGACATACGGCACGAATACGAAATACTGCTCAACGAACTCACAACATTCAATCCCGAACTACTCGACAAAGGACGAGTACTGGCAGTCACTAAATGCGACCTACTCGACGACGACCTCATCGACATGCTGCAGCCCACCCTACCCGAAGACATACCAACAGTTTTCATTTCGGCTGTCACGGGTCAAGGAATCGAACAACTCAAAGACCTGCTGTGGACCGAAATGAACAGCGAGAGCAACAAAATTGCAGCAATAGCCACAAGAGAAAGCATCGTACACCAATCGAAAGACCGCACACGAGTACACGAGGACTTTGCCGACGACGGAGAAGAATTCGGACAAGCCAATACAGAAACCGACAAACCATTCGACATAGATGACATCGAAGACCTTGAAGACTTTGAATACGAAGACTGACGATGCTACCACTTCTACATTACAACATATCAAACCACACCACCGCCTTCACAACAACACGCGAAGGCGGTGTGAGTATAGGCAACTACTCGGCATTCAACGTCAACCCCTACTGTGGCGACAAACCCGAACACGTAGCAATCAACCGCCAACAGCTTTGCAACGAACTACACATCAAGGCATCACACCTCATCATCCCACACCAAAACCACGGCAGCCATCACGTCAACGTAGATGCCAACTTTCTCAGAATGCCAGCCGAGAAACAGAACGTACTAACTAATGGCGCAGACGCACTCATCACCACACAACTCAACACTGCCATCTGTATATCCACAGCCGACTGCGTACCAATACTAATATACGACCGCACACACCACGCTGCAGCGGCCATACATGCAGGATGGAGGGGAACTGTGAAGCGAATAGCACAGCATACACTGAAAGCAATGCACAACACATTCGGCACACAACCCACCGACTGCCAAGCAGTGATAGGGCCATCAATCAGTATCGACAACTTCGAAGTGGGCGACGAAGTATATGAAGCATTCAACAAAGCCAGATTCGACATGAAACTCATTGCCCGACGACAAGACAAATGGCACATCGACCTATGGCAATGCAACAGCATACAACTGCAAGAACAAGGCATACCATCCGACAACATCCACATAGCAGGCATATGCACATTCCAGAACTACAAACAATATTTCTCGGCACGACGACTCGGCACAAGCTCCGGACGCCTCCTCACCGGAATAATACTGCGTTGAACCCAAATCGATCATTAGCGTTTTGGGTTAAAAAACAACCCATACAAACAAAATAAAGCGGAAAAGCTGAAATAAAGAAACAAAGAACGATGCAGATTCATATTTTTTTCGTAAATTTGCAGCCGATTTGCGCCAGTGTGTACATTTACACCGACGCACTGCAATCAACATAATGTCTAATTTGTCAGAACAAAACAAACAATTAAACTATTTATGGTAGAAACAAAAAACATCAAACCGTTGGAAGATTTCGATTGGGAATCGTTCGAACACGGAAAAAACGCAGCTAACATCGCTGCCGACACTCAAGCCTATGAAGGCACCCTTAACAACATCAACGACAACGAAGTCGTTGACGGTACTGTAACAGCAATGAACGACCGCGAAGTGGTTGTCAACATTGGCTACAAATCAGACGGAATCATCCCACGCAGCGAATTCCGCTACAACCCAGAACTCGCTATAGGCGACAAAGTAGAAGTCTATATCGAAAATCAGGAAGACAAAAAAGGACAACTCATCCTCTCACACAAACGCGCACGCCAAGCACGCTCTTGGGACCGAATCACTGCAGCATACGATGCAGAAGAAATCGTCAAGGGATTCATCAAGTGCCGCACCAAGGGTGGTATGATTGTCGATGTACTCGGAACAGAAGCATTCCTCCCAGGAAGCCAAATCGACGTACGGCCAATCCACGACTACGACACATTCGTGGGAAAAACCATGGAGTTCAAGATTGTCAAGATAAACCAAGACTTCAAGAACGTAGTCGTATCACACAAAGCACTCATCGAAGCAGAAATCGAAGCACAGAAAAAAGAAATCATCAGCAAACTCGAGAAAGGCCAGATCCTCGAAGGTGTGGTTAAGAACATCACATCCTACGGAGTATTCATCGACCTCGGCGGCGTTGACGGTCTCATCCACATCACAGACCTCTCATGGGGCCGCGTGAGCGATCCTAAGGAAGTGGTGGAACTCGACCAAAAGATAAACGTTGTCATCCTCGACTTCGACGAAGAGAAAAAACGCATTGCACTCGGACTCAAGCAACTCACCCCACATCCTTGGGATGCACTCGACCCTAACCTCAAGGTAGGCGACACGGTGAAAGGAAAAGTGGTAGTGATGGCTGACTATGGTGCATTCATCGAAATTGCACCTGGCGTTGAAGGACTTATCCACGTATCAGAAATGAGCTGGAGCGCACACCTCCACAGCGCACAAGACTTCATGAAAGTGGGCGACGAAGTAGAAGCCGTTATACTCACACTCGACCGCGAAGAACGTAAGATGTCACTCGGAATCAAACAACTCAAAGCCGACCCATGGGAAAAGATTGAAGAAAAATATCCAGTTGGGTCTAACCACATGGCACGAGTGCGCAACTTCACCAACTTCGGTGTATTCGTTGAAATAGAAGAAGGTGTTGACGGACTCATCCACATATCCGACCTCTCTTGGACAAAGAAAATCAAACACCCGTCAGAGTTCACACAGATTGGTGCAGAAATCGAAGTGCAAGTACTTGACATCGACAAAGAAAACCGCCGTCTGAGCCTTGGGCACAAGCAAATCGAAGACAATCCTTGGGACAACTTCGAGACAATCTTCACACAAGACTCAGTACACGAAGGCAAGATTATCGAGATACTCGACAAGGGTGCAGTCATCAGCCTCGAGCATGGAGTCGAAGGCTTTGCTACACCAAAACACCTCGTTAAGGAAGACGGCAGCCAGGCACAGCTGGGCGAGACATTAGAGTTCAAGGTCATCGAATTCAACAAAGATGCCAAGCGCATCATCCTCTCTCACAGCCGCATATACGAAGACATACAACGTGCCGAAGCAAGAGCTGCAAAGAAGGAAGCAGCCAAGAAAGCACCAAAGGCTAAGAAGGACGAGGCACCGGCTATCCAGAACAAGGTAGCCAGCACAACCCTCGGTGACATCGATGCACTTGCTGCACTCAAGGCTGAAATGACTGGCAAGAAAGCTCCTGCAAAAGCAGAAGAACCAGAACCAGAACCAGAACCAGTGGCTGAAGAACTGGCAGAAGCACCAGTTGAAGAGCCAGTAGCTGTTGAAGCACCTGCCGAGCCAGTAGCTGCCGAGCCAGTAGCTGAAGAGCCAGTAGCTGGTGAAGCACCTGCCGAGCCAGTGGCTGAAGAGCCAGCAGAGGTACCAGCAGAAGAACCAGTAGCTGGTGAAGCACCTGCCGAGCCAGTGGCTGAAGAGCCAGCTGAAAAGCCAGCTGCAGAACCTGCAGCCGAGACAGAAGCACCAGCCGAGGCATAAAGCCTACAAACGGGCAACCAAACATCGCCCGCGCGCGTATATAACATAAGGTATAATCAACCTTATCAGTAAATGAGCCTTCATGGAACATGAGTTTCGTGAAGGCTTTTTTGCATATCAGTTATTATTTGTGCATCCGTGTGCATCTATTTCTCATTCTTAATTAAATTTATTGTTTATTGTATTGCCGATATCATTTAACCCAAATCGGTCATTAGCGTTTAGATGATTTTAAGTTTATTTTCGAGCAG
>CALGGJ010000051.1 GCA_937915745.1 uncultured Prevotellaceae bacterium | reverse complement strand
ACGTGCGTGATAAAGAATCGTTGGAGGCAGGCGTAGCCATGACTCAGGGAAACACCCGCACTATTCATGTCACAGAGGCCATCGGCAAGGGCGTGACCTACGACCTTATCGGCAAACTGGTAACAGCTACAGGCTTGACTCGTAAGACGATAGTTGAGATTCTGAAAGGCATTCAGCCTGAAACTTTTCATTTGTTTAAGCTGAATCCAGAAGAATTCATCATCAAGGCAGGTTTGATTATCAATGACTGCAAGGCACTTGCCGTTATCCAGTGCATCAAGTATGAGAAGCTGAACGACAAGTTCTCGACAGACATTTTCACAGAGAACATGCTTCGCGGCAAGTTGGGCATCAACGCCATTGAATCCACCAAGTCGCTCTATGACCTTGTAGTGCTCGACAGCATGGGTACCGAGAAGAACTTTGCAGACGCCCTGGAGCACGAAGATGACGTGGTGGTCTATACCAAGTTGCCAAACGGCTTCTATATCAACACGCCTATGGGCAAGTACAATCCCGACTGGGCGGTCGCCTTCAGGGAAGGAAGTGTCAAGCATGTCTATTTTGTGGCAGAGTCCAAAGGTAATGACCTCCAAGGTTCTCAGCTCAGAGGTAGTGAGGAAAGCAAGATAGAATGTGCCCGTCGCCATTTCAAAGCCATCAGCGACAACGGCTACATCTATGATGTGGCGAAAGATTATAAGTCACTTTATGATATTGTGACGAAGTAGTTCTGTGTATATGATGTTGGGCGGAACAGATGATACGATGGTGTTTAAACAGTCTGCGTAAATGTACAATATGACAATTAATTTAATCATGACATGTAAAGAACTGTCAAATTTGATTATCCAAAACCGTGATTCCATGGCCTATCTTGTAGGCAATGGTATTCATAATTATGAAACACGCAACTTGGGAATTCAAGGAAAGGTTAATTGGAATGAATTGATTGATAATGTTCGTAAGCAACTTGCACCGCATAATACTCATGGCTTCATTAAAAAGGGGGATATATTACCTAAGAAGTTTGATGCAATCGTTAAGGAAAATCTGTTGTCGAAACCTGTGCCCGCAAATTCCGATATAGGAAAGAATCTATCTATGCTAATCAATGATATTGAAAATATGCAAACATTGAGAATATCAAACCTTGATGCTTATATACAGCCAAAACCACGCGTAGACAACTTGAATATAGCATCATTGAGCCATTTGATAGATAATGAAAACTTGCAACAGGCAGAAAAAAGAGTAAACCATCAAATAGAGATAATTCTAAAGTCTGTAGGGATACAAGGAAGTCCGACATCATTTGATATGTTAGAGCTTGCTAATCATATTGCATTAGGTGGCAGGCTAATTGATTTTACAGCAAAACAAATTATAAAATTACAGTTTGAGAATTATACATTACAAAAGTGGATAATGCCATTCTTGAGAGTAGCAGAAGAGTTTAGAATTCCAGTATTAACAACAAACTATGATATTTCACTGAGTAAGCTTGCCTGTTTATTACCAAGAATTACTGTTGGGGCGAATGTTAATGCGCAAAAAGGTTTTCCTTTTGAAACCTATTTTGCACCATCGCCAATAAATCATCCTTGGGATAGTTTCGCAATTTGGCATATTCATGGTCTATACAACTATGTCAACAGTATTAGGATTGGACAAGTTGATTACGAAAACTTGCAGCGAGAGATTCAAGCGAGATTAACCAAGACGACAAATCCGTTTACAGATAATAATTGGGATGGTAATTCGTGGCTAAGTATTGTGTTTCGCAAAAATCTTTTCATCTTTGGCCTAGGGCTGGAGGCAGATGAAGAAGTCTTATGGTGGTTGTTGAAAGAACGTGCTAAATATGGTCTTAAAGGTTGGTATGTGTACATTGAAACGGAAAATGTTGTTGGCACGAAAGCAAAAAGATTACGAGATGTAGGATTTGAAATCATAAAAGTTGACAAAGTGGACCTATATGAAAATACTTGGAAGGATATATTGAAAAAATTGGATTATGACGAGGCTGGAGAATGTCTGTATAAGTAAATGAACAAAAGCTCTTCAATACACGCATCAGCTTCCCCGGTTCTGAGTAAGTATAATCTCTGCCTATAAGTCATAATAACGACTCAGAATATGCACTCTTTCATACTTTTTGTGGTTTACAAAAGTTAAATACGTTAAATCTTCATCTTTTTCTACATCGTCAGAAACTGCGTCATCACTTTTCTACCGTTTAGATCGCAAATCGTTGATATAAAACGACTTGCAAATACTCTGGCTGCACAAGACTCACATCAATCAACATCCCGAGCAGTGTGACATCAATTGGAGGATATGCTTTCCAGGACTGCACAGGCCTCACGTCAATCACCATCCCGAGCAGTGTGACATCAATTGGCTGGCGTGCTTTTCAAGGCTGCACGAATCTGACAGCGGTAATTTCGCATATCGAGAATCCCTTCCCTTTAGAAGGGAAAAATAGTTATTTCTCACAATTCGAATCAAACACATTCTCGAATGCTACTCTATATGTACCCGAAGGTTTTGAGAATGCATACTATGTTGCAGAAGGATGGAAGGAGTTTAAGAATATAGTAACATATAGTACTGAACCAAACGCGAAGGTGCCGCAAGACGTGAACGGCGACGGAGTGGTAGATTCGCAGGATGTACTTGAGATATATCAGTATATGCAGCAGCACTGATGATGGCAAAAAAATAATCAGAGAGGTGAGCGCAATAACTTCGTTCACCTCTCTATTTTTTATATGTAAATCCGATACTATCTATGAACATTTACACCTATCTCCTTCGCCGGCAAGGACCTACGGCTATATTGGTGATGCACTGAAGATATATATACGCAGCCAGCAATTTAAGTCCATGGAGTTCGGTGGTTTTCTATCTGAAGTTCGGCTGTTTTCTTCATGGTGTTCTTTCCGTTGTCATGCACTTCGGTTTTTGTCGTTTTATTTCGTTTTTGTTGAGTTGTGTGGTGGTTTTTGCGCTTTGTGGTGAAATTAATTGTGAATCATGGGTGTCTGTTGATATTTTTTTCTTAACTTTGCAGTTCATATCATACAGCATAACACAGTTATATCATGCCGAAAATATCAGTGCGAGGCACAGAGATGCCTTCATCTCCAATACGCAAACTTGCTCCGCTGGCAGAGGATGCCAGGCGCCGTGGAGTTCATGTGTATCACCTCAACATAGGTCAGCCTGACTTGCCGACCCCTCAGATTGCCCTCGATGCCATGAAAAACATCGACCGCAAGATACTGGAGTACAGTCCGAGCCAGGGCTACAGAAGCTACAGGGAGAAGCTTGTGGGATATTACGGGAAGTTCAACATCCACCTCACAGCCGACGACATCATAATAACCAGTGGCGGCAGCGAGGCGGTGCTGTTTGCGTTCCTGTCGTGTCTCAACCCCGGCGATGAGATAATTGTGCCCGAGCCGGCATACGCCAACTACATGGCGTTCGCCATTTCGGCTGGAGCCGTGATACGCACCATTGCAACTACGATTGAAGAGGGGTTCTCGCTTCCGAAGGTAGAGAAGTTTGAGGAACTCATCAACGAGCGCACCCGTGCCATACTCATCTGCAACCCTAACAATCCGACAGGCTATCTATATACCCGCCGCGAGATGAATCAGATACGCGACCTGGTGAAGAAATACGATCTCTACCTGTTCTCCGACGAGGTCTATCGCGAATTTATCTACACAGGCAGCCCATACATCTCGGCATGTCATCTTGAGGGAATTGAAAACAATGTGGTGCTTATCGACTCGGTATCGAAGCGTTACAGCGAATGTGGAATACGTATCGGAGCCCTGATAACTAAGAACAAAGCGGTGCGTCAGGCCGTGATGAAGTTCTGTCAGGCACGACTCAGTCCGCCACTCATCGGACAGATTGTGGCCGAAGCATCGCTCGATGTCGAAGAGAGCTACATGCGCGATGTGTACGATGAATATGTAGAGCGCCGCAAATGTCTCATCGACGGACTCAACCGCATACCGGGCGTCTATTCGCCCATACCGATGGGAGCATTCTACACGGTAGCAAAACTGCCGGTTGACGACAGCGAGAAGTTCTGTGCCTGGTGTCTCAGCGAGTTCAGCTACGAGGGAGCAACCGTCATGATGGCACCTGCAGCCGGTTTCTACACCACGCCGGGTTCGGGCCGCAATGAAGTGCGCATAGCTTACGTGCTGAAGAAGGAAGACCTGGCACAAGCCCTGGTGGTGCTGAAAAAAGCACTGGAAGCATACCCGGGACGCACGGAATAGAGCTGTCGGTAAACACTCCCGGCCAAAGAAACACAGACAATGAATTTCCCACTTTTCATTGCACGCCGCATCTACTCGGGCCGCGACAGCAGTCATGCCGTGTCGCAGCCAGCCATACGCATAGCCCTTGCAGGCATTGTGGTGGGTCTTGCCGTAATGATTGTGAGCATCTGTGTCGTCATGGGTTTCAAGCACGAGGTGGCAAGCAAGGTCATAGGTTTCGGTTCACACATACAAGTCATAAGCCTCACCCAAGACCAGTATATGCAGCGAATGCCTGTACTCACCACCGACAGCCTGGAGCAGGCAGTAAGGCACGCTGCCGACGAATTGCCGTTAATTGGCATGGCAGCATCGCCAATATCCCATGTGCAACGCTACGCAGTAAAGATGGGAATGCTGAAGACCAACGACGATTTCCTCGGCCTTCAGTTCAAGGGAGCGGGCGAAGACTACGACTCCACGTTCTTTGCCGCATATACCACCGAGGGACGCCTGCCACGATTCAGCAGCAGCGAAGCATCCAACGACCTGATGATATCGCGCCGTACGGCCAACGACCTCGGCCTCAATGTGGGCGACCGTGTGTTTGCCTATTTCGTGGGTAACGACGACATGCGTGCCCGCCGCTTCAATGTGTGTGGAATATACGAAACCAACCTGAGCGAATACGATCGCAGTGTGGTGCTTACCGACATATATACCATACGACGGCTCAACGGATGGGATGCCAATCAGTCGAGCGGATTTGAAGTACAAATCACCGATTTCGACCTCCTCGACGCAGTGACCGATTGTATCCACCAGAAAGTGGGGCGTACCATCGATGACGCCGGATGTACCTACGGAGTATTCAACATACGCGAACTGGCACCCAACATCTTCTCGTGGCTGGGAGTGCTCGATGTAAACGTGATAATGATTCTTGTGCTGATGATATGCGTGGCATCGTTCACGGTGGCATCGGGATTGCTCATTATAATGCTCGAACGCATACAGATGATAGGCGTACTCAAAGCCCTGGGAGCAACCAACAATGCGGTGAGACGGGTGTTTGTCAATTTTGCAATCATGCTTGTGGGGCGGGGCATGGTATGGGGCAATATCATAGGGCTGACTATATGCTGGTTGCAGAGCCGCTTCCATATCATAGGCCTCGATGCATCGGTATATTACATCGACTCCGTGCCTATACGTTTCAACTGGATACTCATCATTGCCGTCAATATCATCACACTCGTCATATCATCGGTCGTGATATTCGGCTCGTCATACCTGATGGGCATCAGCCGTCCAGCACGCACCATGCATTTTGAATAGCTGCCATCTAAGCCGCAAACTATCTGCCGCCTGAACCGAAACCCACGAACTCACTCACACTGTAGTTGTTTGCTACCGCCAGGCGTGCACAGTCTTGTATGGCACGCCGGTTGGAGTCGTCAACAACCTCCGAGCCCGGCTTGCCATAAACCGTGCGGTCGTCGCAGATGCTGACACCGAGACATGGGGCAATGATTGCCTCAAACAATGTGCAGGCAAGCAGATAGCGCCCCTGATAAAGACTGATGTGCTGGTTGTCGCGTGTCCATTCGTTGGCAGTAACGATGTCTGTCAGGCTGCGTGCATTCTGCACAGCCGTGCCGCAAGGAATGATGACATCGATGCCCGAATGACTCTTCATGGCACGTGTGGCATCGCATATCTGTCGCCACATATCGGTCTGGCTCCCATAGGTTTTCAAGTCGCTGTGCTGCGACGAATAAGCCCAGGTTTGGTTGAATGCAAAAGTGGTGCGTGGCGATATGGTGGTTATCTTGTAAGCCTGAATGAGTTTGGCAAGATAAGGCTCGTAGGTGTCATATAGTCCCGAATGGAGCGAATACTGCTGGAAAATCACGACTTCATACGAAAATCGCTTCATTACATCGCGTATCGTCGTTTTCGACTCAAGGCGTTTCTCGCCCTCAAGTGTATATCGCCATAACTCATACACCGGTTCATCCGACAGAAAATACTCGTAATGCTGGCGAATAGAGCAACCGCCTTTATACAAGACATAGACACTGACTGTGGAAAGTCCGAGCGAGCGGAGTATCGACGGCAGTGCAGTGCTGGTGTCGATAGAAAACGAATTGCCTATAAACAGGATGTCGAGCTTGTAGGGCAGATAGGGGAGTGGTGGGTTGCAGAAATAACCCGTTTCATCGGTCGGTTCAGTTGCTGGCATCGAAACCGTCTGTGCAATCGTACCTTTGTTGTGTGCCACGACAAACAATAGTGTCAGGACAACGATTTGCAGAATGCGTGTCATAGCAATGAAGTAAAGTGGTTAGGGTGGTTGTTCGGATATCTTTGACGTTAGCGCTCAGTCACGGTAGCTTTGCTGCTCCGCTTAATCTCCTTTTTGCGTATGTTGCCACCGAGGCTTATTTTGCTTTCGCCCAGTGCATAAACCATCAAGGAGTCGGTGTCAATAGTCAGATTACAAGTGCTGGCATCCATCGCCGTGATTTCAGACGTCGGGGCTTGAGCCGTGATGGTGTTCTGCCCGTTACCGCCGGTGTTTACAAGCAATGCTCCGTCAGAGCAGACATAAGCAGTGGTATGTCCGTTGTTGCTGGCCAACAGGGTCAAGTCGCCACCTGCCTTCACATAACTGAAAATGGCACTACCGTCATCACTGGTCTCATACTTGAAGAAATCATCGCACACTACACTGTCGAGGCTGATGTCTGCAGTAGAAAGCAATCCAATGTGCAGCGAACTGCTGTGAATAGGTCCTGTTGAGCGGAAGCACCCTTTGCCGCATACTGCAACAACTTTGAGATTGGGACACGACACATGGATGGTGCCTATGCTTTGAGGCATATTGGTGGTGTAGATGGTGTGACGGTCCCCTTCGGGCTGGCTGAATGTGATGATGCCACTGTCGAACGATGTGCGCAGAACATCGGCAGCAGCAGCCGGAGCCTCTACCTCGACATTGAAATCACCCTGAGTAAACTCTATGTCGAAATCGCTCATGTTTGTGATTTGAAAGAAATCACCGATATAAGGAACTTGCCTCCTTTCCGTAACCACAGATTCGGAAGACTCTACGGCCTGCACATCTGGTTGCCGGCTCTCGTCCTGCTCGTTGACATCGTTGTGCTGCCGGCAACCCACCATGGTGATTGCTGCAATAGTTGCAATAAAATACTTGTTCATGGTTGATAAACGTCCACTTTTATGATTGCCAATGTTAATTTTCGTGCAAAATTAACGATTCCTCCGCAAATATTCGTATATTTGCAAAGAATTTATTGCAAACAAACGTTTTTTTGAGACAATGGCAGTAAAAAACAATTATATCACTGTCGCATACAAGCTATACGTGAGCGACAGTGAGGATACAAGCGAGGAACTCGTCGAAGAATGTCAGGCAGAACATCCATTTATGTTCATCAGTAACCTCGGATGTGTGTTGCCTGCTTTCGAGAATGCAATAGACCCACTTAAGGCCGGAGACACCTTCGACTTTGTCATACCATGCGACGAGGCTTATGGCAAAGTAGATGGCGAACTGATGTTTGACATGCCGAAATCGGCATTCTTCACCAACGGAAAATTCGATTCCGCACACATCTACGAAGGTAACATCATACCACTGCAGGGCGAAGATGGCAGTAAGTTCAACGGTGTGGTAATCGAAGTAAAAGACGATGCAGTGACCATCGACCTCAACCATCCGCGCGCAGGCGAAGACCTACATTTCGTCGGCACGGTTGTAACACATCGTGAAGCCACCAACCAGGAGATTACGCAAATGATCAACATACTAAGCGGCGGAGGATGCGGTGGCAGTTGCCAAGGTTGCGGAGGCGGTTGCGGCGATGGTGGAGGCAATTGCGACAATGGTTGTGGCGGATGCAGCTCCGACGGCAACAAGTAATACAATCAGTACAAAGCATCGGTGAACACATTCGGAAACATATATAGGCTCACAACGTTCGGCGAGAGTCACGGACCGGCACTCGGCGGTGTCATCGACGGAATGCCCGCAGGCATAGTCGCCGATACAGAGTTCATACAGTCGGAACTCGACCGACGAAGACCAGGACAAGGAAAACTGACTACGGCACGAAACGAGACGGATCATATAGAACTGCTGTCGGGCATATTCGAAGGGGTGACTACAGGCACTCCCATCGGTTTCATCGTGCGTAATACCGACCATCACTCTGCCGACTACGATGCGATGAAAGACCTCTATCGCCCGTCGCATGCCGACTATACATACCAGATGAAGTATGGGGTGCGCGACTATCGTGGCGGCGGACGTACATCGGCACGCGAAACCCTTTGCCGCGTCGTAGGGGGCGCTTTCGCAAAACTGGCACTCAGGCAACTGGGAGTCACGGTAGAAGCACACGTAACACAAGTAGGCAAACACATACTTACAGGCTCTAAGGATGAACAACAAAAACAGATGGAAGAGATTGTGAGCCAAGTGAGAGCCGAAGGCGACAGCATCGGTGGTATTATCGCGGGAGTCGTGTCGCATTGTCCCGTAGGATTAGGTCAGCCCGTGTTTGGGAAACTCAATGCAGCCCTGGCCGGCGCGATGATGTCAATCAATGCAGCGAAGGGGTTCGACATCGGCGATGGATTCGACGGAGTGGGGCAAAAAGGGTCGCAAATGAATGACGAGTTCTGCCTGAACGACGGACAAATACACACCCGCACCAACCATAGCGGAGGAATACAAGGCGGTATCAGCAATGGCGAGGACATACGATTCAGAGTATTGTTCAAACCTGTACCGACCATCATGCGCCAACAAAACACCGTCGATAAACACGGAAACGAAGTGACGCTCGAAGCCAAAGGACGTCACGACCCTTGTGTGTTGACACGTGCCGTACCTATTGTAGAAGCAATGGCTGCAATGGTGATACTCGACTATTATCTGTTAAATAAAACAACTACTATCTAATGTCACTGAACAGAGTAATGCTCATAGGCAATGTGGGTCAGGAGCCAACAGTGCGCTATCTCAGTACCGGAATATGTGTGGCCTCGGTAAGACTGGCTACAACCGACCGTGCATACACCATGCGCGACGGAACGCAGGTGCCAGAACGCTCAGAGTGGCACAGCCTTATCTTCTGGGACAAACTGGCCGAGACCGTTGAACGATATGTACACAAAGGAGACAAGCTGTATGTTGAAGGAAAACTCCAAAGTCGCAGTTTCGACGACAGGCAAGGCATACATCGCACTGTGGTGGAAATAATGGTGAATAACATGGAAATGCTTTCACCAAAAACAGAACAAGGAAATCAGAAAACGCAGAATACTCCGAATGCTCCGATTGCTCAGAGTGCTCCTAAGGTTTCCTCTCAGTCAACCGATAATGAAGACCCTCCATTCTGATGATATATTTTGACAGACAAATATCAGATGCGCGGGTGGCGGTGTGGCATGTCACCGAGGATTATGAAGACTTGCTCGGTTTGCTTCCTGATGCCGATACAGTGCAAAACGAGGCTCAGGCTCAGTTCCGTTCAGAAGGACGCATAAAGGAATGGACGGCGGTGCGGGTACTGCTCTGCACTATGCTTGGCCGTCAGGTCCATATAGAGTATAAAGACAATGGTGCTCCACTCCTGCCCGATTATGAGAGACTTCATATAAGCATATCGCACACACAAGGATATGTAGCTATCGCATTGTCGGAAACCACATGTGTAGGTGTTGATGTGGAACAGATTGAACGTACTGCAACACCCCGTGTTGAGAGGGTAAGAAATCATTTTATGAGAAACGACGAGATGGCAGAGTCTATTGTCGGCCTCCTGTTGCATTGGTCGGCGAAGGAGGCTGCCTACAAAGCGATAGGAAGGCAGGGCGTCGATTTTAAGGAAGAATTGAGAATTCAACCCTTTGACGAGACACAATATGAGGGGCGTATGCAACTTGATGACCTGAAAGAAAGTGACACATACACTGTAGTATATAAGGTGTTTGACGATTTTGTGCTTACATTCACCCAAAAAGAAACTAGAAACTGAAATAGACTATGAAGCAAAATACAATTATCATTGCAGGTCCTTGTGTCATAGAGAGTATGGACGTACTCGACGAGGTGGCCAGTCACTTGATGCAACTCAACGCAAGGCTCGGCATTGATATTATTTTCAAGGCATCGTTTGATAAGGCAAACCGTACCTCTATCCACTCTTATCGGGGCCCAGGTATGGAGCGTGGTCTGCAAATGTTGGCCGATATAAAATCGAAGTGCGGATTGCGAATCCTTACCGATATTCATGAAAGTTGGCAGGCGGCTCCTGTGGCCGAAGTGGTCGATGTGTTGCAAATACCGGCATTCCTTTGTCGGCAGACCGACCTTCTTGTCGCTGCTGCGAATACAGGCAAGATCGTGAACGTGAAGAAGGCGCAGTTCCTGAGTGGAGACGATATGCGATATCCGGCAGATAAAGTGCGTGAAAGTGGCAACCCGAATGTGTGGCTCACAGAGCGCGGCAATATTTACGGATATAATAATCTGGTAGTAGATTTCAGAAATATTGCCGATATGAAACGATATGCCGACACTGTTATCATGGACTGCACACACTCCGTTCAGCGTCCCGGTGGAGCGGGAGGTAAGACTGGTGGCAATCGTGAGTATGTGCCGTCGATGGCTCTTGCCGCAAAGGCATTTGGTGCAGATGGATATTTCTTCGAGGTGCATCCCGACCCTGAAGTCGCGTTGAGCGATGGCCCCAATATGTTGTACTTAAAAGATTTGGAGTCGGTTGTGACTTCACTTATTGACTGATTTATGAATATACGAAATATAGCAGCGCAGTGTTTGCGCGATGAGTCGCAGGCTTTGCTCGACCTGATTCCTACTATCGACAGTGAATTCGAAGGAGCTATTAATCTGTTGTTTAATTGCACAGGTCATGTCGTCATGTCGGGTGTAGGCAAGTCTGGACATGTTGCAGCAAAAATTGCAGCCACATTGGCTAGTACCGGTACACCTGCTTTTTATGTCAATCCACTCGATGCCTTGCATGGCGATTTGGGTATGTTTACCGACAATGATGTGGCTGTGCTTATTTCAAATTCGGGTAACTCTGATGAGATACTTCGCATGGCGGCATTTCTCGACGAGCGTCATCTGCCGATTGTCAGTATGACGGGTAATCCCGACTCGCTCTTGGCACGTCATTCAACCCATAACATCAACGTAAGTGTGGAGCACGAGGCATGTCCGCTGAATCTTGCCCCTACATCTTCAACTACGGCTGCTATTGCCATGGGCGACGCAATTGCATGTGTGTTGATTGAGATGCGTCACTTCAAGGCTCGCGATTTTGCAAAGTTCCACCCTGGAGGCTCTTTGGGGAAGAAACTGGTGACAAGGGTGAAGGATGTGATGTACACTGAAAACCTGCCTGTCATTTCGCCGGATATGAAGTTGATTGATGCCCTTATTTCAATAAGTAATGGTAAGTTGGGTGTTGGCATCGTGATGGAAGGTGAACGCTTGCTTGGTCTTATTACAGATGGTGATATACGTCGTGCAGTCGAGGGCTCGAGGTCAAACTTTATGAATATTGCGGTTTCCGAGGCCATGACGACAACACCAAAAACCATTAATCCCGAGGCCAGGCTTACTCAGATTCAATCAATGTTCCAAAAAAACAAGATACATTCTTTGCTTGTGATGGATAAGAGCAATCATTTGGTGGGGATAGTAGATTATTTTGCTGTGATGAACTGAGTGCTAATGATGTAATAGCGGCACTGATGTTAGCGGGCACTGATGTTATCGGCACTGATGTTATCGGCACTGATGTTATCGGCACCCGCTTATTGGTATGCCCGGCATGAGCATTGTCTAACGGGTGCAAGTCCCGAGTGAGCCATAATAGCGGGAATAATACATACAAGAGCGTGAGGTGTCCGTCGCGGGTCGGAATCCGAAAGAAGCTGTCCCATGCCGCACGCCCATTTCAAAAATGGTTCCGCCATATTTTGTATTGTCTGCATATTTCTTGTTTTCGTTTTCGGCGACTAGGTTACACATTTTCTTCGGGAAAACGTCCACTTTGCCATTACCTTTTGTATATTATAAAACTGCGGTCAAGCAGCAAATCAGTCTGGCTCTCCTATTTAGTTGAAAAATGGAATGTAGGTGTATTGCTATTCGTTATGGTACTACCGGTTGCTGCTTTGTAATATTGAAGTGCTTCGGGCATCCATTCGGTGATTTGCTTGATGCGTTTTTCATCTGACGGGTGGTCACTGAATATAGACGCGGTGCCACTGCCCGTTTGTGCCATACGTTGCCAGAACGAGATGGCCACCTGTGGGTCGTATCCAGCCATAGCTGCAAAAATAAGGCCTATATGGTCGGCTTCGCTCTCTTGTGAACGAGAGAAGCCCGACGACCATACTTCGGCTCCGAGGCCGAGAACGGTGGAACCCAACTGCTGCCAGTCGGAACTCACTCCCGAGACCGATGCGATGGCTCCGAGTATCTGCATGCCCGATTCTTTCTTGTATTCGTTACTTATACGTTCGGCCGAGTGTTTGGCAACAGCATGAGCTATCTCGTGGCCAAGCACAATGGCCAAAGAGGCCTCGTCTTTGGTAACGGGCAGGATGCCTTCATAAACCACAATCTTGCCACCAGGCATACAGAAGGCGTTTACTTCTTGGTTTTGAACAAGGTTGAACTCCCACTGATAGTTCGACACCTCGGCACCTAGCCCGTTTGCATTAAGGTAGGTGACAACGGCATTGGCCAGTTTCTGCCCTACACGCTTAACCATGGCCGTGTTGGTGGCATTGGTCGATGCCTTGGCCGATTGCATATATTGCTGATACTGCTGGGTACTGAGACTTAACACTTGTTCGTCGCTTACCATGAGGCGTTGTTTCCTACCGGTGATTGGTACACGCGAGGTTGTGCCACAACTGATGAGCAGCGCAGCAATGACGGCCGTTATGACAAATCTAATCTTATTCATCTTATGTTATATTTTGAAGTTAATTTGAACGTTTTCGTTAAGCCGGAAGAGCAAAGTGCCTGCATTTTGCCTTGGCGAGGAAACGTCTGAATTTATTCGAACGTTTTCGTTAAGCCGGGTGGAGAAGAGCTTGCTCTTATCCCGAGGCGAGAACACGAAGGCGAAGCCGGTGTTATCGTACTCCACCTCCAAATCCTCCGCCCGAGAAGCCGCCACCGCCGCCGAAGGATGCGTGTCCGCCATGACCGGAGGCGCGTGCCTCACGCTCAGCTTTGCTTACCCATGCACGTGACGTACTCGTATGGAATGTGGAGTAGATGGTTGGTAGGGTCATGTCATCGGCCATTTGGTTGGCCACCTTATCCATGTTGAAGTATTCGGGATTGATTTTCTTCATGTCGTGTATCACTTGGTCGGCGATACCGAAGAGGGTCGCATAAATCATGTAGTCTTTCCACAGGTCGAGTTCAGACACATGACGCTCGTCGATGAGCGAGAATTCTTTGAGGTATTTCCTCAACCCGAAGAGCTGGCGGACGGTGTCGTGAGTTTCCTTTCCTGAGTACTGATAGATGCTGGTCTTGGTGTGCAGGTTCTGTACAAAGGAATCGACTACCGACTGGTTGGCCTGCCGTTGCATCCATGTGCGGAGCTCGTGTGGCTCGAGGATGGTATCTGTTCCTGCTGCCCGTCGGAATATGTTGTGAATCATGCGCACCATATGCTCCTGGTTGGCATTATCGGGCAGTGGGTGTATCACGAAGTTGTGGATGGTATTGCCATTCTTGTAGGTCTGTGGCTCGATGCTGATGGCTCCGATGCTGATGAGACGGAGGATACATGCAGAGAGCAGGTTGTTGTAGTCGGACGTGAAGTAACGGTAGGCATTTAGTATGTTGTTCGACTCTTGTAGGTTGCAGCCCTTAGGCGCTTCACGCCACCATGTGAGGTCTTTCATCACCTTTCGGCGTTGCCACCACTTGTATATGATGTAAGCAATGAAGATGAGCGGAAGTGCTATGAGGATGAATATGAAGAAGATGAAGAAAAACAAATCGCCGTCGTTGTCATCGTCAAGATAGTCGCTGCCCTCAAATGCCTGCTGCTGCATATCATCGAATGTGCCGTCGGCTTGCATAGAGGGTTGGAACTGTCCATGTTCGAACTTTGCCATTACAATCATTGCACTACGAGTGCTGAACGGCTCTGATGTCTCGGCTACGATGTTGCCATCTTGCAGGCTGATGTCGCCATAGAACCGGAATGCCCACATGCCAGTGCTGTCGGCATCGAATGGTTGTCCGTCGTTGCGGCTTATGGTGAGCTTCACGTGTTCGGGTTGGGGACTTATGCCTTCGGCCACAAACATGTAGTTGAATCCGTCGGCATCGGTATAGTGGCGCAACAGATTAGTCACTACGTACGATGTGATGTATGTGCGTTGGCCTTCGGCTCCCAGTCCCCAGCAGAGTTCGTAGCCGTCGTGTTTGGTCACGATGCCGCATTTGCCTGCTTTCTCGTTGCGGGTGCGGTGTATATCCCATACGCCTATGTTGGTGTATGGACGTCCGCTTTCATCGGTGACGCTGAGGTTGCTGACGGTACTCCCATTCAAGTTGCCTACCACTAGATACACCTCAGTGCCTTCCGAGTCGATGGTCATGTGTCGTGTTTCGGTGATGTAGGCATCGCCGTCGGGGGTTAACATCACACGGATGTTAAGGTTGTGCAACTGTGACTTGGCTGTCAAGATGTAGCACCACGGCAGTAATACAATCGAAAGGGCTATGCGTATGAGTGGAATGGTGCGGTATCTATTTGAATGCTTCGTCCAGGTTGGGGTAGCTGGTCTTTTGCTGTTCATCTGCTTTGAGATATTCTTTAGGCTCGAAATGGAGCATTGACGCCACTATAGACGATGGCCACTGGCGCACCATACGGTTCATTTTGGTAGCTGTATCGTTATACACCATACGCGACAGTCGTACTTTTTCTTCGTAGTCCTTAACTCCCGTCTGTGTCTCTTTGAAGAGGTCGGCCGCTTTCAGGTCTGGATATGCCTCGCCAATGGCAATGAGGCGTCCCATCACTTGTTGCAGTGCTCCTTGTTGTTCGTTCACGGCTGCGGGTGTGTTGACGCTTTCGCCACGACGTTGTTGGATGACGTTGATGAGTGTCTCCGACTCATGTTTTGAGTATTGTGATGCCATCTTGGCAAGTGCCAGCAGTGCATCCCAACGGGAGTTGAGTTGTACTTCTATTTGGCTGAGGGCATTCTTGCACATTTCGTCGAGGTTGACGAGCGAGCGTTGTGTGTTCACGAAGTAAAGCAGTAGTATGGCTACTACGACGACCGTGACAATGATTGGTATGTTCATATCTGTGTCTGTTTAGTGTGTTGGGCTGTTATCTTCTTCTTTGCTGTTGATAGCGTTCAATTGGGTATTGAGCCTTGAAGTCGTCGAGTTTTTTTGTGAAGTATGCCTTGAAGTCGTCCCAACGATAGTATGGATATTGGTCGGTGTGGAGGTTGGCGATGGTTGTTTCTTTTTCGTTGAGCAGAGCCTTCATGAGGATTGGTCCGTTGCCTTTCTTCGGGCGGTAGAACACTAATTGGATGTTGCATGCCATAGGATAGATGCGATAGTTAACCCAGTGTTGGTCTAGTGTCTCCATGTCTTCCCAGACGATGCCGCAGTCGTCGAGTTCGAGCAGGCAGGCCAGTGGCATGACGCATATTTCGTGTCCGAATCGCAGGGTGGCTCCGTTCCATCCTTTCTTGGTTACACATGTGTCGGCTGTTGTGAGGATATTTCTCAGCAGTTCGTCTTGGCTGAATGGCATGATGCTTCCTGTCTGTGGTGCGGCGCCGTAACCCAGGTACCAGTCGATGTTGGTAATTTTCCAGAGGTCGTAGAGTTCGTCGTTGGTGAACAAAGGCAACAGGTCGATGTCGGTGTCGTGGCTTTGCATGTTAGTTGCTATGTTGAATATGCTGCGCATGAAACTACCGGCATTGAGACTGTCGGCTACGTATTGCTGGTCGTTGAAGATGAGGCGCGAGAAGCGCTCTGGGTGTGTATAGCGTTGTTTGGCGGCATTCACTTCACGGCTGCGGTTTCCGTTGTCGTTTTGCTGGCGCACTACTCCGCTGAAGCTTTTGTTGAGGTAGTATTGCAGCGATTCGCTCACGTCGTTGTGCATCTTTATGTTGGGGTTGAAGGCTGTGATTTCTTCACACTCGGCAGTCATTGAGAGTATGCAACGTATCACGACTGTGCTTTTGGCATCCACCTCGGCCTTTCCGCTGAATATCTCGGGGAAGTGCTCGGTCATGCGTCGGCCTATGCCGTGGTGCTGGCGTTCGCCCACTGTAGTGAGGTCGCCCAGCCGTCGCACGGTGGTTGGGTAGAATCGCTCGAGGTCGGCCAGCAGATTCTGTCCCTGTGCAGTGAGTTTTCCTTCGTTGTCGGCTTTACGCAGGGTGCGTATAGATCCCATGTAGTCGCCGTCGTTCAACAGCCAGCGTGAGCCGTGGCGTCCGTAGTGACTCATGTAGAATGGTTCGTAACCCTTTGGAGCCTTTGTCAGTGGAGCCACAGGGTCGAGATAGGCCAGATAGTTACTGCCTGCAAGGCGTGGCAACTCGCGAATTTCGTCACGGGCCGTAGGCTGTGTCTGGGCCATTGTGGTCAGCGTTGCTGCTACGGCAAAAGTAAGGATTAATGTTGATTTCTTCATCATGTCTGTGTGTGGTATTATTTGTAATCGATTGCAAAGATACAAAAGAATTGGCAACCTGCAATTGATAATCGGTTTTTATTGTGTTGACCGATTTGTTTTTTTTTCTTGGGCTTACCGTATGGCGGTGTATTTGTCGTATCGTTGTTGCAGGCTTTTCGTACTTAGTTTATTCTTTTTTTGTTTTTGTTTATGTATTTTTTATGTTGTTTTGTGTTATTGTTTGCGTATGAGTTCAACGAAGCAATAGGGGTGTGCGTGGCGGTTGTCGGCAGGGTGTTCCTGTCGCGACAGTTCGGTCCATTCTTCGTAGTTGATTTCGGGAAACCATGTGTCGGCATCGGCAGGTGCGTCATCTATGATGGTGAGGTAGAGTTTGTCGGCCAGTGGCAGTGTCTGATGATACACGTATGCTCCGCCGATGAAGAATATTTCTTCGTCGGGGTTGCAGAGGCTGAGTGCTTGTTCGATGGAGTTGACCCATTCGGCTCCCTCGAGGTTGTCGGGTACTTCGTGGGGCATTGCCAGCACGATGTTGCGACGGCCTGGCAGCGGACGATGGGGGAATGAATAGAATGTGTTGCGGCCCATGATGACTGGGTGTCCCATTGTGGTCTGCTTAAAGTGGTGCATGTCGTTTGGCATGTGGTAGAGCAGGGTGTTATTCCTGCCTATGGCGAAGTTCTTGGCTATTGCTACTATTATGGATTTTATCATACTGATACGGTTGCTTTGATGTGGTCGTATGGATTGTAGTTTTCGAGTGTGAAGTCTTCGTAGTTGAAACCGAAGATATCTGTCACGTTGGGATTGATGTGCATGGTTGGCAATTGGCGCGGAGTGCGGGTCAGTTGGAGTCGTGCTTGTTCCAGGTGGTCGAGGTAGAGGTGTGTGTCGCCCGTGGTATAGACGAAATCGCCTGGTTGCAGGCCTGTGACCTGTGCCACCATCATCAGCAGCAGGCTGTAGGATGCGATGTTGAATGGTACTCCGAGGAAGGTGTCGGCACTGCGTTGGTAGAGCTGGAGGCTGAGGCGTCGGTTTGCCACGTAGAATTGGAAGAGTATGTGGCATGGTGGCAGGTTCATGTTGGGCAAATCAGCTACGTTCCATGCGCTGACGATGAGTCGTCGGCTGTCGGGGTTTTCTTTTATTTGTCGTATCACATCGCTTATTTGGTCGATATGCTTGCCGTTGTAGTCGGGCCAGCTACGCCACTGATAGCCATAGATGTGTCCGAGGTTCCCGTCTTCATCTGCCCATTCGTTCCATATTCTTACGCCTCGCTCTTGCAGCCACCGTGCGTTGGTGTCGCCGCGCAGGAACCACAGCAGTTCGTAGATGATGCTTTTCAGGTGAAGTTTCTTGGTGGTGAGAAGTGGAAAGCCTTCGTCCATATTGAATCGCATCTGATTTCCAAATACGCTGATGGTGCCGGTTCCTGTACGGTCGTCTTTGCGTACGCCTTCGGTCAGTATGCGGTTGAGTAAATCGAGATATTGTTTCATGTAATTGGTAAGTTTTGAACTTGCTGCTCGCTTGAACACTGATATTAGTTTTGTGCAAAGTTACACAATTTTGTGGAAAGAGGATGTATGCGTGTGGCAAAAAGTGTTAATCGGGTGCTAACAATGTTTTTTATACGAGCCGTTTATACAATAAAAGAGCGAACTAAGGCTTGTTGCTTGTCCGCTCTTTTGTTGAGGCTGTATCACATTATGACGTGTGTGTCTTGTTTTCGCTTTTATTTGTTATCCCCGTGATTATTCTTTTGGTTTTGTTGCCGAATAGACAATCTTGAGGGCATAGCCTTTACGTAGCATCTGCTTCACGTCGGTTATGGTTCCCATCGGTGAGTTTTGGTCGGCCTTGATTGATACGGTGTAGAACGGTTTGTCAACTTCGGCAAGTTTGTTGCGGTCGTCCATTACGAAGTCGTAAACTTCGGCAGACTCTGCTATCTTGTCGTTGATCTGAATTTTGGTTCCTGTTCCGAACTGCTGTGGGTCGAGTGGACGTCCGATGTATATGAACGATGTACATGACTTACGTGCCAGCTTCTCGAGTTGGGTGCCAGCAGGTCGCTCAAATCTTACCATGAGGGTTGCGTCGCGCATGGATGTTACCATCATGAAGAAGAAGAGTACCGAGAATATCAGGTCGGGCAGTGACGAGGTATTCAGTTCTGGCATTTCCTTCTTTCCTTTGTTAAATCTACTCATAATTTACTGGCCCTTTCCGTATTGTTTTGGTTCGGCCTCAGAGATTTTCTGAGGATAGACCTCGCGTATTGCTTCTTGTTCTTCTTTTGTGAGGAACTGATACTTGTATCCGAATTCTTGTTTTGCAAGCTCGTCACGGAGTTCGTTGTATGCAGCTACGAGTTGGTCTTGAACTTGAAAATAGATGCCATAGCTGGTCCCACGGTCGGTCTGTACCGAGATTACGTGATTTTCGGTTACCATGCGTGTGCCGAGCAGTTTGACTTGTTTTGGCTTGAGCTCGGGCAGGTTTGGCCTATTTTCTGGGTTAGCGATAAATTCTTTTGCTCTTGGCTTTACTTCGCTGATGTCAGCGTAGTCGTCGCCAATCATTAGGTAGTCATCCTTGTTGATACGAATGTTGAGGATGTTGCGCTCTTTTACCTTAATCTCGTTGTTGAGTTCGTCTTCCTCTGGTGGTTTAGGGAGTGTACGTGCCAGACCCTGGTCGGTGTCCATAGAGGTTGTGACGAGGAAGAAGATGAGCAACATGAATGATATGTCGGCTGTCGAACTTGTGTTCAGACCTGGCATTTTTCTCTTTTTTCCCATAGTCACTCAGTTTTTATTGGTTACTTCTTTCCTTTCAATACGATGCTGTAGATGATTGCAGCGATAGAGAGGACGAAGAGGATTCCGATTGATACCATTACTGAATCGGTGAGTACCATGTTGAACGTCTCTGGCTTGGCTGGTGTGTTCCAGTCTTTACCGTTGATGAGCATCACTTCGCTCTTGTTGCTGAAGCCAATGATGGCACCGATGGCGAGGGTGATGATTGGCAGTCCCCATGTGTAGATGTATGACTTGTTGAAGCCGTATTCCTTGACATACATGAAGAAGCTGACAAGCATCATCGCCAGTGTGACGGCGCTGAGTACCATAGACCAAATGATGAGTGCATCTGTGAACTTAGGATCGTATTGTTTTGGGTTTTCTTCCCACGGTGTGTCGAATCCCACCAGGAAGAAGAGTATGAAGATGACTACGCTGATGCCCATGAGGCTCCAGAGTGTTATCTTTGATATCTTGTCTATATTCATTGTGGTCTCCTTGTTTTTTATAGTTAATAATTGGGGTGTCTGGATTTTCCGGAGTTGCCATGATGGACAGTATTCTGGTATGACTGGTATTGCTGGTATTTCCGGAATATCTGGCAAACCTTATTTTTTAAGGTTGTACTTTGCAACGAGGTCAAGGAGAGAGATGGTTGAGTCTTCCATCTGTGCAGTGATTGACTCGATTTTGGCGAGGATGTAGTTGTAGAACACCTGCAGGATGAGTGCCACGATGATACCGAAGATTGTTGTCAAGAGGGCTACTTTCATACCGCCGGCAACAACTGTAGGGCTGATATCACCTGCCTGTTGGATAGCGTCGAATGCTTGTACCATACCAATCACAGTTCCCAAGAATCCGAGTGATGGTGCCATTGCGATGAAGAGTGTAATCCATGAGCAACCCTTTTCGAGGTTTGATGCTTGTACGGCTCCGTAGGCTACAACGGCTTTTTCTACTGAGTCGGCTCCTTCTTTCAGGCGCATGAGGCCTTGGTAGCATATAGAAGCGATAGGTCCACGTGTGTTGCGGCATACTGTCTTTGCTTTTTCCACATCGTCGGCGTCGAGTGCTTTTTCTACTTCTGCAAGCATCTTGTCGGTCTTTACATCGGCCAGTGCGAGGTAGATGATACGCTCGATGCAGAATGCGAGACCGATGATGAGTGCGATGGCTACGATTGCCATGAAGCCTGCGTCGCCTTCGATGAACTTGGTCTTGAGGGTTTTGTACATGCCTACTTCTTCTACTTGTGGCTCTGAAACTATTGCCTCAACAGGTTCGGCTGCTTCTTCCTGAGCTTCGAGTGTGTCAACTTGCTCAACTGCGGCTTCTGTATCAACAGCTTCTTCGTCTTGAGCTGACATGGTCTGAGTCATTCCAAATGTGAAGACTCCCATAAGTGCAATAATTGCAAATACTTTCTTCATTGTTCTTTTGAATTTGTTTAAGTTAATACTTTTATTTTGTTAGTTGTTTCTGTTTTTCTTTGTCTTGATGGTTTCAGCCGTACTTCTGCGGAGAGAGCGAGATTCGAACTCGCGAACCGGTTTTGCCGGTCACACGCTTTCCAGGCGTGCCTCTTCAGCCACTCGAGCATCTCTCCCTCTTTTTTGCTGTTTTGGCCCGATTTTAGTCTTCTTTTGGTTTGAGACCGGACACTGCGCGGCGAATTCAGCAACAAAAATACGGAATTTTTTTATTATCTGAATAAAAAGTACGCATTTTTCTTTGTTTCGGTGGCAATATTTTTGATTTCGGTGGCGTAAATTGCAGAAAGACACTGTGCAGTTGCAGTTATAAATGCACTTTCGTTTCGTCGGCCCCGGTGTGGTACTGGTGCGAGATATGGCGCGTCGGTTTCAAGCACTATTCTCGACAGGGGCACTGATTCCTTCAGCACTTGTGGCAGTGTTGATTTTTTGAATGTGACGACTCCGCCTATTCCGAGTTTGAAGTTGGGGAATGAGAGTAGTTGCCGTGCCTGGTCGGCTGTGCCGGTGAAGCAGTGGAACACTCCGCTGAGGTTGGCATCTCTATGGCGCTCCATGATGCTGATGAGTTGTTGGTGGGCGTTGCGCAAGTGTATCATGAGTGGTTTGTTGAATTCTTCGGCCCATTGTATTTGTTGCTCGAATGCGTCGAGTTGTTGGTCTTGGTGTGTGTCGTCCCAGTATAGGTCGATCCCTACTTCGCCTATTGCCACATAGTGGCTGGGGTGTGTTTTCAGCCGGCTGTACATCTGGTCGAGTTGTTGTTGGTAGTTGCCGGTCACTTCCTCGGGGTGCAGGCCTATCATGGGGTATAGGTAGCCTGGGTGTTGCTGGCATATTTGTTCGAGGTGGTCGAGCCCGTCGAGGTTGATGCATGGCAGCAGTATGGTTTCTACGCCTGCTGCCTTGGCTCGTTGTAGTGTGGGTTCGAGGTCGTCGGCAAATTCGGGTGCGTCGAGGTGTGAGTGTGTGTCGATGTACATTCGTGTCGTTATTTCTTGCGTCTGAGCAGTCTGTGTGCAAAGTCTTGCAGGTGTATCTTGCGTTGTGCCGGCAGGTTGACGCAGTCGAGGCTTTGGAGCGATTGACCGAACAGCTGTTCTATCCGTTGTTGGCAGATGTGGCGGATTCCCACGTGGTCGTAGATGGCTGTGACTGCCTTGATTTTCTCGGCTGGGTCGTATTGTGTTGCGTCTATCCAGTGTTGCAGTTCGGCGCGGTCGGTGCCTTGTGCCAGCGCCAGTGTCTTGATGAGCATGAATGTCTTTTTGTTGCACAGGATGTCGCCTCCTGTGTTTTTGCCGAATACTGCAGGGTCGCCATACACATCGAGCAGGTCGTCTTGCAGTTGAAATGCGAGTCCCATGCGTTCGCCGAAGCTGTAGAGGTGTCCGGCATCGGTGGGGGAGGCTCCGGCCAGTTCGGCTCCTATCTTGAGGGCGCAGGCCAGCAGGAGTGATGTCTTGAGGCGTATCATCTCCATATATTCTGTTTCGGTCACATCGTTGCGTGTCTCAAATTCGATGTCGTATTGTTGCCCGTCGCACACGCCAAGTGTGGCTTGGTTGAATGTGTGGAGTGCTTTCAGCAGGTTGGGGTTGTGGGCCGCTGCGGGTGCCTGGGTGAAGAGCCGGTAGGCCATGATGAGCATTGCGTCGCCCGAGAGTATTGCTGTGTTGTCGTTCCACTTGTTGTGTACGGTGGGGTTGCCACGGCGCAGGTCGGCGCGGTCCATGAGGTCGTCGTGCAGCAGTGTGAAGTTGTGGTAGGTCTCGAGGGCCAGGGCTTGTGGCATGATGTCTTCAGGTGTGTCGCAATACATGTTGTAGGCCATGAGCATGAGTATGGGCCGTATGCGTTTGCCGCCAAGCGAGAGGACGTAGCGTATGGGGGCGTATAGTCCGTCGGGCTGTGGGGGATAGGGCATTTGGGTTATGTAGCGGTTTACGATTTCGTGTAGTTGGTCGTAGTCTTTCATTGGTGTGCTGGCTGACTTTGTTGTTTTTATTGTTGCGTATGCGCGGTCGTGGCGTCGCGAGTGCGCAGTTGTGGTGTCGTGAGTGCGCACTCGTGAGCCTGAGAGTGCGTGGTTGTATTTCGTCTTTTCCGCGCGTGCGTATTTATATAATAAGGTGTGCCAAAATTAAATTTGGCACACCTTATTGTCGTTCTTATATCCTGTTATGTCAAGCGGAATGCCACTGGCAGACGATATTTCACGCGCACTGGTTTGCCGCGTTGAAGGCCTGGTGTCCACTTAGGCATCTTCTTCACTACATCGAGTGCATTATTGTCGAGGTCCGGATCGAGTTTTCTTATGACTACAGGGTCAACAACCGATCCGTCTTTGTTTACCACGAATTCGATTACACATGTTCCTTGCACTCCCCGGTCTTGTGCCATACGGGTGTATTTGATGTTTTTTCCGAGGTATTTCAACAGTGCTTCGTCACCGCCTGGGAACATAGGCATTTGTTCTACAACTTCAAACACTTCGTCTTCGTCGGTTGCTCCTACGTCGGCTATAGGACCCGTCATGACTGGACCGCTCACTGGTGCTGAAGGACCGGAGATGGCCTCGTTGGTGTCTTCTGACGACTGGATTTCTTCTTCTTCGATTTCTTCGTCATCGTCAACGATGTCGAGTATTTCGGCCACCTGTGGTGCTTCCTGCGGTGGTGGCGGAGCTGTCTGGAAAATAGGTTGTGTTACTGGTGGAACTTCTTCTTCCATAGGAGCATATGCTGCATAGATTACAGGCTCGGTCTCCTTGTAGTCGCGGGTAGTCCACTCAAACGCAGCGAAAACTGCGCCAAGGGCAAAGATGTATCCAATGAGCATACTGGTACTCTTCTGCCCTTCAAGGTCGGCTTTCTTTGATTTCTTGATTTCCATAATTTATGTCTTTTTGTTTATTGTCGAGTACTGGTCGGGTTGCTATTTGTCGCAAATGTAATACATTTTTTTTACACAACATCGCTTTTGGCGGCTTTTTTTAGTAAAAAAGTTGTTTTTGTACTCAATTGCTGTCTGAATGGGTGTCTTGGCTTGCAATTGTGTGTATGTGAACGTCGCGCTGAGGGAATGGAATCTCGATGCCGTGTTTGTTGAATATGTTGTAGATTGCTTCCCTGGATTGGGTGGTGAACGCCCACCGCTGGTTGAAGAGCACCCATGCCGTAAGGATGAGGTTGACGCTGCTGTCGCCAAACCCATCGACAACTACATTTATGGCTTTGTTGGGGTCAACTATGTGTTCGTCGTCGGCAGTTTTCACACACAGTGGTTTCACAACGTCGATGATTAGTTTGCGTGCACGTGAAATGTCGGTGCCGTAGGCCACACCTATAGGTATTTTTACCAAGATATATCCGTAGTTGCGGGTCAGGTTCTTGAAGTTTTTGCTGAATAGTGACGAGTTGAGGAAGGCTATGACGCTGCCGTCGAGTGTCGTGATTTGTGTGCTTTGGTAGGTTATGCTTTCCACCTTGCCTTGTATGCCGTCGCATTCTATGTAGTCGCCCACCCGCACACGGCCACTCATGAGCGATATGCCGTAGAAGAAGTTCTCGAGCAGGTCTTTCATGGCAAATCCCATACCGGTGGCAAGTCCGGCTATGACTACAGATATCCCGGTCTGAGGCACTTTGAGCATCACGAGTGCCACTACGATATAGAGTCCCCACACCAGAATGGCTATTACGTTCTTTGCCAGTGTCTCGTTGAAGTCACCGCCAGTCTCCTCGGCACGCTTCTGACGGAACATGAAGTAAATCGAGTGTATGGCGTAGTTGATGTATTTAAACAGGAAATAAAGCGCTATCACCGTCGATAGTTTCAGCAGCGACAGTTGTATGTACTTCGGTTCGTCTATTATGGTGCGGGTGAAGAGTTCGGTACATGCAGCCGTCATCTCGAATATGTCGGCAGCCCAGTAGAAACTGGCAATCACGGCTCCCACAGTGGCCATCGGCACGATGGTCTGCTCTATGAAATCGAACAGCCACGTCTTGTGTATGTAACGGCCCTTGGCCATGGCTTTGTCGAGTTCGCCATTGTTGCGCTGAAGTATCAGCCGGCGCCTGTCTGAGAGGGTGTGTTCATCACTGATAACCTGTGCCACAAGTATCCGACGTTCATACTTGTTAAGCAGGTCATAGACGCAATTGATGGTCTCTATGGCAGCCAGGAGGAATGTCCACCAGATGATGACCTGAACGGCCATTAACGTGTATCCCAACCATGAGCACACACACGATACAATCAGTACCACGAGCGATATGCCCGAATAAACAAGGTCGATGAACGGCAGCTCGGACTTGTTGCGAATGATGACGAAATACTGCCAGATAGTGAATGCAAGTATGATTGGCGGGAAAATGAGGTTGATGGTGTTGTTAGGAATCAGCACGATGCGGAAGAAGATGATGACGAGTGCCATCCAAATGAACGGCATGTAGATTGCAACACCGCGTTTGGTCTGTTCCGGCTTCAGCCTTATGAGCAGCGAAATGAGTATTGCCTCAAACAGCCATGCGAAGTTAATCATCAGCTTAGACGCCATGATGAAGAGATTGAGCGATATGAACTGGTTGGCTATCGTAATCGCAATTGCAAAGATGCCTACACCGAGGGCCAGTATGATGATGCCGCGTTGATGCTTGTAGGCTTCGTGGTTGAAGTTGAGCCATCCTTTCAACACTTTCACTTCAAACTTTTGTGCAAACTTGGGAAACAGCCTGCGGGTCAGCACCGGCACGACACGCAAGATGATGTTGCTCAGAATTGTCGCTAAAAATATATAGAACAGCATAAAGATACTCACAGCCAACACTATCGGACCGCGCCATTCAGAATAGCGCTTGCCGGTGGAACCAAACGAGCGATACTTATCCTGATATTCGCGGCGGGCATGCTGTATTTGCTGGGGCAGGGCACGCAACACATTGAAATAGTTGTTGCCTACATTCTGTATCAGGTTGTTCTGGATGTCTTTGTACTTGTTTTGCGAGTAGTTGTAAAGTTTGCGAACTTTGTCGCTCACAAGCGAGTAGTATTGCTGGTCTTCTTCGATGGAGTTGAGCATGCGCATCAGATTGTTCCTCAGTGCCTTTGCATATATGAGACACATCTCGCGGTCTTTCTGCTCGCTTTGGGTCAGGATAAACGGCTTCGTGGCATGGGGCGTACCGATGAGTTCATCTTCGATAGCTGTCAGTTTGTTGTTTATCGCCTCGGTATCAGTGGTTTTACTTCCGCTTTCCACTGTTGGCGGCAATTCCTTGAGCGAAATGATAAGGCTGTCATACTGCGCTATCTCGTTCATCATGCGGCTGCGTATGCGGTCGTATGGTATGTTGGTTTTGTTCAACTGTTTGAAGAGTGTGGCAGCCTCGTTGCAGGCGTAGGCCACATCGAATGTGAAGTCGTTCTTCTGCGAATAGAGCATGAGGCCAATCTGCTCACTGCGTTTCATATATGTTATCAGCTCTTTGTGCTGCGATGCGCTCTGTTGCTCATATCTCGCCATAAACGATTTCTGCTCATGATAGCTTTGTTCCAGCTCAAGCCGCAACACACTCAGGGTCTGTGCAAGGTCTTTTTCTTTTAGCACGGCATGTGCGCTCGAGGCTGCCAGCATCATCGTTGCCAACAGAATGATGAATGGCACGATGGCGCATGGTGTGCGCCTGTGTGTATGTGTGTTCTCTTTTCCCATTTCAGCCGTTGTCGTCTAATAGTTTGTTCATTCCTGTATATATTTTCTTGCCGATGGAACTGGTCTTGTTGTCGTTGCCAATCTCATCGGTTATGTATTCACTGTAGCTCATGGCATTGCTTTCTTTGTCTTCCTGCCCTTCGTCCATATAGTCATTGATGCGTTGCTGCAGATGGTTTTTGATGTCGATTAGCAGCCCTTTGAAGCCTTTGTTTTGTCTGAATGACCTATAGGCACGCTGCCTGTGTCTTGCAAATGCTTTCAACATGCGTCCTGCCCACACGATGCCATGCCATGTGGCTTTCAGTCCTGTTGCTGTGGCGCGACCTATGAGGATGACCGTCGGTCGCAGGTGTACGATTCCCCGTACAATGGCTTTTGCTGTCCATACCATGCCCTGGCATGTGGCTTTGAATGCAGCCGTACCCCATCGGCATATTGTGTGGAAGGCCGTTATGCTCCATTGGGCTGCTGCCTGCATGGCATTAAGGCACCATCGGCGTCCCATACGTATTTTTTCCTGTGTGCTGTTGTCGTTCCAATAGTCTGCACATGTTTGCAGCAGTATCTTCAGCATTCGGAACATGAATCGTACAACCCTGATGATGATGCGCAACATTTTTGTGATGAGCATCATCGTCAGCTTGAGCAACAAGTGCATTATTTCAGACAGCATTTCGCTGCCCGATTTATCTTCTTGATTGTGCATTTGTCGGTTTTCGTTCATGTGGCAGTTTCCTGTCTCTCTTGTATTATTCCAGTTTGGCGCTAAACTTGCAGCTGTAGAAAGTCTGCTTATTTGCCCTCGGCCAGTTCGATGACTTCAAGGTCGCGTATTTCTGTCCCGTCGATTACGAACCTGACCAGTGTACGTACTTTGTGGAAACCGAATACTCCTGCAGCTCCGGGGTTGATGTGCAGTAGTCCGAGTGTCTTGTCGTACATCACTTTCAGTATGTGGCTGTGTCCTGATATGAACAGTTGTGGTGGGTTGGCATAGATGCTGGCCCGTATTGACGGGTCGTAGTTTCCTGGATATCCGCCAATGTGTTTCATCAGCACTTCCACGTCTTCGCACCTGAATCGGTATTTCTCGCTGTATGTCATGCGTATGTCGCCTCCGTCGATGTTGCCGTACACGGCTCTCAGCGGGCGTATTTCTGCCAGGCGGGTGGCCACTTCGAGTGTGCCGATATCGCCGGCGTGCCAAATCTCGTCGCATTGCTCGAAGTGTTTGGCATACCGGTCGTCCCAGTATCCGTGGGTGTCTGACAGGAGTCCGATACGTTTCATCTCTGTGTGTTGTGTTTCAGTTTGCAATCATTATTATGGCTGTGGCTATGAATGCTGTGCCAATGATTGCGTTGACTATTTGTTGGAAGTGCTTAAACCTCAGGGTGAATGCCTTCACGTGTTTGTCTGCTTTTGTCATGAGGTGAGCGATGAGCATCACCGGTATGACCGATGCGATTGCGAAGGTTGGTGGTGCAAGTGCTCCAAGTGTGTTGGTTACGGCCAGTGGCATCATCATGCCGAAGTATATTACTGCGCTTTCGGGACAGAAGGCAAATGCCAGCATGAGTCCCAGTATGAATGCTCCCGATGGTCCGCTGCGCTGGATGGTCTGTCCGCAGTTATGGCATTTGTCGTCATGGTGTTCGTGGTGTCGGAACACTCGGTAGAGCATGAATGCGCCTATTGCTGTCAGTATGTATGGCAGCAGGTTTTCTCCGCGGCTCAGTATGTTGCGTATGCTTTCTGTTGCTGTGCTTTTTTCCCAGATGGCCATCAGTGCAACGCCCAGCAATGTGTATGTCGTAATTCGTCCGGTGGTGTAGAGCAGTGCCTTATGTTTCAGTTCCCTGGTGTTGTTGCTGCGTCCGCTCAGGTAGGTCAGTGCCGATATGTTTATTGCAATCTGGCAGGGATTGAGTGCCACGAGCAGTCCTTGGATGAAAGCGAGTACTATGAACATAGCATGAGTATTATTACTTGTGCTGTCACGATGCGCAGGAACATTGACAGTGGATATACTGTTGAGTATCCTATCGACGGTATGTCGTTGTTGGCGGTTTGTGTGGTGTATGCCAATGCCGGCGGGTCGGTTGTGGCTCCTGCCATTATTCCCATGAGCAGCAGGTAGTTTTCTTTGTAGTATATTCGTGCCACGCAGCCCATGATGATGAGTGGCAGTGTTGTGATGATGAATCCGTAGAGCACATACATGAGTCCTCCGTTCATCACTGTTTCAACGAAGTTCCCTCCGGCTTTGATGCCGACGCTTGCGAGGAAGAGTACGAGTCCGATGTCGCGAATCATCTGCGACGCACTGCTTGATGTGTATGCCACGAGTTTGAGTTTGAATCCGAATCGTCCCACGAGTATGGCGATGATGAGTGGTCCGCCTGCCAGGCCCAGTTTTACCGGCATTGTCATTCCTGGGATGTTGAATGGGAGGCTTCCGAAGATGATGCCGATGAATATGCCAATGAATATTGTCACGAGGTTTGGCTTGTCCAGGCGTGCGCGGTGGTTGCCTATTTTGTTTGCAAACAGTTGTATTGCGTCTTCGGGACCTACCACCACCAGTTTGTCGCCTACTTGAAGTGCCATGTTGGGGTTGGCAAAGAGTTCGATGCCTGAGCGGAAGATTCTTGATACGTTGACTCCGTATATGCTGCTTGGATGCAGGCTGCCGAGTGTCTTGCCGTTTACTTTGTCGCGTGTCACGAGCAGTTGTTTAGACATCAGTGGTGTGTCTTGTTTTTCCCAGTTGACGCTTACTGTGTGTCCGATGAATGCTGTGATTGCCTCGGCGTCTTCTTCTGCACATACGATGCAGAGGCGGTCGCCTTGGTAGAGTTGTGTGTCTTTGTTGGGCAGTGTGACGTGTCCGTCGTGCAGGCATCGTGTGCATACGAATTTGCGTACAGCATATTGTCGCACTTGCATTATTGTCTTGCCGCTTATCGATGGGTTTGCCACTTCGATGTTCATGACGTGTGGCTTGACTGCTGCCTGGTTGGAGTTGAGTGAGTTGTAGTCGTCGCTCTCGTGTTTCATGTTGATTTTGAAGAACACTCGGATGAGTATGATGCTCATGATGATGCCTATCACTCCGAGTGGATAGGCACATGCGTATCCGTTGGCTATTGTCGGTATTGTGCCTCCGAGTTTGTCGGGGCCTATCAGGTCGAGTGCCGCTCCCGCGGCTCCGAGTCCTGGTGTGTTGGTCACTGCTCCGCATAGTACGCCTACCATCATTGGCAGTGATTGTGGGTTGGTGGTGTCGCAGAATGCGTAGTATAGTATGAGCATCACGGCTATGTTGAGCGCGATGATTCCGGTTGCGATGATGTTCATCTTTATGCCACCTTGTTTGAACGATGTGAAGAACGACGGCCCTACTTGCAGTCCTATGGTATAGACGAAGAGTATGAGTCCGAAGTCTTGTATGAAGTTCATCACCGTTGTGTTTTCGGTGATGTGTCTGGCGTTGAGTATGTGTCCGGCAATGATGCCTGCAAACAGCACGAATGTCACCCCCAGCGATATACCTCCTATTTTCAGTTTGCCGAGCAATACGCCGAGTGCGATAACGAGCGAGTAGAGCATCACGATGTGTGCAACCGACTGTCCGTTGGTAAAGAGTTCTGTCAACCAGTTCATCTGTGTCTATTATGTTAATCCTAAAATTGCAATCTTTTGTTATTGGTGAGGGGTGGAGTTTTCCGTGTTTCCTGGGTTCTCGGGGTTTTCTGAACTCTCTCAGATTTTGAAGTATCTCTTTGCGAAGTCGAGCAGGAATTGTGCGGTGCCTTCGAGTCCGAGCAGTGAGCTGTTGACGCAGATGTCGTATGCGCGGCTGTCGCCCCAGTTGGTTTCGCAGTAGAAGTCGTGGTATTCGCTGCGTTGGTTGTCGGTCTTGTCTATCAGGTGTCGTGCCTTGGCCGGTGAGAGTTTGTCGCGGTCGCAGATGAATTTGACGCGGTCGTCGTAGTTGGCACGTACGAAGATGTTGAGGTGGCGTGGGTGGTTGCGCAGTATATAGTCGGCGCAGCGTCCTACTATGATGCAGTTTTCTGTTTCTGCTTTTTGGTTGATGACGTCGGTCTGCAGCTTGAACAGGGCTTCGTTGCTCAGTGAGTTGTCGTAGAAGTTGCTCATCGACTGGAATGGCGATGTGATTGTTCTTACCACAGAGGCGCCCAAGCCTTTGTTTGTCACTTCGTCGGCTTTTTCAAACAGGGCGGGGTTGATGCCGCTTTCTTGTGCTGCGATTGTGATGAGCCGGTTGTCGTAGAGTGATACACCGAGGGCTTTGGCCATGATTTCCCCGATGAGTTTGCCGCCGCTGCCCAGTTCGCGGCCGATGGTGATAACGTAGTTTTCCATAATTCAGTATGTTTTTATGTTTGTTATAGGTCTATGTCGGTTCGGTTTTTGAATGCACCGTGTTTGTAGAAGTGTAATAGCATGGTGGCCGATACGATGATTGCGAGTCCGTCGGCCACGGTGATGCTGGCCCACACGCCCTTTGTGCCGTAGTAGTGTGGTAGAATGAGTAGCAGTGGTACGAGGAAGAGCAGTTGCCTGCTCAGCGACAGGAATATGCTTTTGCGTGCCATGCCTATGCTTTGGAAGAAGTTGCCGACGACGATTTGGAATCCCACCAGTGGCGAGAGTATCTGTATGATTCTCATGCCTTCGATTGCCAGGCGTGTGGTTTTGGCGTCGTCGGTGAATATCACGATTGGGATGTGTGGGAAGAACTCGCATATGACGAAGCTTGTTAGCATCACTGCCGTGGAATATACGATGGCATGGCGCAATACCTGTGTCACTCTGTCGTATTGTTGTGCTCCGTAGTTGTAGCCGGCAATGGGTTGCATGCCTTGGGTGATTCCCATCACAATCATGATGAACATGAATGTGATGCTGTTAACTATGCCGTAGGCGCCTATTGCCAGGTCGCCGCCGTGGGTTTTCAGCCCTCGGTTTATGAGTATCACCACTATGCAGGCGCATAGCTGTATGCAGAAAGGCGATATGCCTATTGCGAAGATGTTTTTCACAATGCGGCGGCGTATGGCGTAGATTCCGCGGTGCAGGTGTATGAGGTCGTTGCGGTTGCACAGAGCCCACACCAGGTATGCCAGTCCGATGGTCTGCGACAGCACTGTGGCCCATGCCGCTCCTGCGATGCCCAGTTGCCATTGGTAGATGAAGAGGTAGTCGAGCACTATGTTGATGCCCACTCCGCCAACCACCGATATCATGGCTTTGTTGGGGTGTCCGGTCACACGCAGTACGTTCACCAACCCGTGGTTGAGGTGGTTTATGATGTTGCCGTAGAGTATGATGAGCATGTAGTCGCGGGCATACACTATGGTGTCGGGGCTTGCTCCGAAGAATGTCAGTATGGGGTCGAGGAATGCTATTGCCACAATGGCAAACAGTGCGCCCACAATGATGTTGAGGTTCACCACATTGCCCAACACGCGCTCGGCCGTATTGTAGTCGCGCTGTCCCAGCTTGATGCTCAGCAGTGTCGAGCCGCCTGCACCTATCATGGCGCCGAAGGCAGCCGACAGGTTCATGACGGGGAACGTGATGGCGAGGCCGGCAATGGCCAGCGCACCTACGTTCTGTCCAAGGAATGCACGGTCAACGATGTTGTAGGCCGACGCGGCAAGCATCGACACAACGGCAGGCACGGCATACTGCAACAGCAGCTTGCCTACGGGTTGACTACCCAGTTCCTTTGGCGATTTCTTTCCGGCGGTGTTCATTGTCTGTATTGTTGTCGGTTGCCCTGCCGGGCGACGATTGCGCCTACATATTTGTTTTTACGTGCGCGCGCGACCTGTTTAACATGCAAAGATAGCTACAAATATTGACATGAGCAAGACAAATGGCATAAAAATATACTTTGTCACCGAAAATAGTTTCCGCGAGTGCGCACTCGCGGCCTTGTGAGTGTGCACTATCAGCCTCATGACTGCGCACTCGCGGCTTCATGCGTGCGCACTCATTTTGTTGTCGCTGCAATGAAAACGGATGCCTGCACGGGGCCAAAAGCCGTGCTGTCGTAAGATTTCTTCGACATGAACGTAGGAAAATGCATTTTTTTTCATAACTTTGCAGACCGCTCTGCCGGTATGACAGGGCGGGAAGGTTGCCGGATGGGCAGCAGGGGGTGCATGGCACAAACACCCCGAAGTCATACCGACGGAGGTATGAAATACCGCAGGAGCGTATCTGTATATGAAACATATACATGCGAAACTTAAAAAAGATTAGACATAAGATGGGACTTTTCAGTATTTTCGGCGGCAAGAAACAGAGGGAGACCCTCGACGAAGGCCTTGCCAAGACCAAAGAGAGCATGTTCGGCAAGATAGCCCGTGCCGTAGCCGGCAAGTCGAAGGTTGACGACGAAGTGCTCGACAATCTCGAGGAAGTGCTTGTGACGAGCGATGTAGGCGTGGACACCACCCTGCGAATCATTGAGCGCATCGAGGCACGTGTGGCTCGCGACAAATATGTAAACACATCCGAGCTCAACAGCATACTGCGCGACGAGATTGCAGCCCTGCTCACCGAGAGCGGTACTGACGATACCAAGGGCTTCGACATAGGTGCCGACCACGACGGGCCCTACGTCATACTGGTTGTCGGAGTGAACGGAGTAGGCAAGACCACCACCATCGGCAAGCTGGCATATCAGCTGAAGGCCTCGGGCAGGAGCGTGGTCCTGGGAGCTGCCGACACGTTCCGCGCCGCGGCGGTTGAGCAACTGTGTATATGGGGCGAGAGGGTAGGAGTGCCGGTCGTACATCAACAGATGGGGAGCGACCCTGCCAGCGTGGCCTACGACACGGTCAGCTCGGCCATTGCCAGCCATGCCGACGTGGTACTCATCGACACCGCCGGACGCCTGCACAACAAGGTGGGGCTGATGAACGAACTGACAAAAATACGCAACGTAATCAGGAAACTCATGCCTACAGCCCCCGACGAGGTGATGCTCGTGCTCGACGGCTCGACCGGACAGAACGCATTTGAGCAGGCACGACAGTTCACCGCAGCCACACAGGTCACATCACTGGCAATCACCAAACTCGACGGAACTGCCAAGGGAGGTGTGGTGATAGGCATCAGCGACCAATTTAAGATTCCAGTGAAATACATCGGACTGGGCGAGCGAATGGCCGACCTGCAACCATTCAACCGCCGGGCATTTGTCGATTCATTATTCGATGGCAATGAACACTAAGACGATCGACATCATAACACTCGGATGTTCGAAGAACCTCGTCGATTCAGAAACACTCATGGCACGGCTCGAAGCCTTGGGGTACAAGGTGGAACACGACCCCGAACATCCGCGAGGACACACAGTCGTCATCAATACATGCGGCTTTATAGGCGATGCCAAGGAAGAGTCGATAAACACCATACTGCAATGCTGCGAACGCAAGGCACGGGGACTCGTCGGTCGCATCTACGTCATGGGATGCCTCTCGCAGCGATACCTCAAGACCCTGGGACACGAACTGCCGGAGGTTGACGGCATATACGGCAAGTTCGACTGGGGAAGGATAATAGACGACCTTAACCTTAACCTTAACCCTAACGATAACCCTTCCGCGCAGACCCTCCCACTTCGTCACATCACCACCCCTCGCCACTACGCCTACCTGAAGATATCGGAAGGATGCAACCGCCACTGCGCATACTGCGCCATACCCATCATGACGGGTCGGCACCATAGCCGGCCGATGGACGACATCATTGCCGAAGTGGAGTGGCTGGTGGGCCAGGGGGTGAAGGAACTGCAGGTGATAGCACAAGAACTCACCTACTACGGACTCGATATATATAAAAAAAGGTGTATAGCCGAACTGGTCGAACGCATGGCACACGTGAAAGGCGTGAAGTGGATACGCCTGCACTATGCCTATCCACACCAGTTCCCGATGGACCTGCTCGACGTGATGCGGCGCAACCCCAACGTGTGCCGATATCTCGACATAGCCCTCCAACACATCAACTCCCACGTGCTTACCAACATGCGCCGGCATGTGGACAGCACACAGACCTACCAACTCATCACGCAGATACGCAAGGCAGTGCCGGGCATACACCTGCGCACGACACTCATGGTGGGATTTCCCGGCGAGGGCGACCGTGAGTTTGAAGAACTCATCGAGTTCACCAGGTGGGCACGGTTCGAACGCATGGGAGCCTTTGCCTACTCACACGAAGACGGCACCTATGCCGCACGCCACTACCGCGACACCATACCGCCCGCAGTGAAACAGGCGCGGCTCGACCGCCTCATGGCTCTGCAACAAGAGATTTCGGCCCAGGTGCAGGCAGAGAAGGTGGGGCAGACACTAAAAGTCATGATAGACAGGAAAGAAGGACAGTATTATGTGGGACGCACCGAGTTCGACTCGCCCGAGGTGGACCCCGAAGTACTCATACCTGCAGCCGAACGCAGGCTGCGGTGCGGATGCTTCTACAAAGTCAGGATAACCCACTCCGACCAATTCGACCTATACGGAGACCTTCCGCCCTGTCATACCGACGGAGCGGAGCGCAGGAGTGTATCTGATATTAGGCTCTGAAG
>CALGGJ010000050.1 GCA_937915745.1 uncultured Prevotellaceae bacterium | reverse complement strand
ACGTAATATATTAATGTGGTCGGACTGTCCGACTTTTTAAAGTGGATTCATTATTGATTATTAATTATAAAAAAAGACATGAAAACTGCAATTCGTTATTACAGCAAGTTTGGGCACACGACAAAGATGGCCCAGATAGTTAGTGAACTGACAGGGGCGAAAGCCGAAGTTGTCAGTGTGCCTCTCGCCGAACCAGTTGATACACTCTACCTTGGTGCAGGGGTGTTCATGGGTAAGGTTGATTCCAGCATAGGAGAGTTTATAAAGACATTGAAGCCCGAGATGGTTGGCTGCGTCGTCTGTTTCGGCTCGTGCGCAATCATCAAGTCGCCGGTTCCGCAGATGCGTGCCATGCTCGAGGCTCAAGGCATTAAGGTTGCCGACCATGAGTTTACATGCAAAGGCTCGATGGGACCCGTACACATGGGACATCCAAACAAGGAAGACCTCGACAACTTCCGCAAATTTGTCTTAATGAATAATTAAACACCAAATCGGGATTATTAACGTCTTGGTGGTTCTATGTTTATCTTTGAGCAGGTTTTTTGCGGCATTGAAGGAGTGCTTGGTTGACTTTCGGTCTTCGGTTTCTCGCCATGCCAAAGAAACTTGCTCAAACTACACTCCTCCACCCTAGCCCCCAAAAAAAAACGGCAAATGAGATGATGTTGCAAGTATCAAATATACTCAGTTGGTGGAGCAGCAAGAGTTTGTTGCTCCGCATATTTATAGGTATCGTTGTCGGTACGTTACTCGGACTTTTTGCACCGAGCCTTACCGGTATCGGCATACTTGGTAAGGTGTTTATCAGCGGATTGAAGGCTATTGCTCCGATATTAGTGGCGGTGCTGGTGACTGCAAGTATAGCGAGGGCAAAGGGTGGGCTTGGTCCCAGGTTCCGCACCGTGATCCTGCTCTACATGCTCTCCACGCTTCTTGCAGCTTTCGTGGCCGTGGTGGGAAGTATGCTGTTTCCTGTTGTCATGACGCTGAAGGATGCCGCGACCGACAATGCACCTACGCGCCTGGCCGATATCTTCTCCAACATGCTTGTGGGCATGATGTCAAACCCGATGCTCTCGATATCGAATGCCAACTATATAGGCATACTGCTGTGGGCAGTGCTGACGGGTCTCGCACTGAAACGATTTGCACGTCCTGCCACCATTGATGTGGTGAACGACCTGGCAAATGTGGTGTCGGCCATAGTAGGATGGGTAATACAGCTGGCTCCGTTCGGCATTCTCGGCCTTGTGTTCGAGTCGGTGTCGGAAGGCGGACTCAACATCTTTGCCGATTACGGACAGCTCATCCTGCTGCTTGTGGGATGTATGCTGTTCTCCGCACTCGTTGTCAACCCCTTGCTCTCGTTCCTCTTCACTCGCCGTAACCCCTATCCACTCTTGTGGATGTGTCTGCGCGAGAGTGGATTGAATGCGTTCTTCACCCGTTCGTCGGCTGCCAACATTCCCATCAACATGAACTTGTGTCGCAAGCTCGGACTCGATGAAGACTTCTATTCAGTGAGCATCCCGTTGGGTGCAACGATTAATATGAATGGTGCGGCCATCACCATCACCGTCATGACCCTTGCAGTGGCTCATACTGTAGGTATCGAGGTCAATTTCCTGTCGGCACTGATACTATGTTCCATCGCCGCTCTTGGCGCATGTGGAGCTTCGGGCGTTGCAGGCGGTTCGCTCCTGCTCATTCCGTTGGGATGTTCGTTCTTCGGCATCTCGGCCGATGTGTCGATGCAAGCCGTTGCTGTCGGTTTCATCATCGGTGTCATACAAGACTCGGTAGAGACAGCCCTCAACTCGAGCGGCGACGTGTTCTTCACTGCTACGGCGGAGAGGAGGAGATAACAAAGCCATCCGGCATGTGGCGCGTTGCACGCCCATCCGGATGGCTATTATTTATTACATGTTATTTATTGTACTCCACTTAAACCCCAATCGGTCATTAGCGTTTTGATGATGCCAACAAAAGTTATAGAGTGACGAAACAGCCTAATGACCGATTTGGGTTAAAGCTTTGGGCCTGCTGCTACAAGAGCCTTGCCTGCTTCGTTTCCCTCGTATTTCTTGAAGTTCTTGATGAATCGTGCAGCCAGGTCTTTAGCCTTCTCTTCCCATTCATTGCGGTTCTGATAAGTGTCGCGAGGGTCGAGGATGCCCCATGCCACGCCTTCGAGTTGTGTAGGCACTTCGAGGTCGAAGTAAGGGATCTTCTTTGTAGGTGCATTCAGGATTGCTCCGCCGAGGATGGCGTCGATGATTCCACGTGTGTCTTTGATTGAGATACGCTTGCCTGTACCGTTCCATCCGGTGTTTACGAGGTATGCCTTTGCACCGCTCTTCTCCATCTTCTTAACCAGTTCTTCTGCATACTTGGTTGGGTGCAGTTCGAGGAATGCCTGTCCGAAGCAAGCAGAGAATGTCGGAGTTGGTTCGGTGATGCCGCGTTCTGTTCCTGCGAGCTTTGCCGTGAATCCTGAGAGGAAGTAGTATTTAGTCTGCTCTGGTGTCAGGATTGAAACTGGAGGCAGTACTCCGAATGCATCAGCCGAGAGGAAGATGACGTTCTGTGCGTCTGGTCCTGCACTCTTGCCGTTTACTTTCTGTGCTATCTTCTCGATGTGGTCTATAGGGTAGCTCACGCGTGTGTTTTCTGTCACGCTCTTGTCGGCAAAGTCTATCTTGCCGTCTTCAGCCACGGTCACGTTTTCGAGCAGCGCATCGCGACGT
>CALGGJ010000049.1 GCA_937915745.1 uncultured Prevotellaceae bacterium | reverse complement strand
CAATAATAGCCTGTTCAGCCATTGCCCACACTTCATCGGAACCGACATATTTCTCATGGTTATTGGGGTCGCGGAGCGATATCTGCGCTTCGAAATTCTCGAAATCCAATGCTTTGAAGATGATCTCGATAATCTCCATCACGCGGATGAACTCTTGTTTTACCTGGTCTTGGCGGCAGAAGATATGCGCGTCGTCTTGCGTAAAGGAACGCACGCGTGTGAGTCCGTGCAACTCGCCCGACTGCTCGTAGCGATAGACGGTGCCGAATTCCGCACAGCGGAAAGGCAGGTCTTTGTAGGAGCGCGGACTATTCTTAAAGATAGCGCAGTGGTGAGGACAGTTCATCGGTTTGAGGAGATAGACTTCTCCTTCCTCCGGCGTGGTGATAGGTTGGAAAGAGTCCTTGCCGTAGTGGTCCCAGTGACCGGAAGTGATATAGAGTTGTTTGGAACCGATATGCGGCGTGATGACCTGCTGGTAGCCGTAACGCTTCTGGATCTTCTTGAGGAAATCCTCGAGACGCAGGCGGAGGGCCGTTCCTTTCGGCAGCCAGATGGGCAGTCCTTTTCCGACCATATCGGAGAACATGAAGAGCTCCAGTTCCTTACCGATCTTACGGTGGTCGCGTTTCTTTGCTTCTTCTATCTTTGCGAGGTATTCGTCGAGCATTTTCTTTTTGGGGAAGGATATGCCATATACGCGGGTCATCATCGGACGTTTTTCATCGCCTCGCCAGTATGCGGCAGCTACTGAGAGCACTTTCACTGCTTTGATTTCTGCTGTGCTCACAAGGTGTGGTCCGCGGCATAGGTCGGTGAAGTTGCCTTGGGTGTATGTTGTGATATGACCGTCTTCGAGGTCGGCAATGAGTTCGTTTTTGTATGACTGTCCGCTCTCGCCGAAGAACTTCAGTGCATCTGCTTTGCTTATGTTTTTGCGCACCAGTTGTTCTTTCCTCTGCACCAGTTCTTGCATTTTCTGTTCTATCTTCGGGAAGTCGGCATCGCTCAGTTTTACACCCTCTGGCGGCATCACGTCGTAGTAGAATCCGTTTTCGATTGCAGGTCCGATGCCGAATTGTATGCCTGGGTACAGTTCTTGCAGTGCTTCGGCCATGAGGTGTGCCGAGGTGTGCCAGAATGCGTGCCTGGCTTCAGGAGCATCCCATTTGTATAGTACTACGGTTGCGTCGTCTTGTATAGGGCGGTTCAGTTCTACGGTTTCTCCGTTTACGCCACAGGCCAGCACCTCTGCGGCCAGCCGGGGGCTGATGCTCTCGGCAATCTCTTGTCCCGTAACGCCAGCTGCATATTCGCGCACACTGCCGTCGGGAAATGTAATTTTGATCATATCTGTTGTTTGTTTTTGTTTCGTATATGTGTGTAAATCGCTGCAAAGTTACATAAAAATCGCGATATATAAGCCGGTATATCGAGATTTTTATATAATTTTCCAGTCGAAATCCCTGCAAACTGTGGATAAATCGACGCTGATGAGCCTCCTTGTGGAATAGAGGTTCGTTTTGGGTTGAAACAGGGCCGGAAAAACAGGTATGCGGAAACGACTGCGCACTCTCGCCCCTGCGACTGCGCACTCTCGCCCCTGCGACTGCGCACTCACAGTTACACGTATATACATGCACGTTGTCACATATATTCGTGGAAGCCTGAGGATATATTCGTGCGAACCTGTACGTACGTATGTGCAGATGCATCTGTCAGAATGATTTGGAACACCTCATCAGTGCCGGTATCGCACTGTTAGGAATAGAAAAAGGAGTCGGACCGGCGGTTTTTGTCCTGTCGAGTTTGCCATTGATGTTTTTTTTCCTAACTTTGCAGTCGAAATCCCTGCAAAGTTACGTTTAGTGCGTTTCTCCAGGGCAGTCGAAATCCCTGCAAAGTTACGTTTAGTGCGTTTCTCCCAGGGCAGTCGAAATCCCTGCAAAGTTACGTTTAGTGCGTTTCTCCCAGGGAACACAGACCGGAGTTATGACCAATAAATATATGAGACGACTATTCCTTTTTACAGCAGTGGTGGTGTGTGCCGCGATGACGCACGCACAGAGAGAGTATCGAATAACGGGACAAGACAGCCATGAGACGACTCGTGTGTATATGTATGAAGTGGGCGATAGCATAGTCCTCGACTCGGCAGACGTACACGATGGACGGTTCACGTTTACGGGACGTGTCGAGGGGTCGAAGTTTGTCGAACTCGTTACCAAGGAGGGTGACCCCTCCGGGCAGTTTATCCTGGAACCAGGCAATATTACCTTGTTTGGGCGAAACTATTACGGCAAGGGTGCACCGCTCAACGATGCGTTCGTGAAGCTGGTGAATGAACTTGCTGCCTATGAAGCCAAAGTGAAGGACGGTACGTTGACACGCGAGGAATCGTACGACATTCACACGGCCAAGGTGGTGGAGCAGGTGAGCGCACACCTCAACGACGGCCTCGGCGCACGCTCGTTCTATTACTTCAGCTATTATATAGAGAGGTTCACGTTCAAGACCCTGTTCGATAATGGAGGCCCAAGCATAAGAAAAGTGCCGGGGCTTATCACTAACCGCCAATCTTTTGAACTGACGGCCAAGACCGAGGAGTGCATGATGTTTACCGACTTCAAGGTTGAATACGATGGCCAGGCACATCGCCTGTCCGACTATGTGGGCAAGGGCAATTATGTGCTTATCGACTTCTGGGCATCGTGGTGCGGACCATGCAAGGCCGAGATACCAAACATCATCGAAACCTACAACAAATACAAGGACCGTGGTTTTGTAGTTGTAGGCATACCTGTGAACGACAAACCCGAAGACACAAAGAAGGCAATGGAGGACCTGGGCATCACCTACCCGCAGATTCGTGACATTGATGGTGCCGCTTCGACACCCTACGGCGTGGCATTTATCCCGCAAATCATCCTATTCGGTCCCGACGGCACAATCCTCCGCCGCGGCCTGCGTGGTGAGGAAATCATGAAAACCGTGAGCGAGTATATGGAGAGGGAGTGACATGGACAAAAGTGCTGCTATGCACACTGTCCTTATGTTATAGAGAAAGATGTAAATAAATAACAACGACGATAATGGCAAATCTCTTAGCAATAGTAGGCCGTCCCAATGTGGGCAAATCCACACTTTTCAACCGTCTGACCAAGACCCGCCACGCCATAGTGAGCGAGGAGGCCGGCACCACGCGCGACCGTCAGTACGGCAAGTGTGAGTGGGGTAACAAAGAGTTCTCGGTGGTCGATACCGGTGGATGGGTAGTTAACAGCGACGACATCTTCGAGGAGGAAATAAGGAAGCAGGTGCGCATCGCCATCGAAGAGTGTGACGCCATACTCTTCATGGTTGACATCACGACCGGTGTGACCGACCTCGACCAGCAGGTGGCAAACATACTGCGCCGTTCGAAAGTGCCGACAATACTGTGTTGCAACAAGACCGACAGCAACGAGCTGCGCTATAATGCCGCCGAGTTCTATTCGCTCGGGCTAGGCGACCCCATGTGTATATCGGCCCAGACAGGCAGCGGCACCGGCGATTTGCTCGACCTGGTGGTGAGCAAGTTCCGCAAAGAGATGTCCGACATAATGCAGGAAGACCTGCCACGCATTGCAGTGGTGGGACGGCCTAATGTGGGTAAGTCCTCGATTGTCAACTCCTTTCTCGATGACGACCGCAACGTGGTAACCGACCTCGCCGGCACTACACGCGACTCTATCTATACCAGATACGATAAGTTCGGCTTCGACTTCTACCTGGTCGATACGGCAGGCATACGCAAGAAGAACAAGGTGAACGAAGACCTGGAGTTCTACTCGGTGATGCGTGCCATACGAGCCATCGAAAACAGCGATGTGTGCATACTCATGATTGATGCCACACGCGGCATCGAGGGGCAGGACCTCAACATCTTCCAGGTGATACAGAAGAACCAGAAAGGACTTGTAGTAGTGGTAAACAAATGGGACCTCGTCGAAGACAAGAGCAAAGAAGCCGTGAAATACTTTGAAGACACCATACACCAGCGGTTTGCACCGTTCACCGACTTCAAGATAGTGTTTGCATCGGCCGTGACGAAGCAACGAATATACAAAGTGCTGGAAGAAGCCAAGAACACCTATAAGAGCCGCACCAACCGTGTATCCACACATCGACTCAACGAGGTGATGCTGCCAATCATCGAGGCTACACCGCCACCATCGATAAAAGGTAAATATATCAAGATAAAATATTGCATGCAGCTGCCGGCCACCTACGTACCGTCGTTCGTGTTTTATGCCAACCTGCCACAATACGTGAAGGAACCATATAAGCGTTTCCTCGAAAACCAGATACGCGGACACTGGAACTTCACGGGTACACCTATTAATATATTTATAAGGCAAAAATAACTCCTATATTCATAAGGTAAAAATAACTCCTACAGAAAATTACATGCGCAAAGACCCGACAACATTCGTTCTTACACTGTTGTGCACCGCCCTGCTGTTTGTGTCGTGCAGCAGCAAGACAGAAGAAGAGCGTGCACAAGACGTGGTGGTAGAGACACTCACCGCATTTTATGCCGGAGATATAGATTGCTACATATCTCACAGCGACTTCAGGACGAAACTCTCGTCGAGACAAGACAGCTTGCTGCGCATGATGTTGGACCGATATGTTGACGAGGTGAGGCGTAAAGGCGGCCTGCAAGTAGTTGAACCCCTGCAATCAAGGCTCGACGACGACTCAACCGCCACAGTGAGCTATGCACTGCGTTTTGCGAGCGGCACACGCGAAACATGCATCACGCAACTCAGGAAAGTTGATGGCGAATGGGAAATGTGCGTTCTGGCAGGCTGGTGAATATCTGCAAGAACAACCTCGGATCAATTTGGGGTAAAAACCATTAGTGGGATGGGGCCTCAAGGGCTTCAGTGTCACACTATGTAGTTGAGGGCTTCGGGCAGGATTTCGATGCGCATAGGCGTGAGGTTGCGCTCGTCGAGTATCTTGCCGTCGAGCGACACATGGGCACGCCCTTCATCGTAGATTTCTACTTTGCGCACACGGTAAGGGTGTACGTTCTTGTAGTTCAGGAATTTGCCTTTACCCAATAGGTAAAAGCCTTCGAACAGCTGCCACCACTGCGGACGTGTGATGACCGACACGTCGAGCATGCCGTTGTAGGGTACGCTGTTGGGCGTCTGACCATATCCGTGACAGTTGCCGATACATATCGACATCACTTCTGAGTGCATCTCTTCGGTGTCGGCCTTGAAGTGTATGTTGAATGATTTACGCTCAAACACATTGGCAATAGCTGCCGAGAGTATTGACAGGCGCTTCGACCCGATGAGGCGCGTTGCCTTGTCAGTCACGTCGATGAGCCGTGCTCCGAGTCCGATGTTGACACAATTGATGAAGTAGTTCTTATGTGGCACATTGTCTTGGTCGGTATATACACAATATGCCACGTCGATGAGTCGGGTGCGACGTTCGATAATACGGTCGATGGTGCGTCGGTAGTCATCTACGGTAACTCCCCAGAACCGTGCGAAGTCGTTGCCTATGCCGTTGGGTATGAGTCCGAATGCAAAGTCGTCGGGCAGGTCTTCTGTACGGAAAATGGCGTTGAGTGATTCGTTGAGCGCATAGTCGTTGCCTACTACCACTATCGTGTGGTAGGCGTTGTCGCAGAGCATCCGTGTGAGCCTTTCTACCGAACCGGAACCTTCTGACTGCACGAAGTCGTATCTCACTCCGCGTTTTTCCATGTATTGCTGCATGGCCAGCCATCGTTTGTGTGAATTGGCCGACCCCACACGCGAGCTATATATCACTCCCCATCTGTTTCGTTCCATAGGCTCAGAGGTGGGTTATGTAAAACACTGCCATGCCCGCTGCCCATGCCAGCAACACTCGTGGCATGATATGATGCATGTACCATGCAAGACTGATGCGCTCAACCTCGGCCACCGCATGACCCGACATGGTGCCTACGAATAGCAGCGAGCCACCCATGGCCGAACAGTAGGAGAGCAGTTGCCAGTAGGTGCCGTTTTGTACGAAGTCGGTACCGGCATTAACAGTGTCCTGCTCGAAGAGGTTGAGTCCTACCATGACGAACGGTATGTTGTCGATGACGCTCGATATGGCTCCGATGATGGCTCCGTAGGCATATACGTTGTGAATATGTGTTGTTAGCTGTTCGCCTACATAACTCAGTGCACCACATTCTACTACTGCGCCCACAGCCAGCGACACACCAAGGAAATAGAGTATGAGGCGCATACCAATGAACTCGGTATTGCGCAGGTATTTGTGTTGTATGAACAGCATGTTGCCGCTACGCTTGAAATTGTAGAGGCTCTCGACGAGCCAGATAAGTGCCAGTACACACAGTGCACCGAGGAACGGAGGCAGCTTGGTGACGGTGTGGAATGTAGGTATAGACCACAGGCCGGCAATGCCTAGTACCAGCAGCACTACCTTTTGCCACGGACGCAGCCAAGAGTCATCACCGTCGTATCGTCCCAGGATGGATGATACCTCGACATTGCCTACCAGCATGCGGGATATGAGCAGGTTGAAGACAACAAGGCTGGTGAGTACAGGCAGTATGAGTCCGCCGGCATAGGCAGATGGAGTGACCACTCCGTGTACCCACAGCATGAGCGATGTCATGTCGCCAATGACAGTGAACGAACCTCCCAAAATGGCCGAAATCAGTATCACACAGGCATATATCACCCTCTGGCGATGGGATGCAACCACCTGTCCCATAATAGTCATCATAAGTACCACAGTGGTGAGGTTATCGACATTTGCAGACATGGCAAATGTGAGTATCGACAGACTCCAGAGGAAGTTGCGGCTGTTGCGTGTGCGGAGCCATCGCAGTAGCGAGTCGAACACACCGTTGTTGCTCATGATTTCGACTATCGTGTTGGTCGCAATCAGGAACAGAATCACCTGGCATGCTTCGTTGATGTACTTCACTATCACATGCTGGGCAATGAAGTCTTTCTCCTGGCCAATGAGGTTGTAGTCGGGATAACCCATGAGCGAGAGGAAGTCGCTACCATGCAGCATATATACCACCCATGCGCTCACACCGCAGAACATGGCTACGGCGGCACGGTTGATGTTGCTTATCTGCACCGAACTCATCATAACACAGCCGAAGAGTACGATTGCAACGATTATGATTGTGGTAAGTAACATGATGATTTCTTAGGTCTGATTGAATATAAAGGTAAATATGATTAGCAGTCGGGGGGGAAAGCTGTAACTGAAAACAGAGGGAGAACTCGGAGTCCTCTTTGGTCTCGGAGTTCTCCTCGAACTGACCCTGAGCGGTAAACGGGGCTCGAACCCGCGACCTTCGGCTTGGGAAGCCAACGCTCTGCCAACTGAGCTACTACCGCCTTTTGCGCTGCAAAGATATACAAAATATGTGAGAAGTGGAACTTGAAAAGTGAAAAATAAACATAAACACATGCATATTTATGTTGCGACACCGCATTTTTCACGTTTCACTTTCCACTTCTCACTCCCTTTTTGTAACTTTGCATCATGATTCTGCGACACATCACGATACTCAACTACAAAAACATACGCGAGGCCGAACTCGACTTCTCGGCCGGCATCAACTGTTTTGTGGGACGCAACGGCGAGGGTAAGACCAACATACTCGATGCCATCTATTTCCTGTCGTTCACACGCAGTGCCACTTGTGCCATCGATTCGCTCAACATACGCCATGGCGAAGACTATTTCATGTTGAAGGGATTGTATGACATAGAAGGCACTGCCGAGGACATATCGTGTGGAATGAAACTGCACCAGAAGAAACAACTGAAGCGCAACAAGAAGGCGTACAAGCGTCTGTCGGAACACATCGGACTGCTGCCACTCATCCTCGTTTCGCCCAACGACCAGGAACTCATAATGGGAGGCAGCGACGAACGCCGACGCTTCATGGATATCGTCATCTCGCAGTACAATCCCCGATATCTCAGTCTGCTGGCGCGACACAACGCTGCGCTCATGCAACGCAATGCGATGCTGCGTGCCGACGAAGAACCCGACATCGAGATGATGGCTGCATACGAAGAAGTGATGGCAGCCACAGGCGAAGACATCTATGCCATACGCAATGAGTTCATCACAGAGTTCATACCAGTATTCCAACAGTACTACACACGCATTGCAGCATGTCACGAGCAGGTGGGACTGGCCTACAAGAGCCACTGCCAGCGCGGGCCACTGCTTGAGGTCATACAACGAGACCGCAGCAAAGACAGGGCCATAGGCTACTCGCTCCATGGTATCCATAAAGATGATCTTGAGATGGCCCTGGATGGACACTCGTTGAAACGCGAAGGCTCGCAAGGACAAAACAAGACATTCCTCATAAGCCTCAAGTTGGCACAGTTCAACTTCCTGAAACGCACAGGAAGTAAGACCATACCGCTACTCCTGCTCGACGACATATTCGACAAACTCGATGCCAACCGTGTCGAACAGATAATCAATCTTGCATCCGACGAGCAGTTCGGCCAGATATTCATTACCGATACCAACCGCGAGAACCTCGACCGAATACTCGACCGCTCGCATGGAGACTATCGTATATTCCACGTGAAAGGAGGCGAGGTGACCACATGAGACGCAGTCAAGCAGAAGCGCTCACTACACTCCTTGGCGAGTTCCTGCGCGAGGAAGGACTTGAGACACCACTCAACCAGCGCCGCCTCATCAGTGCGTGGCCCGACGTGGTGGGTCCTACAATAGCCCGATACACCGGCGATGTGTTCATCAAAAACCAAACACTATATGTGCGCATAAAGTCGGCACCGCTCAAAAACGACCTTATGATGGGACGTGCCAGCCTCGTAAGCCAACTCAACCAGCACATAGGAGCACAAGTGATAGCCGACATCGTATTCTTCTGAGAATTGACGACGGTTTGTGAGTTTTTGAATTCTTATGTTTTTGAGTAAGTAAGTTCCGGGTGAAATGCCGCCCATTATTAACTATTATATATTATCATATTATCTTTTAAGATATTAAGAGCAAAGATGCAAACCAGCAACCCAATATATCAGAAAGACGTGCTCGAATTCGTGACCGTGGCAGTGGAGTATTGCCGCTATCTCGAACAAGCCGAAGGCTGTGTGCGCGAGGAATTCGTCGATACGGTGAGCAAACTCCTGCCGCTGCTATACCTCAAAGGGACTTTGCTGCCTCTTTACGAAAGTTTCAGCGATGAGATACCGGCCGACTACGTTACCGAGGAGAACTACGACATCATACGCTCGAACATAGCATACATCATGGCCGACCGCGACGACTACCTCGACGTTTTTGTCGATGACATGAAGTATAGCGACGAACCGATACTGATGACTATAAGCGAAAATATGGCCGACATATATCAAGACCTCAAAAACTTTGCCTATATATATAAGATGGGGGCGGAAACCGAGATGCTGGCCGCACTCGAGCAGTGCAAACGCAACTTCCAAACCGACTGGGGACAAAAACTTGCCAATGTGCTGCGTGCAATACACGAGGTGAAATACTCGCTTTTCGATACCGAAGACTAAAAACCAGATGATTAAAACCATATACACAAAATTCGACAAAGTCAGACTCACGGGCTTGCCTACCGTACAGTTCGAGGGCCGCATATTCGTCATAACAACAGAGACCGAGGCAAAGCGGGCTGTGGCATATTTGCTCAGGAGCAGCCCCTGCCTGGGATTCGACACCGAGACACGACCTTCGTTCCATCATGGCGAGAGTCATAAGGTGGCTCTGCTGCAAGTGTCAACCCCCGATACATGCTTCCTCTTCCGCCTCAACCGCATGGGGATGCCGCAATGTGTCATCGACCTGCTCGAAGACACGACAATACTGAAGGTAGGTCTCTCGCTGCACGACGACATGACAATGCTCAAGCGACGCCATACATTCCAGCAAGGTACGTTCATTGACATTCAAAACGAGGTGGGCGACATAGGGATTGCCGATGCAAGCCTGCAAAAGATATATGCCAACCTCTTCGGACTCAAGATCAGCAAGCGGCAGCAGCTCACCAACTGGGAGGCCGACATCCTGACTGAGGCGCAGAAACGTTATGCCGCAACCGATGCGTGGGCATGTATCAAGATTCACAACGAGATCGTGCGGCTGAAACAGACAGGTGAATACTTGTGCGCTCCAGAGCAAGCCACGAGAATTAGTTTTTAAGTTCTTAGGTTTTTAAGTTCTCGCATAAACTCAAAGCCTCAAAAACTCACAACTTGGTAAATGATATTATGAAGACAATAATACTGAAACGAGGAAAGGAAGATTCGCTCCACCGTTTCCATCCTTGGGTATTTTCAGGAGCGATAAACCGTTTTGTCCCGTCCGAACCTGAAGAGGGTGAGGTGGTGGAAGTGGAGACATCGGATGGCGAGTATATTGCCACCGGCCATTTCCAGATAGGCAGCATCATGGTGCGCGTGCTTTCGTTCGCCCACGAGACCATCGACCAGGCATTCTACGAACGATATATAAAGTCGGCACTTGATGTGCGTCGCTGTATCGGAGTGGCATCCGACCCCTTGAACAACACTTACCGGCTTGTGCATGGCGAGGGCGATAACCTCTCGGGCCTCGTAATCGATATCTATGGGCACACAGCAGTGATGCAGGCGCACTCCGTCGGCATACATCGCGATCGCCATGTCATAGCCGAGGCTCTGAAGACCGTAATGGCCGATGCCATCGACAACATCTTCTATAAGTCGGAGACAACACTGCCGTTTAAGGCCGAACTCGGACAGGAGAACGGGTTCCTGCTCGGTGGCAGCACCGAAGATATTGCTGTTGAAAACGGACTCAAGTTTCATGTAGATTGGCTCAAAGGACAGAAAACCGGATTCTTTGTCGATCAGCGTGCCAACCGTCAGTTGCTCGAACAGTACAGCCATGGTCACCGTGTGCTTAATATGTTTTGCTACACAGGCGGATTCTCGTTCTATGCCATGCGTGGTGGTGCGCAGCTTGTGCATTCGGTCGATTCGTCGCAGAAAGCCATCGACCTCACCAATGCCAACGTCCGTCTCAACTTTCCTGATGACCCGCGTCACACCGCATATCAGGACGATGCCTTCAGATTTCTCGACAGCATCCCGGCACGTTCCGACGGCCAAAAGGAGAATGGAGAACCCGAAAATGGTAAATGTCCTTACGATCTCATCATCCTCGACCCTCCGGCTTTCGCCAAACATAAGAATGCGCTCCACAACGCACTCAAGGGCTACACACGTCTTAACCAGAAGGCATTCGAGAAACTGCCTTCGGGCGGCATCCTCTTCACATTCAGCTGCTCGCAGGTCGTGACCAAAGATCAGTTCCGTGCAGCTGTCTTCACCGCAGCAGCTGCTGCGCGTCGGCGTGTACGCATCCTGCACCAGCTGCATCAACCTGCCGACCATCCTATAAACATCTACCATCCGGAGGGTGAATATCTCAAGGGACTGGTGCTCTACGTGGAGTGATAAGATTGCTCTCCGTCGGGACGTATATGACTAACAACCAGGTTTCTGTTTTGATTCTTCCCACAGTGCATCCATTTCGGCCAGGGTAAGTTCGTGCAGTTCACGTCCCTGTTTGCGTGCTGCCATCTCTACGTATGTGAAGCGGTCAATGAACTTGCGGTTGGTATGCTCGAGTGCTGTGTCGGGGTTGATGTGGTAGAGGCGTGCTGCGTTGACGAGACTGAAGAGCAGGTCACCGAATTCGTGTGTGGCTTTGTCACTATCCATATTGGCTATCTCGGTTTCAAACTCTCCCAGTTCTTCTTTCACTTTCTGCCATACGTCGCTGCGCTCTTTCCAGTCGAACCCTACATTGCTGGCTTTCTCTTGTATGCGTGTGGCCTTGATAAGCGATGGAAGCGATGTGGGTACTCCGCTCAGCACGGTCTTGTTGCCATCTTTCTCATGGGTTTTGAGTTGTTCCCAGTTTTGCAACACTTGCTCGCAGTTATTGGCTTCTATGTTACCATATACATGTGGGTGGCGGTAGATAAGTTTGTCGCACAACTTGTTGCATACATCGGCTATGTCGAAGGCATCGTGTTCGCTGCCTATGCGGGCGTAGAATACGATATGCAGCAGTACGTCGCCCAGTTCTTTGCATATATTGAGGTCGTCTTCGCGCAGCAGTGCGTCGCACAACTCGTAGGTCTCTTCTATGGTGTTGGGGCGCAGGCTTTGGTTGGTTTGCTTACGATCCCACGGGCAGCGTTCGCGTAAGGTGTCCATAACGTCGAGCAGGCGACCGAATGCTTGTAGTTTTTCTTCTTTTGTGTGCATAATTGAAATGTTTGGATTGTTACTGCCTATCTGTGAATAGTCAGGATTGGTTTATGTGTCGGTCAGGAATTATCCGAGCCTCACACTTACTTCTCCATAGCAGGGGGATGTAATAAGTCTTAATGAAAGCGTCCTTAATTCCCAAGTCCTTATATTCCCCATGCTGCGGGTTTGCACTCGGCTTCCACTCGTTTTTCGGTTGTGTCGTCGAGTTGGTAGAAGAAGTCGAGCTGGGTGATGCGTTCCACCTCATCTACCGAGACGGCGTATGAGCGCATTTCTCGGTTTGCGGCTGCATTGGGGTAGATGAATCCGATGGCTTTGGTGGTCTTGCCTATCATGAGTATGACTTTGAAGAAGCGGTCGGGCACGGCTATGCGGTAGTTGCGCCGTGTGCCGATGCGCCGTGGGTTGGATGTGTCGTATATGGGTCCGGCGCAGATGTAGAGTTTTCCGTAATTCCGTGCCCACGAGCGGCATTGCACTTCGAGGTCGTTCCATCCGCCGGCATTGAGTGCATGGCTTTGCGGACACATGTTGCTCATGTAGAATGATTGCTGCATTGCAGATGGCGAATGGCTGTTGTCGGCTGCCGGACAAATGTGTCCGCGGTCGTATCCCGAACCGTAGTAGTCGCCGTGTTTTACCTGATATCTGGCGTCGAGCGACGGATCGACATCGAAGAAGTTGGTGCGTTTTGCTTTGCCATCGGCCCGCTCGGGAGTAAGACACCATGCCACATAGGTCGGGGTGAGGCGGTCGGTATTAAACGACAGAGTGTAGGCATCATGTCTGATAATTTGCTCTTTTGCGTCTTTGAGTTGTTGTGGTAACTCATATTTAATGCTTTTGTTTTGTGCGCATGTTGTCACCGCAAGGGTTATCAGTAGCGCAATTGGTAGTTTTTTTTGCATTGTGACCTTATTTTATTTTGTTTTTCACATTGGGCTTTGAATATAATTTCGTACCTTTGCACCCGCAAAGGCACGATTTATTGCGTTTTCCTTGTGCACCCGCAAAGGCACGATTTAATGCGTTTTCCTTGTGCACCCGCAAAGGCACGATTTATTGCGTTTCTCCCTTTGCTGAATGAACTGCCGAATTAGCTCAGTTGGTAGAGCAACGCATTCGTAATGCGTAGGTCGCGGGTTCGAGTCCCGCATGCGGCTCTCGGGGTAAAGTCGGTTTTATAACCGGCTTTTTTTTTGTTAACGCATTGCGTCCATCAGTTGGATAATTGCCGTCCGACAGGGCTTATCAATACCACTGTATTGAACTTGAGTAACTGCTCTTCTTGTCGTATTTCAGTGCATCGGTGAGTGTGCTTGCATTGGCACGCATTGTGATGTGGTATGACGTGAATGTGCCGAATACGAATCCGCATGAGATGTTGAAGCAGTGCATGTCGCGCGAGAGGTTGACCGTGGTCATCGATATTGCGTGTTCGTTGAAGTCGTAGCCTGATGAGAAGTTTGCATTCCATGAGCTGGCCAGGCGTATCATGCCTGAAAAGTTGAGGTTCTGAGTGAATTTATATGGATAGCGCATGTTCTTCACATTGATCTGTGCCGATCGGTCTTCGCTCATCGTGACGCCATAGGATATGCTGAATGACCATGGGATGGAGAATTTCATGTATCCGTCGGCATCGATGTCGTCTTTTTCTTTCTTATTATTCTTTTTGGCATTGATGTCGGTGTCAGGGTTTTCTTCATCGTCGAGGTCACCGTCGGTCTCGTCGTTTTTTTCTTCTTCCACATCTTTGTGCCCCAGTTTGGCGAAGAAGTTCTTTATCTTACGCCACGACTGGTTGTTGAATGAGTATGACAGGTTTTTACTCATGCCTTGGAAGCGTCCGAAGCGTCCGTACGACCACTCTGTGCGGTTGCCTGTCACTACGTTGCCGCTCTCGTTGAACTCGTAGGCATAGGTGGCAAAGACGGCGTTGATGTTGAATGTGGTCTTACCCCACTTCAGGCGCAGTCGGGTGGAGAGGTCGCTCCATGGCTGCCGTTTGGCCGACATGTTGTATGACAGGCTGGCTCCCAGTTCGTCGATTATGCTGACTTTCTTCACGCTGTCGCGGTCGGTCTTCACTTTCATCTCTATGTTGTTTGACATGTCGAACGATATGGAACCTGTCTTGCCTTTCGAGACTGTGCCGTATAATGCATTTGAGTAGGGTGAATACTCCACGAGGCTTACGTTGCCTTCGAGGTCGGTCTTGGTATATGTCTTCCAATAACCATAGTGTCTGGCACCGAAGTCGGGTGCATAGCTGAAACTGACTGATGGGGAGAAGACGTGTCGCACTTTCTGTATCTTGTCGCCCCATATCTTGCGATTGGGGGTGTAGAAACCATACAGGCGTGTGCTGGCCGAGACTGACAGGTTGTAATTATAGACACGGTTGAACCCCCATATCGTGTCGCGCTCGACTGCTTGGCTGGCGGTATTCCAGTGTTGCTCGATGCGGTTGGTGTACCAGCGCTCGGTGTAGTTGAACGATGGAGTTACGTTGATGTATCCCAGTATGTTGAACGATGCTGATATCGGGATGCTGTGTTTCATTCCGTTTCGCCAGTCTTTGATGAGATTGGAGTGTAACAACTTGTCTTCTTTTGTTGATATGCTGTTTGAAAGTGTTCCGCTGTAGTTCATTGCAATCTTTTCATACCAGCGTTCCTTGCCCACGAGGTGTTTCCGTTTGAATGGATAGAAGCGGCTGAGTGAGAGGCTGAGGTTTGGCATTGTGAGTGCGATGGTGGAGTCGCGCATGTTTTGCGACACGTTGAAACTGGATGATAGCGAAAGCCCTATGCGGTCGAATGTGTGTGAATAGCTCACACTCGATGTACGTGTGCTTTGTGAATATGATGTAGGGTTGTATAGGCTTGAGAGGTTGTTGCGTTCGTAGCTTTGTGTGGCGAAGTTGACACTGGCCGAAAATGAACTGTTGGGGTTGGCTTTCGAGTCTTGCCGGTGCGACCATTGAAGTTTGAAATTCTTTACTACACTATAGTCGGGCATGTTTTTCTCTCCGTCTTTGCTCACTTGATAGTTGAAGTAGAAGTTCCCTGAATATTTGTAGCGGGTGCGGTAGGTGGTCTGTATGCCAAGTCCCCACGAGCCTTTGGTGAAGATTTCGCCCGTGAGTCGCATATCGACGTGGTCGTTAATGGCGAAGTAGTATCCGCCGTCGCGCAGGTAGAATCCGCGCGACGATTCATCTCCGTAGCTTGGCATGATGAATCCCGACTGGTATGTATGTGTGAATGGGAAGAAGCCGAATGGAACGACCAGTGGCAGTGGCACATCTTCGACCACAAGCCATGCCGGCCCGAAGAATACGCTCTTGCCTGTGTGTACTTTGGCACGCGACATGCGGATGTAGAAGTGTGGGTGTTCTTCGTCGCAAGTGGTGTAGGTGCCTTTATACAGGTAGGATTCGTCGCCCAGGCCCTTTTTGGCTTGGTCGCTTGTTATGAATCCTTTTTCGTTGTTTGTATCGGTTGTGGTGTATATGTTATTCATGAAACCCTTGCGTGTCTCGAAGTTATAGCTGATGCTGTCGATGAGATATGTGTCGTCGCCTTGGTTGAATACGGGCTGACCCACTTTTCCCTCGATGGAATCCCGTGCATAGGTGGCATGAACGATGGAGCTGTCCATGTTCATCGATATGAGTTCGGCTGTGAGTTTGAGGTTTTGGTAGTTTACTTTTCCATCGCCATACAGGTATGCGTCTTTGGTCCTCATGAAGAATACGATGGAGTCGCTGGCTTCGTAGGTTACGGGCGATTCGAGTGCGCTCTTCTTCTTGGTCTTCTGTATAGAGTCTTCGGCTGCTGCAATCGAGTCGTTCCACTGCTGGGCTTGTGATTGGCTGGTGCGGTCGAAGCGTCCGGTGCCGTGTTCGCGGTCGAACCTCATGCGCAGCGTGTCGAGTTCCGATAGTTGTCGGGTGGCCTCCTGGCCGAGTATCTGTAGTGTGGTGCTGTCGCCTGCGGCTTGTGGTATTGTGTCGGGGGTGTGTGGCGATATGGTGTCGGATATGGTGTATGTGGCATCCGTACTGCGTGGTACGTATCTCCCTGCTTGTGCCATTGTAACCATGGCAAGCAGTAGTATGAGCAATATGTGTATTTTCTTGTTCAAGTCGTAATGCCTGTTTATATCCTGTTTTGTTGCACAATCGATACCGTGTTACGCGACGTTACAGCCTACAAAGTTACTACAAATTGGCGACATGTGTATGGACAAGGCACGGATTTAGTCTTAAATAATCTTAAATGGGTATTATCAGAAGAATATTTGGCACCATCGTCTGAACTTTTCTGCACATTCGTCGCCAAACTTTGCAACGCTCATGAGTGCTTGTTCGGTTGTTTTCTCATGGTCGGGAAATGTCTTCGAGAAGAATTTGTCGGCAAAACAGATGAGTTGTTCTTCGATGCTAATTGGTGTCAGGTCGCGCTGTGGCAGTGGCAGGTTCTGTTCTTTGATGTATTTCAGTGTGAGGCCGGTGCCGGTGTGTCGTTCGCACACGAGTGCATGTCGTGGCAGATGCTCTGTCCTCAGCATGTCGGCACCTATTGTGCCATGGCAGATGTAGGGTTGTGTTCCATGGCAGTGTATTGACGGTGCGTCGCATTTTATGATTCCTATGTCGTGCAACATGGCTGCTTCTTCGACAAACGTGGTGTCGATATTCAGCTCGGGGTGGCGGCTGGCCATAGAGAGGGCCTTGTCGGTCACGTGGCGTGAATGGATGGTGAGGATGCGGCGCAGTTCGTTGTCGTCGGGGTAGTATTTGTTGATTATCGTGTTGTAGTCCATTGGTGCGATGTGTGGGATGCCGGGGCCGTTTTCAAAACTTCCATCCTCTGCATGTCTGTCCCTTCTTGAAGTCGGAGCCGAAGTAGAATCCCGGTTCGGATGGTTGGTTGTATGCTACGTTTTGTGTAGCCACGCTTATGCGGTATGGTATGTCTTGCATGAATGTGTGGAACCGGTAAGGGGTGTCGTATGGCGTGATGTATATTCTGAGTTCGTCGCTTTGTTTGGTGCGTATGATTACCTCTTCGCGCCAGTCGCCCAATATGTCGGCTTCGAGGCATGGGTTGCTCTTGGTGCCGTTGTTGAACGCACATTCGCGTGTGAAGTCGGCAATTACATCCACGGTCTGTGTCTGTGGGTTGAGCTTGGTGATGCGTGCACCGTCAAGCAGTTCGCGGTTGAGGTCGCCTGTCCACCATACGGCGAAGTTGACCGACACACGGGCCTGGCTTATCACGTTACCTTGGGTGTTGAGTATTCCTCCCGATGCCGACGACCACATCTCAAGTCCCGGGTTGGTGGGGTCGATGTCGGCAGCCATGCCACGGCCTACGTCGGTGTTCGATTTTATTTGGAATATCAGCTCTCCGGTTGCTGCATCGACCAGTGTCGAGCCGTCGCTCTTGTTTTCGTGTACGTCCCACACTTGCAGTTTGTCGCTGCCGGGGTAGAATGCCATGAGGTGCATTGCGTCGCCATGTCCCATGCGGGTGTTCCACAGGCCGGTGCCGTTGTCGTCAACACACATTGCACCATACACTATTTCGTCTTTACCGTCGGCATCGACGTCGGCCACTCGCAGGTTGTGGTTGCCTTGTCCGCCCCATGCCTGCAAACCGGCGTTTTGTGAATCGAATGCCCACCGTTGTTTCAGTTCCTTTCCGTCCCAGTCCCATGCTGTGAGTGTGGTGCGTGCATAGTATCCGCGACACATCACCACGCTCGGATGCCGTCCGTCGAGGTATGCCACACAGGCCAGGTAGCGTTCGCTGCGGTTGCCATAGGTGTCGCCCCAGTCGCCCGAGTCGAGTGTAGGTACGTAGCCTACTGACGACATGGCTTCGCCGGTGAGGCCGTTGAATACGGTGAGGTATTCGTTGCCCGACATTATTCGGCCTATGCGGCCTTCGTGGGTGCGGTAGTCTGCGTTGGGGTTGCCTATGATGTTGCCACGTGAGTCGGTTGTACCGTCGCTGGTTTTCATCACTACCTCGGCACGCCCGTCACCATCGAGGTCGTAAACCATAAATTGTGTGTAGTGTGCTCCGGCTCGTATGTTGTGGCCGAGGTCGATGCGCCACAGGCGGGTGCCGTTGAGTTTGTAGCAGTCGAATATCACGTTGCCAGTGTATCCGTCGTGTGCATTGTCGTGTGCGTTTGACGGGTCCCACTTCAGTATTATCTCGTATTCGCCGTCGGCATCTACATCGCCCACCGAGCAGTCGTTGGCACTGTATGTGTAGCGTCGCCCGTCGGGGGTGGTGCCGTCTTGTGGTGGTGTGAGCGGTATTGACAGGTAGCCGTGTGGCGAGTTGGCTTTGAGGGTGAAGGTGCCGTCTTTGCGGTGGCTTTCTTTGCCCGAATCCACGGTGCGCACTTCGTAGGTCACGTCTTGTCCGCTCGTGCAGGCTACGACGAGGTGGGTGGGCGATGTTATGGGTTTGGTGTTGATTCGTTTGCCATCTTGATAGATGTTGAATGCGGTGGTCATGGCGTCTTCTTCAAGATAGCGCCACGACAGGATGGCACTGTCACCGCCGGCTGTACGTACAGCTACAAGTGCGCGACCGAGGTTTTCGCGCTGGAGGTTTTTGTAGTCATAGTGTGGTTGTGCCTGTGTGCTGAGGCTCAGGCATAATGTGGTGAATAGTGAGATTAGTTTCATGGCTGGTTTGTGGTTTATTGATAATTTGATAATGGTGTGCTGGTGTGTCTTTGCTTGTATCGATGCAAGGATGTTGCAAGTTGGCTGGTGGAGGGGCGGCCCTGTCAGAACTGGCGTGTGAATGTAGCAACCTGACGGTCGTCGATACCCACCATGCCATAGAGTGTGAGCTTTACGGAGAACTCGCCGAGCGAGTCGAAGCTGATGGAGTCGCCGTAGGTCGCATCGAGGGCTGTGCGGAACTGCCGCGAGCTTATCTCGTTGAGTGTGTTTTGGTAGGCGTTGATGGCTTTTTCATGACAAAGCACTACCGCATTTTCAACATAGCCGTCGTCGGTGCGTGCCGACTCGCTGAATACCGATACCAGACCTGTGAGGGGTATCTGTTTTGTTCCTATCACCTGGCTTATGTATTGTGTGTAGATTATGTCGGCACTGTCGGCAAAGGTTACATCGTCGCATTCGCCGTGATACACTACCGTAGCCTCGGCTTCGTTGTCGGTATCCATAGAGCAGGCCGTAAAGGCGGCAGATGTATATATTGCAGCCGCAATCAATAGTAGTTTTCTCATGATTATGTCTCGGTTTTTAGTGGTTATCCTGTATTAGTGGGTAACGGCGCACTGGTACGTCGTTTTGCGACTGCAAAGTTACGATTTCTATCCGATGCGGCCAAATGTAGCATTAAGTTTTTATGCCTAAAGCTTCGTTTTTTTGTCGGCATCATCGCTTCTGCCGCCCGTTCATCAGCACTTTGCTCCATCCTTTCCTGCTTTCGTGACGCGGTGCAAGTGCGCACTCGTAGGCCCGTAAGTGCGCACTCATGGCGGCGAGAGTGCGCACTCATGGCAGCGAGAGTGCGCACTCGCCAGAGCAACAAGACAGACACAGCGATAATCTTGTGATGCGACATCTGCCGAAAGGTGTTGGCGAATGTAGGTGGCTGATGCGATTTTTATCGGCTTAGGCTGTGGTATGTCAGGATTTATTCGTATCTTTGTGCGACAAAACCAAGAATTGCAGAGCAGGTACAAAAATGAAACAATGTAAGGACTTGACGGTGGTTGCAGCCGAATATCCAGCCGAGGGATATGTGTTGTTGCGACTTACTGACAGCGAACCTCTGCCCGAGATACGTGCAGGACAGTTTGTGGAGGTGCGTGTAGCCGACAGCCCGCATACGTTCCTCCGACGGCCTATATCGGTGAATTATATATGCCGTGAGCGTAACGAACTGTGGTTGCTCATACGTGTGGTAGGCGAGGGTACTCGACATCTGTCGGCCCTCTCGGGGGGCGACCGTCTAAATGTGCTATTCCCACTGGGCAATGGGTTCACACCAGGACACGACGGCGGGCAGGTGCTGCTTGTCGGGGGTGGTGTAGGCATTGCCCCGTTGCTCGAATATGGCCGACAACTGTGCCAGGCAGGAGCTGTGCCTACGTTCCTGTTGGGCGGACGCAGTAAGAAAGACTTGTTGCAGATGGAACTGTTCGAACAGTTCGGACCCGTGTATGTCACGACCGAGGACGGCTCGCGGGGACAGCGCGGATTCGTCACCGACAGCCCGCTGCTGGCAGGCGGTCTGCCGCAGGACATGCGTATCGCATGTTGCGGGCCGAAACCGATGATGATGGCTGTGGCCCGATATGCCAAGGGACATGGACTGGAATGCGAGGTGTCGCTCGAAAACATGATGGCATGTGGACTCGGGGCATGCCTCTGCTGCGTGGAGCATACGCTGAGGGGAAATGTGTGTGTATGTACCGAGGGACCAGTATTTAATATAACCGAACTGACATGGCAGATATAACTACTAACATAGCAGGGCTGAAAATGCACAACCCGGTGATGACGGCGTCGGGCACTTTCGGCTACGGACTGGAATTTGCCGACTTGGTGGATTTGACACAAATAGGTGGCATCATAGTGAAGGGCACCACACTGCATCCGCGCCAGGGCAACGACTATCCGCGCATGGCAGAGACGCCAAGCGGCATGCTCAATTGTGTGGGTTTGCAAAACAAGGGGGTGGACCATTTCTGCCAAGAGATATATCCGCAGATACGCAACATACGCACCAACATCGTGGTGAACGTGTCGGGCAGCAGCATCGACGACTATGCCGAATGTGCACGGCGCATTGATGCTCTCGAAGACATTCCGGCCATCGAACTCAACATATCGTGCCCCAATGTGAAACAAGGCGGCATGGCTTTCGGGGTGACACGCAAGGGTGCAGCAAGTGTGGTGAAGGCAGTGCGCCAGGCATACCACAAGACTCTCATCGTCAAACTGTCGCCCAATGTGACCGACATTGCCGATATAGCACGCAGTGTGGAAGATGCCGGGGCCGACGCCGTGAGCCTCATCAATACCCTCATGGGCATGTCAATCGACATCGAACGCCGCTGCAGCCGCCTCTCTATCGGTACAGGCGGACTGAGCGGACCCGCAGTGAAACCCGTGGCGGTGAGATGTGTGTGGCAGGTGGCACGTGCAGTGACAATCCCTGTCGTCGGACTCGGAGGCATCATGACAGCCGAAGATGCCATAGAGTTCTTCATGGCAGGCGCGTCGGCAGTCGAGGTGGGTACGGCCAATTTCATCGACCCGGCAGCCAGCGTACACATAGCACAAGGCATCACCGACTGGCTCGACCAACATAATTGCAAGTCGCTGAAAGAGATTATAGGAGCTGCAGGAGTTCGCTGAAACTGCCTATGCGTGCCATGCGCTCGTGCTCATACTCCTCAAACAATTCGTATTGCCACATACGCTTGTAGGGAATATGAATGCCTATACCTCCTATCTCAATCACAGGATGTATGTCGCTCTTGAACGAATTGCCGACCATGAGCAATTCGGCAGGGGCGATATTCAGTTTGCGGCATAGGGAAAGATACTCGTCAGCACCTTTCTCTGATACTATTTCAACATGATGGAACAAAGGACGTAAGCCCGACCTCACGAGTTTGTTATCCTGATCGAGAAGGTCCCCCTTGGTAAAACAGACAAGGGTGTAGCGTCCCGAATTGCGCAGTGCCTGCAATGTTTCGACCACTCCGTCGAATGGTGTGGCCGGATTCATCAACAACTCTCGACCCATTCTTACAATGGTGTGAAGACATGATGCATCGATGGTGTCGTGGCTCATCTCGAGTGCATTCTGAATAAGCGAAAGCACGAAAGCCTTGGTGCCATAACCCATCAAGGGCATGTTCGACGTCTCTACCTCATAGAGTGCAGCGCGAATTTCGGCCTCCGTACCATACGAATGCAACAATTGGCAGTAGCGGGCCTCGGTCTGGTCGTACAACGTCTGGTTGTCCCATAGTGTGTCGTCGGCATCGAAAGCGACGACACGTATGGCTGATGTGTTCATAGTGAAGGTTTGAAGTTGAGTAATGTCTGTACCACCTCATCTTTGCTGTCGGTGAGGGTGAGCAGCAGATTCTTGTATCGTCCGGTTTCCGACAGATGTTTCAGCAACGGATATATAGGCATTTCTTCGGTCCAGAACTGACTACCGAGAAACACCATCGGGCTCGCAATCTCGTAGGAGAGGTAGTGGTTCTGCACTGCATCCTGAAATATCTCCTGCATGGTGCCGGCACTGCCGGGTGTGTAAATAATGCCACCGAAAGCAAATGTCAGAATCACATCTTCGCGTATGGAGTTGTCGAAGAATTTGGCTATGTGTGTGGCGAATGGTGTTGAGGGCTCATGACCATAGAGCCACGTAGGTATTCCGAGACTGACGTAGCGTGTCTGCGGATAGTCGCGCATCACCAATAATGCCGACTTCAGCCAACCCGAATCGCGGAAACAAGGTGCGATGCTCAGCCTGTGCAGCACTGACGACACATCTGCATCAGAATATCCGGCAAGCCATGCCCCAAGATGGGTGGCTTCCATTGATCCAGGACCTCCTCCGCTCACCATCAGAAATCCCTTCTCGGTCAGCGTCTTGCTTATCATTACAATCTCACGAAACATAGGGTCGGTGCGAAGTAGTCCATGACCGCCCATGATTCCTATATTGGCTGTCGGTTTGAAGTGTGACAAGAAATCGAAAAGCGAGTTCTGCATACCATTGTCGTGCAGGCAACGAGCCAACGACTCCATAGTGCTGAAAGAGCGTTTGCCTGTCTTGGTGAAATGCTGATAGACATAAGCATCAAACGTGTTGGAAACCGACGATTCGTCTTTGAGGTCGATTCCCTGATAGAGCATCTCGGCATTGTAGAGCTGGCGCGGATTCACATCGTAAGGCACATATTCAAGATATTCGCCCAGTGATGTCAGGCTTTGGCGGTCAAAGGTTTCTTTTATCATAGTTCCAATAATTATGTTTTGCTGTTCCAATAATTATGTTTTGCTGTTCCGATAATTATATTTTGCCGTTCCAATAATTGCATTTTGCTGTTCCAATAATTGTATTTTGCTGTTCCAATAATTGTATTTTGCCGTTCCGGCTATTTTATTTTGATATTTTCAATGAGTGTGGCACCACCGCCGACTGTGCCTGTATGCTGCAGCATGAATGAGGTGCCATAATCTGTGACCATACTGGCCGACCTCATGGTTTGTTTCTTCTTGCCATGCTTTATTGTTGCACTGATGTGTTCTTTTTTTATCACTACGTCGATGGTACATGGTGTGCGGAACAACTCGCATTTCTCTCTGTCGGAAATGGCGGTGACGGTGCCGTCGCGATATTTCACGAGCGAAATCTCTACCGCATGGTCATATTGTGGAGTGCGCTCTATACGCAACCCGTAACCGCTCAGGCGTTGCATGTCCATGCCGAGGCAGATGTCCATATACTGTCCGGTTGCACTGCCGAAACCCTGGCCGGCCTGCTTGCATGGAGCCAACATGAGGCTTACTGACGTGATAGGCGGCCGGTTGGCTTCAGGTGTGATATACATGCGCGCACCGCGCTGGGCTTGGACAAAGCCCTTACGGCCCTCGGCTCCGTCGGGAGCAGTACCCCAGTACCATGTCTCGCGCTGAGGGTCGGGATGCCACGAGTAGGCGTTGGTGTCGGCCGGCTTGTAAACATCAAACACGTAGGTATAGCCCCCTTCGCTCTTACGGCCGTCGATTCGCTCGTGTACCTGAGGCAACGGGCGGTAAGGGGTGTCGTCTATCTTCACTGGCTTGCCGTTGAGGGTGATATCCTTGGCCGTGCAAAGTTCGGGATGATTTTCCTTACACCATGCCAGGCTCACTTTGTGGTCGGCATGAAAACGCACATTGTTGAGGTGGATAGGACCGGGTACTTTCGTAAAATACTGGATGCCGGTGGTCTTTATGTCGATGTCGCAGTCGTCAAACCATGCTCCGCGGCTGGTTGAATAGAATGGCTTGCTGCTGTAGAATGTGAGGTGGCAGCGTGTATAGGTGCCTTCAGCCAGTGCGTCGTCGGTGCACTCCATGTGGCATTTGTCGAACGTGGCGTGGCGAGCTCCGATGAAGTTGCAAAGGTTGAGCCGGCTTATGAACCTACAGTTGACAGCTGTGATGCTGTCGGTACCCGAGCATACGGCCAATTGTGCCTGCACCACGGCTTCGGCTCGTTTGGGGCGCGACAGTTCGGGTTGTCGTGGGTATTCTAAATCGACGTTGCAATAGTTGCCATAGGTGATGTTGGCTGTGTGTATGTTTTTGCAGCGGAAGAGGAACATGGTGTAGTTGCCGATGGCTCCGTGTGTCTGTCCTCGGTTGACGGCCAGGACCGTATTGACGGGGTCGGGGTCGGTACCGATTATGTTTATGTTGTTGCAATTCAGTGTTGCGGCATATGGTGTCCCGCCGTCGGCACGACGGATTGCGGGGTCGTCGGGGTCGTCGAGCCAATAGACTCCTGGCGATATGCGCAGAGTATAGTCGGCGTCGGGCTTGGCGTTGATGTCGGCAATGGCCTGGTTGAGTTGCTGTGTGGTGCTGATGTCGAAGGTGGTTTGTGCAGAAGTTGTCGCACAAAAGGTCAGCAGCAGGCTACAAGCCGAGATTGCCGGATGTATGTATGTCGAGATGGTCGGATGCATGGGTGTCGGGTTGGTTGGATGTATGGATTATGTCTTTTATGTGTTGGCTGAGTTCGGTCATCGAGTGGAACAGCAGGTGTGCACCTTCGTTGGTGAGTGCAGAGTCGGGTAGCGGGCCTGTGTTGACTGCAATGACGAAACATCCTGCGGCCACGCCTGCCTGCACTCCGAGTGGCGCGTTTTCTACCACCATGGTCTGCTGTGGGGTGATGTTGCCTGCTTTCTTCATGCCCATGAGGTAGGGTTCGGGGTCGGGTTTTCCTATCGTGACATCGCGCGCTGCCACCATCCACTCGTGACGGAACAGTTTCGGATAGTTTTCTTCAATGCGGTCGAGCAGGCTTGTTGTGCCCGAGCCGGTGACGATTATGGGTGTTATTCCACATTGTTTTACGGCTGTTACGACTTCTATAGCTCCCGGCATGCGTCCGGCTTCGGGCCGTTGGTTGAAGTATTCGCTTTTCTTCTTGTAGATGCGTTCGCATTCGTCGGCATCGGCTCCGCGGCCCAGTTGCCGGCGGGTGACGATGTTGATGGTGCCGGCGCCTGTCCGTCCTTCGTGCATGAAGGCCTCGGCTTCGGGCAGGTCGAGTCCGTAGTATTCCATGGCCTTATGCCATGCCCATGCGTGGTTGGGCATTGAGTCGAACAGTACGCCATCCATGTCAAACATGATGGTCTTGAGTTTCATGCGGTCGTAGCCGTGGGTGTGGCAGTATTGTCTTATAGGGTTACTCCATTTTTCCATATCGCTATTTCCTGATAGCCTTTGCGCTCGTTCCAGGTCGGTTGTCCCGATGCGGTGTCGATTATTTTTTGTATGAAGAGGTTGAGCATGTGTTCCATCGTAGCGTCTTCTGTCAGTCGGCCTGCGTTGAAGTCTATCCATGTAGGGTGCAGTCGTGCCAGCTCGGAGTTTGTGCTTATCTTGAGTGTCGGTACGAATGTGCCGAATGGTGTTCCGCGTCCGGTGGTGAACAGTATTATGTGACATCCTGCGGCAGCCAGTGCGGTGCTTGCCACGAGGTCGTTGCCCGGTGCACACAGCAGGTTGAGTCCTGCATGGCTGATACGGTCGCCATAGCGCAGCACACCGTTGACTGGGGCTGCCGTGCCTGCTTTCTGTGTGCATCCCAGTGCTTTCTCTTCGAGTGTGCTGATGCCTCCTGCTTTGTTTCCCGGACTTGGGTTTTCGCCTACTGGCTCACCGTGCGAGAGGAAGTACTGTTTGAATCCGTTGACCATTTCTACGGTTTGGTTGAATAGTTGTCGTGTGGAGCATCTTGCCATGAGCAGTGTTTCGGCGCCGAACATTTCGGGTACTTCGGTCAGCACGGTTGTGCCGCCACACGAGGTGAGCCAGTCGCTCAGGCGTCCGAGCAGTGGGTTGGCTGTTATGCCCGAGAGTCCGTCGCTGCCACCACATTTCAGCCCGATGCGCAGTCGCGATACAGGCACGGTGGTGCGGCGGTCGGCTTGCATGACGGTTGCTATCTGGCGCAGGATGTCGAGTCCCGTTTCTGTTTCGTCGCCTTCGATTTGTTGTGTCACCATCATTCGGATGCGGCTGGTGTCGTAGTTGCCAAGTAGTTGAATGAATGCGTCGGGCTGGTTGTTTTCGCATCCCAGTCCAACTATGAGTACTCCGCCTGCGTTGGGGTGCAGCACGAGGTCGCGCAGTATGTGTCGTGTGGCTTCGTGGTCGTCCGACAGTTGCGAGCAGCCGTAGTTATGGGTGTAGGCCACGACTCGTATGTCGGAGTCGGGCTGGGTGTCAAGCCATGCCTGCATGTTGGTGGCTAGCCTGTGGCATATGCCGTTCACGCATCCCACGGTGGGTACTATCCACAATTCGTTGCGTATGCCTATTTGTCCGTCGGGGCGGACGTAGGCTTGTATTGTTTTGGGTTGAGGGTTGAGGGTTGGGGTCTGAGGGTCGTGAACTTTGGGTTGTGGAATGTCTGATGTTGGATGGTATTCATATTGCAGTGTCCCGCTGAGGTTGGTCTTGAGTTCATTGTGGTCGAGCAGTTGGCCTGCGCGTATGTCGTGGGTGATGTGTCCGATTGTGAAGCCGTATTTTGTTATGTCGGCTCCTGCCGGCATGTCGTGCAACATGATTTTGTGGCCGCGTGGTATATTAGCCTTGAGTGTGATTCCGGTATTGTCTATGACGATGTGTTCGCCCGCTTTCAGGTCGCGCAGGGCTACGGCCACGTCGTCGGCTGGGTGTATTCTGATGTAGTCCATGTGATGTCGGGGCTGGGTACTCATTCTTTATTCCGGTATTCCTTTGGTGTCAAGCCCGTGTGTTGTTTGAAGTATTTAGCAAACATCGACTGGTTGGGAAAGTTGAGGTCGGAGCATATTTCCTTAATCGATCGTGACGAGTTTTTGAGCATGGCTTTGGCGGCGAGCATCACATATTCGTCAATCCATTGTGTGGCGTATTTGCCGCTCGCGGCATGTATCACCGACGACAGGTATTTGGGTGTGATGCACAGGCGGTCGGCGTAGAATGTGACTTGGCGTTCACGGCGGTAGTGTTCCTGCACTTCGGCAATGAATGCTTTGAACAGTTCGTCTTTCCGGCTGCGCACGGTATGGTGTACTTCCTGCTGAATGTGGGTGTAGAATTCGTGAAACACGTTGAATTTCAGTATGTCGATATATGCGCGTGCCACTTGCTGGCGATAGCTGAACGATTTGTCGCTCAGCTTCTTGCGCATCATGCGATATATGTCGAGTGTCTCGTCGAGCTTGTCTTTGTCGAGTTGAAAGCATGGCATCTCGCTTGTGTGGCGGTGCAGGGCCATACCGGTTTTTATGTCTTCGCTGTAGTTGATGAAGTTGTCGGCTATAGCAATGATTACACCCCGGAAATCGGTGCTGAAATTGAGTATTTGCAGGAACGAGCCCGACAACAGAGAGGATATCATTCCTGGAGTGAGCAGGTATTCGTTGAGGTTGATTTTCAACCGCATGTTGCCCTCAACACAAGTCACGATCAGGGTCATGGTCAGTTGCACGGGAGCATCCATGCTCACTTTCGATGTCTCGCGTTCGATGTCGTTGTCTATGTTGTCGGCCATGAAGAGTTTACCCTCAATCTGTGTGAAGCGGTCATCGGTTGGGAAATCCTTGAAGTTGATGATGCGCAGTGTATCCATCTTTTTTATGGTTTATGTCGGTTTATTGACCACAAATATAGTAATAAATAATGATATATCGAATATTTTTCCGACCAAAAGTGCAATTCACCCCACTTTTTTGTATGTTGCTTCATTGAATGAGTGCGGAGTCCGGGCCTTGTGAGTGCGGAGTCTCGGCCTTGTGAGTGCGGAGTCTCGGCCTTGTGAG
>CALGGJ010000048.1 GCA_937915745.1 uncultured Prevotellaceae bacterium | reverse complement strand
AGAGGTCGGAAAATGAAGTAGGAGGAAAACTACTTCATTTTCCTCCTACTCGATTGGTATAAACTGCTGGTGCCGCTGCGAGTGCGCGGTCTCGTGGTCGAGAGTGCGCGGTCATGGGGCTGTGAGTGCGGAGTCATGGGGTCGAGAGTGCGGAGTCGTGAAAGAGTGGCAGACCATAGGGGGTACATCGAGACTTTGAGAATTAAGGTCAATGAGTTAGGATTTGAGAAATACCATCCGGATAGCTAATTTCCAATCTTCAATCTCTAATCTTCAATTTTTACTGCTTGCGCTTGGCAGATTGATATATTTTTCATAACTTTGCACGATAGTAGCAACTCCTGGCTCCCTGCAGGTGTAGTGATGAACCTGGCAGGGGAGTGTGAGTCGCTATGTATCAGGAACGACGTAACAACCGATGACAAAGATGGAAAATATTCGCAACTTCTGTATAATTGCACATATCGACCACGGCAAATCGACCCTGGCCGACCGGCTGCTGGAACGTACCGACACGATAAAGGTGACGGAGGGTCAGATGCTCGACGACATGGACCTGGAACGCGAGCGTGGCATCACGATTAAGAGCCATGCCATCCAGATGGAGTATGAGATGGATGGGCAGCGCTACATCCTCAACCTCATTGACACCCCGGGGCACGTGGATTTCGCCTACGAAGTGAGCCGCTCCATCGCTGCATGTGAGGGAGCCTTGCTCGTGGTCGATGCCACCCAGGGCGTTCAGGCCCAGACCATAAGCAACCTGTATATGGCCATCGACAACGACCTGGTAATCATTCCCGTGGTAAACAAGTGTGACATGCCTAATGCAATGCCCGAGGAGGTGACCGACGAGATTGTCGATTTATTGGGATGCGACCCCTCAGAGGTAATCTTGGCATCGGGCAAGACGGGGCAGGGGGTTGACGACATACTGCGTGCCGTGGTGGAGCGCATTCCGCATCCTGTGGGCGGCGAGCAGGCTCCACTCCAAGCCCTCATATTCGACTCGGTGTTCAACTCCTACCGAGGCGTCATCGCTTACTTCAAGATTGTGAACGGAGTGATGCACTCGGGCGAGAAGGTGAGGTTCATCAATACGAAGAAGGAATATATGGCCGAGGAGATAGGTGTGCTGAAGATGGACATGATACCGCGCGAGGAACTGCGTACGGGCGACGTGGGCTATATAGTGTCGGGCATAAAGAATGCCGTCGAGGTGAAGGTGGGCGACACGATTACCTCTGTGCAGAACGCCAGCGACACGGCCATCGAGGGTTTCGAGGAGGTGAAGCCCATGGTCTTTGCCGGAGTGTATCCGATAGAAGCCGAAGACTATGAGAACCTGCGAGCATCGCTCGAGAAGCTGCAGCTGAACGACGCCAGCCTTACTTTCCAACACGAAAGCTCGGCCGCACTGGGGTTCGGCTTCCGTTGCGGATTCCTCGGACTGCTCCACATGGAGATTGTGCAGGAACGTCTCGACCGAGAGTTCGACATGAACGTGATTACGACGGTGCCGAACGTGTCGTATATGATTTATGACAAACACGGGAACGCGCAGGAAGTACACAACCCCTCGTCGATGCCCGACCCGACACTCATCGAACATGTGGAGGAACCCTACATTCATGCTACCATCATCACCGCAGCCACTTACATCGGCCCGATAATGACCCTCTGTCTGAGCAAGCGAGGTGAACTGGTGAAGCAGGAATTCATCGCAGCTGGCAGGGTGGAGATACAGTTCCTCATGCCGCTGGGAGAAATCGTGATCGACTTCTACGATAAATTGAAATCCATCAGTCGCGGCTATGCATCGTTCGACTACCACAGTGCAGGATTCCGTCCGTCAAAACTCGTGAAGCTCGACATCCTGCTCAACGGCGAGAGCGTAGATGCACTCTCAACCCTCACTCATGCCGATAACGCGACGACACTGGGCCGCCGCATGTGCGAACGCCTGAAGGACCTGCTGCCGCGACAACAATTCGATATAGCCATACAAGCCGCCATCGGTGGAAAAATCATCGCCCGCGAGACGGTGAAGCAGGTGCGAAAGGATGTATTGGCCAAATGCTACGGAGGCGACGTGAGCCGTAAGCGCAAACTGCTCGAAAAACAAAAGGCCGGTAAGAAACGAATGAAACAGATTGGTAACGTTCAAGTGCCGCAAAAAGCGTTCCTCGCCGTGCTGAAACTATGTTTTTTGGTGGTACCGCTCATATGCAACGCCAATCCGATAACTCCCGAACGGGCTGCGCTGCTGGCTGCAAGATATATGAAGACCACCGACGTGCAGCCACGGCTGGTGAAGGCCGCACCAAGGAAGAAAGGCATGGCGCGCCTGTCCATGCAGGCCCGCCAATCGTCACCCTATTACATTTTCAGCAGGGGTGACGACTGCGGGTTCGTCATCGTAAGCGGCGACGATGCCCTGCCCGAAGTACTGGGATATACCGAACAAGGCGATTACGACGAAAACGAGATGCCGCCATTCCTCGCATGGTATCTCGACTATTACGGCACAGCGGTGGAAGACGCACAGGCAAATGCGGCTCCACGCATGGCACCTGCCGCAACCGCCACAAGCGGACGCCACGACATAGCACCGATGATTGAGACTCACTGGCACCAGGATTCGCCTTACAACGACAAATGCCCGCTCCTGAAGAAAGGCGGACGCTCCCTTACCGGATGTGTTGCCACGGCTGCATCGCAGGTACTATACTACTGGCGCAAGGACCTCACAACCGTCACACTGGCTGCAATCAGCAGCTATACCTACGGCGACGAGGCAAGGGCAACAACTGCCTTCCCGAGCGGCACAAAAATAAAATGGGACCTGATGCGCACACAATACAGCAGCGAGCCGGCCGAATACCGCGACGCCGTGGCTACGCTCATGGCCGTGGTGGGAGGGGGTGCCCGGTTGACTTACGGCTCGAGCACCGGTGGATACCCCGACGACTGCCGATGGGTGTTCAGCAGTGTGTTTGGGATGAAAGGAGGAACCCACCGGTATAAGGACCGCGGCGGTGCCGACGAGATAAGCGACAACGCATGGATGACCCTCCTATACGAAGAACTGGACAGACAGCACCCGATACTCTATGCAGGATGCCGCGAATGGCAGGACAGCGACGGACAGACACAGGCTGAAGGACATGCTATCGTAATCGACGGCTATCAAGCCTCGACAGGTTACTTCCACTTCAACATGGGATGGGGCAATCCAAGCTCCTACGACGGCTATTTCACTGTGGCACGAAGCAAGAGCCCGTCGTGGGGATTCAACGACTCGTGGCAGGAATGTGTCACGGGAGTAACCCCAACCAAACAAAACATGACGGTTGAAATGGCGGTAGAACCAAAGTTATACTTCAACCGCGCCTGCGAGGTAAGCATCGACATACAAAACAAAGGCACACTCGACTACAAAGGCATATATGTCTTCACCAACACCAACGGTGCGGCACCAAGGAAACTGACCGACGCAAAAGCCAGCGACACCGAGACCATATTGCCAAACACCGGAGAAACCACTACCATAACCCTGACTGTACACCCAACCACATCGGGACCATGCTACGTCATTGTGACTGATGCCAACCTCAATGTGCTGGCAAAGACAGAAACCGAAGCACTCATACCCGACGCCGACATCAACCTGACCGACATGATGATAGACGGCAGCAGCGATACCGAAATACACGACGGATGCCATTACACCGTGGTCTATAACACCAAGGCGTCTGCCGTGGTCACTTTCACCGACAAGAGCGGGCTGGGATACGAGGGCTCGCCCCGGCTGGCCATATACGAAAGCACCGACAACGGACAGACATTCAGCTATGTAGGATACAAGTCGGCCAAACTTTCGGTTGAACCAAACGGCACTACTGACGTCACGTTCTCGCTTACATCAACCACATCGTGCCCAATCAAGATAGGCAATCTCTACTATGCCACACTCGTAAACCCAATTGCCGGTACCAAAACCGACGACGAGGTGAACATGGAGGGGGCAGCCGATACCATAATGCGCTTCGTGCTGAAAGGCAGCGACATGGCCGTGGAAAGCTACGACAACGGATGCCTCAAACTGACTGGTACATGGGACGTAAATGCTTTCACAACCCTTGCAAGGAAAACCGCATACAAGAATGCAACAACATACGACCTCACCGCAGTTGACAAAATAAGCCGCTTGCCAGTGGTCGAGAACAACCCCAATGCACTCTTCTATGTGGCATCCGACGCTATGCCGACCGGCAACAACTACGTGAGAGACGGAATTTGTCACAACCTGAACGTGCAGCCAGGCTTTGATTTCATGCCTCGCGACGACATGAAAGCCACCTCTGCAACTATCGACATCCAGCAACAACCAGGCAAATGGTGCATACTGACCATGCCGTTCGATGCAGAGGTGTCTCAGGGAATAGTGGCCCGACAGATAGACTCGCACGCATCGAGCGGAATAAGCAACAAGACAACCGACATGACACAACTCAAAGCCGGACACGCTTATCTTGTGATGACATCAAGCACACATCGGCAAAGTCTGGTCGGACACGACGTAAATGTATCGAAAAGCCCGCTGGCTAATGCCGATACAGCACTTGTCGGTACGTTCTCGGCTACCGTCACACCAGCCGGAGCAATGCTCATAGGTGATGCCGAACCACAGTATTTCGAACCGGTAAGCGAAGCAACACCGATACACGCCATGCGTGGATATTTCTATGCAGAGAATGTGACAAAGTCATTCAGGGCATATTCACAATTGGCATCCGACCCTACATTCCTCACCCTGGCAAAGCAAATAGACACTGCCTATACCGCACTCGACAACAGACGACGCTTTGCTTCCGACGAATCAGTCGCAAGCCTCACCGCTGCAATCGACTCGGCAGAGATAGTATTCTCCGACCGTACGAATACCGCAGCACAGGCACGTGCAGCAACTGAGACACTCGAAGCAACGCTTAGGCTGTTCCTCGCCGAGGCTACAGACCCTGACGCACCAATCGACTGTACTGCTGCTATAGCCAACCCGTCGTTTGAAACAGGGAAAACCACGGGATGGAATACCGACGGAACCATCCAGAGTGCCACTAACCTGACATATAAGAGCATCGATGCCGACGGTAAGTACTATCTGTATAACTGTAACAAGGACAGTACATCAAGCGAGCTGAGTCAGACAATCACTGGCCTGACCCCGGGACGATACCGCCTTTCTGCAATGCTGGGTTCGACCGAGGAACACACCATCACCCTGTTTGCAAACGACACTACAACCACCGTCAAAGCTCACAACCTTGGTGTGCACTACATGGTAAAGGCCGTGATAAACGATGTAGTGGTAGATGAGTCGGGCGAACTGACTATAGGCGTGAAAGCCGGATTCTTTTATAAGGCCGATGATTTCCGACTCTTCTTAACAAAGGCAGCTGAAACAAGACCGACAGCTGACGTGAATGGCGACGGAGTGGTCGATACGCAGGATGTGCTTATGATATACGAATGCATGCAGAACTCTGACACCACGGCTGCCAGTGCCTGCGACGCGAATGGCGACGGAGTGGTCGATACGCATGATGTGCTGAAGGTATATGAGTCAATCCACTAGGAAGGCAGAGGGGCCGATATAACAAACAGATAACAAGCAGATAACAAACGACTTAGGAAACAAAGAAACAGATTGCCTTGAGACTGAATAATGCCATATATGCAACAGCACTCATGACTGTGATGTGTGTGTCGTGTGCCGAAGACCGTACACATGAGTATGAGGAGAAGACCGCAGGAAACCATTGGATGCAGGAAGTGATGCAGGAATGGTATTTGTGGGGCGACAGCCTGCAGGAACTCGACTGGAAACAGTATTTTGCCACTCCGTCGGTCTTTGTTTCGCGACTTACATCGCAAAGCAAGGCTGGCGACAGGTGGACGTATTGCACGGTCGATACCGTCGTTGCCGATGACCACAAGCGTGGCACATTCAACCGTTACAACTCCTATGGCCTCGACCTCAGCCTGATGACCGACCCCACGGGCGAAACCACCAAACAGTATGCGCGTGTGCTGACTGTGTATCCCGGCTCACCGGCCGAGCGGTGTGGTCTCCGTCGAGGCGACTTTATTTCGCAAGTGGGCGAGTCGAAGATGTCGAGCAAGGTGATGGGCTATCTGGAAAAGGGTGGTGCCCGTACGCTGGTGGTAACCCGACTCGATGTGAGCGAAGATGACGAGACGGTCTTCTGGGCTGACACCGACACACTGCAGATGGAGCCGTCGGAACAGGTGAGTGTCGCTACCGTTATGAAATATGGAATGCTCGCATCCGACGTGGCGTATATCATGCTGACCGACATGAACGACTTTGATTCGATGCGTCAGCCAGTCAATGCACTCGTGTCCCAACATCCGTCCGACTTGATTGTGGATGTCAGACTGTGCAACGCGGGTACGATAGACTGTGCTGTACAGTTGGCACGTACTATCGGCAGTGCAAGCGGAACCCTGTTGCGAACCATTTGGAACAGCAACAAAAGCAGTAATAACACAACTTACGATATAGAGTCTTCTGTAGGGTGCAACCTGTTTTTCATCACGGGTTCTTATACTCAGGGTGCTGCCGAATGGCTGATATGGGGGCTTCGAAGCCTCAATCCATATGGAGTGACGGTGGTAGGCACTGCAACCGCAGGGCAGACTGTGTTGCTGCACGATTTCGCTACACAGTATTATTATACTATACATGCAGCCGTGGCTTTCGTGGCCGATGCCGCAGCCGACTACAGCTATAAAAACGGGATAACACCCGATGAGATTATCAACGAGTTCGACTATGTGCAGCTCTATCCGTATGGCGACACGCGTGAAACGGTGGTTGCCTACATCATGGACAACCATTAGAAACAGATTATACGAGCCTTGGAATAATTTATTCGATGTATTAAAGAAATAATATCAACCAAAGAAAATCAGGATACCAGCCATGATACAGCCGTCAGACTCAAAACCGGAACCTCGCACAACATCATCAGAGCGTTTGGGCAGTTTGTCACATACCGATGAATCTGTGCGATGTCCTCATCCCTTCGTTTCTCTCATCCCCATTGTGGTGTTGGTGGCAATGATGGCGCTGACCATAAGTCTGTTTGGCGGCGATGCATTGGGTGGCGGCACACAGGTGTCGTTGCTTGTGGCAACCGCCGTCTGTATCATGATTTCGATGTGGGGGTATCATACACCATGGAAGAGTTTTGAACGCGGTATCACCGACACTATCGCCAGTTCGGCCATCTCGCTGTGTATATTACTGATGATAGGCATGATGTCGGCAACGTGGATGCTGAGCGGCATTGTACCTACCATGATTTATTATGGAGTTCAAATCATGTCGCCCACCTTCTTCCTGGCTGCCACATGTGCCATATGCGCTGTCGTATCGGTCATGACGGGGTCGTCGTGGACCACGATTGCAACCATCGGCGTGGCACTTATCGGAATCGGTACTGCACTGGGGATACCCGAGTGTTGGTCGGCGGGTGCAATCATCTCGGGAGCATATTTCGGCGACAAGATAAGTCCGCTAAGCGATACGACTGTGTTGGCTTCTACTGTGGCAGATGTCAATCTGTTCACACACATCAAGTACATGTTGCGTACGACAACCCCGTCGATGACGATAACGCTCATTATTTTCCTCGTTTCAGGCTTTTTCTTCACCAACGGTGGAAGTGTGCATATATCTGAATATACCGAGGGGCTCGGCCACACGTTTAATATTTCGATACTCACATTGATCGTTCCCGTCATTACAGGTATTATGATTGCCCGCAAGGTGCCGTCGCTCATCACGTTGTTTGCCTCGTCGATGATGGCTGTCGTGATGGCAATGATAATGCAGCCAGATGTGCTACTGACGGTGGCCGAGGCCGATGGCACCGATTTCGCCATGTTGGTAAAAGGAGCTTTCATCACACTGTTTACATCTACAGGGGTGGATACCGGGGCGGCAGCCGTAAACAGTCTTGTATCGACCAGTGGCATGGCTGGCATGATGGACACCATCTGGCTCATATTGTGTGCCATGTGTTTCGGGGGTTCGATGGTTGCCAGTTCCATGCTACACAGCCTCACGTCGGTGCTTATACGCAGCATACGCGGAACGGTGGGGTTGGTGTCATCTACCGTGGCAACGGGACTGATGGCCAACCTGCTCACATGCGACCAGTATATATCAATCATCATAACCGGCAGTATGTACAAAGATGTGTATAGCAAGAAGGGTTGCGAGTCGCGACTCCTGTCGCGCACCACTGAGGACGCAGTCACCGTCACGTCGGTGCTCGTGCCGTGGAACTCGTGTGGTATGACTCAAAGCACCGTTCTGGGTGTTTCGACACTGAGCTACATGCCTTTCTGCTTCTTCAACTACATAAGTCCGATTATGAGCATCATAGTAACTTCAATCATGGTAAAAACATCAAAAACAGACAAACATGAATAGACAATTCATTATCGCGTGTGCCATCTTTTTGGCATGGCAGGGGGTGGCACGCTCTCAGGGCATCACGGCCGAGATGCTGGAACGAATGCAGGCCGACAACCACCTCACGGCATCCGACCGCGCTATACGCAATGCCCTCAGTGTGACCGATGTGAAGAGTATTGCCCTGAGTCAGGACAACCAGGCGGACATGAACACTTTTTTCAGCCTCAGTGTACCTTCGAAAGGTATAACCGACCAGAAGTCATCGGGGCGATGCTGGCTGTTCACAGGTCTGAATGTGTTGCGCAGCAAGGTAATCAATCAGCAGAAACTGGAGGGAGGCATGATGTTTTCGCAGATTTACCTCTTTTTCTACGACCAGCTTGAAAAGGCAAATCTCTTCCTGCAAGCCATAATCGACACACGCGACCGCCCAATGGACGACAAGACCGTGGAGTGGCTCTTCCAGCATCCGCTGAGCGATGGAGGCACCTTCACAGGAGTGGCCGACCTCATCATGAAATACGGATTGGTGCCTGCAGGTGTCATGCCCGAGAACTATACGGCAAACAACACCGGCAAGTTCACGTCGTTTGTGAAACGTAAACTGCGCGAGGACGGCCTGCAGCTGCGCGAGGGCAAACATAAGGCATCCGACTTGCAAGCCATGAAGGAGAAGATGTTGAACGAGATATACCACATGCTCGTACTCGGATTGGGCGAACCGGTGAGGGAGTTCACATGGGCTCCTACAGGTGCTGACGGCAACTATACAAGTGCACTAAAGACCTATACGCCGTTGTTGTTTTACAAGGAAATGGTGGGCGAGAATCTTAACGACGACTATGTGATGCTTATGAACGACCCCAGCCGCGAGTACTGGAAAACCTATGAGATAGAATACGACCGCCACACCTACGACGGACATAACTGGCGTTATCTCAATCTGCCGATGGAAGATATCAAGCAGGCTGCAATAGAGAGCATACGCGACTCGACGATGATGTACTTCTCGTGTGATGTGAGCAAGGAACTCGACAGCAGCCGCGGACTCCTCTCTCTGGACAACTACGACTATGGCGCCGTGTTGGGAGTGACCTTTGGTATGGACAAACGCCAGCGCATAATGTCGTTCGACTCCGGTTCCACACATGCCATGACACTGAAGGCAGTTGACCTCGATGCCGACGGACTGCCTGTGAAGTGGGAGGTAGAAAACTCATGGGGCGCATCGTCGGGATTCAACGGACACCTCATCATGACCGACCAGTGGTTTGACGAGTATATGTTCCGCCTTGTGGTGAAACGCAAATACCTGTCTGACCGTGTGCTCAAGGCTTCAAGGCAGAAACCTACCATGCTTCCGTGCTGGGACCCTATGTTTGCCTGCGAGGAATGATGCAGGACACTGACGACGACGAGTGCGCACTCACGAGCCCGCGACTGCGCACTCGTGGACCCGCAAGCACCCACTCACAACCCCGCGACTGCGTACTCTTCGAACATATAAACCAAAACATATGAAACGACTATTCATCATCCCGTTCCTGCTCATGGCAGCTGCATATTCCAGCGCACAGCAGTTTTGTGGACACTACACCAACCAGGAACTCAAGATAAGTCTTGAAATCAACCTCAGTGCCGACTCCATCGCAGTGCCAGGTATTCCCGACGAGTGGTGCTACGGATATCTTCGGGGCAACCTCAATGGCACGTGGATTATTCTGAAAGTAGAGAGTCAGAAAGACAGGAAGGCCACAGTGCGCACCGCCTGCGACAACGGCAGCGATTCGCAAACCATCGAACTGGTGCAGACCGACGACAAGACAATCACCATGCGGCAGGTGGGCGATGCCAACATCAAGACCATACAAGGCCGGAAATACGTGAAACTGCCAAAGGCCATTGAGTTTAAGAAGTAATGGACAAAACCCTACAGACATCGTTCAACGAGGGTCAGCGTGCTGCAATACTCTACTGCGACGGTCCCTCGCTCGTGGTGGCAGGCGCCGGCTCGGGCAAGACACGTGTACTCACACATAAGATTGCCTACCTCATAGAGCAGGGATTTCAGCCTTGGACCATACTCGCCCTCACATTCACCAACAAGGCCGCAGGCGAGATGAAAGCACGCATCGCAGGCATTGTGGGCGGTGAGCAGGCACGCCAGCTGTGGATGGGCACATTCCATTCTGTCTGCCTGCGCATCCTGCGTACCGAACTGCCGCAACTGCCGGCCGACGACCCACTGCACACCGGCTCCAACTTCACTATCTACGATCAGGCCGACAGCCGAAGCCTCGTAAAAACCATCATACGCGAGCTTCAACTCGATGACAAGACCTACAAGCCGGGAAGCATACAAGCCAGGATAAGCGACGCAAAAAACCACCTCATCCTGCCAAAAGACTATGCATCGGCACCAGCACTCATGGCTGCCGACGTAAAGGCCAACATACCTGCCATGCGCGACATATACGCCCGTTATCAGGCACGATGCCACGGGGCCGACGCGCTCGACTTCGACGACATGCTGGTATATACATATCAGCTATTCAGCCGATATCCGGAAATACTGCACAAATATCAGCAACGGTTCAGATATATATTGGTCGATGAATATCAAGACACCAACTTCGCGCAACATCAAATCATACTGCAACTTGCAGCACAGCCACCACACCGTGTGTGTGTAGTGGGCGACGATGCACAGAGCATCTACTCATTCCGCGGAGCAAATATCGACAACATCCTCACCTTCCACGACATCTGGCCCGACACAAAGGTGGAACTCTTCAAACTCGAACAGAACTACCGCTCCACACGCACCATCGTAGGTGCAGCCAACAGCCTCATACACAAAAACGTGGGACAGATACGGAAAAACGTGTTTTCGGAAAAAGAGCAAGGCAGCAAGATTCCTGTAATCGAAGCGTACAGCGATGTTGAAGAGGCACAGATAATCATCAAAATAATACAGAAGCAACATGCAGCCGAGCACACCGACTACTCACAGTTTGCAATCCTGTATCGCACCAACGCACAGAGCCGTGTGTTTGAAGAAAACATGCGCAAACATTCTTTGCCATACAGAGTATATGGAGGGCTGTCGTTCTATCAACGTAAGGAGATAAAAGACATCATCGCATACTTCCGCATGGCAGTCAATCCACACGACGAAGAGGCACTCAAGCGAATTATCAACACCCCTGCACGCGGCATAGGGCAGACCACCGTAAGCCGCATAACCGAAGCGGCCACATCACACCAGGTAAGCCTCTGGACCGTGGTGTGCAACCCCGCTGCCTACGGATTGAAGGTCAACAGTGGTACGGCCGCAAAGTTGCAGGCATTCGCAACACTCGTGCATACATTTATCGACAAAGCACAAAACGAAGATGCCAACGAAACCGGACGCTACATAATGCAGCAGAGCAGCCTGCTCGCAGAAATCTACTCCGACACCACGCCCGAAGGCATGAGCCGGCAGGAAAACGTGGAAGAACTGGCAGCCGGCCTGTCCGACTTCTGCGACACACGGCGCGAGGAGGGTAACGAAAACATAAGCCTGAGCGACTATCTGGGCGAGGTGGCGTTGCTCTCAGACGTCGATACCGACGATGGTGACAGCACCGACCGCGTAACACTCATGACCATACATGCAGCCAAGGGACTCGAATTCGACACCGTCTTCGTTGCCGGACTCGAAGAAAACCTCTTCCCCAGCCAGATGTCGAGTGGCAGCGCCCGCGAGATAGAAGAGGAACGACGCTTGTTTTACGTGGCCATCACCCGCGCCAAGCGGCACCTCTATATCACCTACGCACGCAGCCGGTTCCACTTCGGAAAGATAGAATTCTCAAATCCCAGCCGCTTCATACGCGACATCGACGACAACTATCTGCAATTCAGTGTCAACACTACACAGCGCCACACACCATCGACACCACGTGTCAGCACATCACTGTTCGACACTCTGCCAGTCCGCCCATCAGGCCTGGCGGGTCGTAGGCGGCTTACACGCATCTCGCAGGTCACGACAAACCCCTCATCACACTCATATACACCAACCACCGCTACGGCCGAAGCGGCCGCAACGGACACGTCGGCATCCATTGCTCCCGGACAACGTATCCTGCACGACCGCTTCGGTGAAGGCGAAGTGGTGAAAGTAGAAGGCAGCGGCGACAGCCTCAAAGCCACAGTGCGGTTCAGTAATGCAGGCACCAAGCAACTGCTGCTGAAGTTTGCACGATTCAAGAGGCTCCCACTTACCTCTGAGACTCACCCTTACACCTCAGAGGGAGAGGAGACCCATTAAGCCATTAACCCCCCTTAAACCCTTAAGCCATTAAACCCTTAAACTTTTGACTATACCCCTAATCATGGAAAAGAAAAATCTCATTATTCTCATCATCATGGTCCTCGCCACTGTCAGCACCCATGCACAGCAGTCGCCTATCGACATCGACCTGTGGCCCGACGGCCTGCCCAACAGTAACGGGACAGACCAGAGCCAACCCTACGATGACTCGCGTCAGAACTACAAACCATCCATACGAGTCTTCCTGCCTGCAAAAGACAAGGCGAACGGCATGGCAGTGGTGTGCTGTCCGGGAGGCGGATACACACATCTGGCCACCGACCACGAGGGCTACGACTGGGCTCCATTCTACAACGATCTCGGCATAGCCCTCATCGTGCTGAAATACAGGATGCCTCGCGGTGTCACCGAAGTGCCGATAAGTGATGCAAAGGAGGCATTACGAGTAGTTCGTTCACATGCAGCAGAGTGGAACATCAACCCGCAACGGGTCGGTATCATGGGTTCGTCGGCAGGCGGGCACCTTGCCTCCACCGTTGCTACACACTCCGAACCCTCCACTGCACCCAACTTCCAGATACTTTTCTATCCTGTGATATCGATGCAGACAGAGGTCACCCATCAAGGCTCTCACGATGCACTGATAGGACGAAATGCTTCAGAACAACTCACCGGTCTTTATAGCAATGCCATGCAGGTGACGGCGCAGACACCGCCTGCCATCATGCTGCTGTCCGACGACGATACGGCGGTGCCGCCGCTCAACAGTGCCGAATACTACACAGCACTGAAAACACACAAGGTGAAAGCCTCCATACACGTCTATCCTTCGGGAGGACACGGATGGGGCTTCCGCACCAGCTTCAAATATCACGACGAAATGCTGGCCGATCTCAAAGCCTGGATACTCACACTATAAAACCATACATGTTTCGTATGTATAGGTTTCATACTATTTATAAGTTACATATCAGATACACTCCTTCGCTTCGCTCCGTCGGTATGACAGGGCGGCAGGTTGCTGCAAGAAAGCACAGGTTTTCTATAGAGAAAACATCCCACCCCGAAGTCATACCGACGGAGGTATGAAATACCGTAGGAGTGTATCTGCATATGAAACATATATTTGCGAATCTTGAATAAAACCACGAAATATGACAATAGCAGTAATCGTTGCAATGCAGAAAGAGATGGAAAGCCTCACGGCATTGCTCACCAACCACACATCAGAACAAAAGGCAGGATTCACCTATGTAGTTGGAAAGATGAACTCCCACCGCCTCATCCTGCATCAAAGCGGGATGGGTAAGGTAAACGCCGCCATAGGAGCCTGCGAACTTATTCGCAACTATCACCCCGATTACCTCGTAAGCTCGGGATGTGCAGGCGGACTCAGTGCCGAACTACATGTGATGGATGTCATTGCAAGCACCTCGACTGTCTATCACGACGTGTATGTAGGCGAGGCAGGTGAAGGACTCGAAATCGTGCGTCCGTATCCGTCGAGCCACTATATGACAGAAAAGGCACGACAACTCGGCTGTCAGGAGGCTGGGGCGCACATACATCTGGGACAGATATGCACGGGCGACCAGTTCGTCACCGAACTCGACAAGTTGCTCGACATCAAACGCCGTTATCCCGAAGCTCTGGCCGTTGATATGGAGTCGTGTGCCATAGCACACACGTGCCATACATACGGAGTACCGTTCATCTCGTTCCGCATCATCAGCGATACCATCGGTGCCGAACAGCATGTAGCCGAGTATCAGAACTTCTGGGCAGAGATGGCCGACCGCTCGTTCCACGTCGTAAACACATTCCTAAACAGTCTGTAGGCAGCGCGTGTAGGTGCATCATTAGGGCAGCCACCGGGCAGGTCGTGGATGCCTGTTGCCGGTCGGTCCTTTCACCCCATCATTATTGCGTTTGACAGAAAAACACTCCACAGCCTTGCAGCTGAGGAGTGTTTTTCGTGTGTTGTGAGCGATTGTATGTTCGGTCAGGGCTTACTGTGTAACATCGTAGCCCGTCTCATACTGTTGTTTCAGTTCCTGGAAGATACGCTTTATCACATCGTAGGTTCCAATCTCTGCATACATATTTGTGTAATCGGCGGTGATGGTGCGGCCATTACGGGTAATTTCCATATCATCGTCTGAATCTTTCTGTGCCTCCTTCCATGCTTCGTCGGCCAGGTTGTCGCTTGCGTAGGTCACTGAAAAGATGTAGCTGGTGAGCTTACCGTTTGCATCGAACTTGGCAACGTGGCTTTCGGTCATCACGCCTTTATAGACGGCAGTGAGGGTGAGCTGATCCTTTCCTTCGTTGTAGGTCACTGTTGGTTTGAGTTTGCCGTTCTCGATGTTTTCGATAGCCTTTTCTACGTCATCGTCGTCATCATCGCCGCAGGCGGTGAAGGTGAATGGCACTGCCAGCATCAGCAGCATTGCCATGAATTTCATTGTCTTTATTTTGGTTTAATTGTTTAATTGTTTATTGGTTTAATAGTTTAATGGTTTCATGTGTTTAAGGTCCAGTCTGCCGACAGGCAGGTCCTGTATTCATGACAGGTTCCTTATTTCTTTACAAACTCCACTCGCCGGTTCTTTGCGCGACCTTCGTCGGTCTTGTTGTCGGCCACAGGTTCGTGCGAACCCTTACCCACTGCTTTGAGGTTGAATCCATCTACACCCAGCCCTTCGAGAGCCTTTACCACAGCCTCTGCACGCTGCTGAGAGAGTGGGTCGTTCACTGCATCCGAACCCTGGTTGTCGGTATGTCCCTGCACTTCGAATCGGGTCGTTGGATTCTTCTTCATATAGTCGGCCACCCTCTGAATCTCCACCATCGACTCTTGTTTCAGCGTTGTCTTGCCCGTCTCGAAGAGGATGTTGTTGGTGACGAACTTACCCGTCTCGGCAATGGCCTTCTCGACGGCAGCGACCTTAGCGTCGATATCAGTCTCCTGACGTTCATAGAGTTCTACGGCACCCTTGGCAATCACTACATTCTTCACGTAGGTTGGACGCTTTTCCATGCCGCCAGACCATATCGTCATCCAGCCTGCACCTGCCTTGGCGTTAGGCACGTTGACCACGCGCTTTCCATCGACGTAGAACTTGAGGGCACGCTTGTTGAACGACAGGGCAAAGTGATGCCAGCGGCCATCATTGATGACACAACACTCGTGGGCCGACGTATGGCCCTCCTTACTTGTCCATCCTTCATCAGTGGGGCGTACATAGTCACAGTCAATCGTCTGCTTGTCATGACCCATATAGTAGTTAACAGTAAAGATTTCGTTGTCTCGTCGCTCGGTTTCGTGCATAAAGTCAATCTCAATGTTGGGTGCGCCATCCTTGGCTCGGTCATCGTAGAGCATGTCGTACTCCACGGTGAAGACATCTCCCAGATAGTTCTTGATGCCACCCTTAACCAGCGGGGTAATCCATCCGTCGCCGTCGATAAGGGCGATACACTTCTGCCCTTGTATGGTTGCAATCTCGGCATTACCGCGAACGAGGTCCCACTTAGAAGGGAACTCGCCCACCTGCTCACCCTGCATATTGTCTTCGAACATCACGACACCGCCACGCACGAAGTCGTTCTTAGCGGCGCCTGCCTGGGGATCGTAGGTGTCCTCGACCTCTGCATCGTTGTTGTCAGCATCGGCAGACTTCGACTTAGTGCCGTCAAGCACTTCGTCGATGGTTTCATCGACAACTTTATCTACCTTCTGTTCAATCTTGTCAGTCACCTGCTCCTTCACTCTGTTGGCTATCCGCCCCAATATGCCTTGTGCCGAGAGGGGAGCTACACTGAGTCCCACGATGAGAATCAATGCCGATAAAAGTCGTTTCTTGTCCATAATAAAACTTATTAATATTGATATCAATGGTTTAATAGTTTGGCGGTTTGATGACACACGTTGTCGGTTGCAAATCTACAAAATTATTGTAATATACCATCCCGAAAAAAGAGTTTTTTTAAAAAACGGGCTAAACACATCTTTTTCCTGACTTCGTCATTGCGCCTCCCAAAATTCCTCTTCGAATAGTTTTGCTATTGGCTTGTGCCTCTTCATGGGCATGGTTTTGATGAGGTGTTTCTTGTTCTGCGGCATGTAGACGCTGATGGTCGTTACGGTCTTGGCCATGTTGAGCA
>CALGGJ010000047.1 GCA_937915745.1 uncultured Prevotellaceae bacterium | reverse complement strand
GTTTCGGTGCCCAAAAAACACAATGAAATCGTGTCTTTGCACCGAGTTTCGGTGCCCAAAAAACACAATGAAATCGTGTCTTTGCACCGAGTTTCGGTGCAAAGATACGAAAATAATTTATAATTCATGATGCATAAAGTATAATTCACTCCCACATCTGCCATTTTAATGCATCAAACCGTGATTTCAGCCTTTCCAAACTCTCCAACCCCTATTTAACCCAGGCGTGTTCTCATAAACACCCATCTGTTCGTTTCTACTCTGGCACCTCGATATGAGCAGGATGATTATTGCGTAGATTGCAGAGTTTCCGACATTTACTGAGCAGTTGTTTGCGTTTTTCGAATTGGTCGAGACTGTGTATCACATAATCCACGCTCTCGGTTTCGTTCCATCCGCGCAACAGTGCATATCGGCCCACCAGTGTCGCTAGCAGCTGGCGCAGGTGTGTAAGCCTCACGAGGTTCCGGAGGCACTGCTTTGGTGTTGGGTTATCGACAAATACTGAGCGGTTGATGTCGATGGCGGTAATGTGGTAGCCGGTCGGTGACGACGAATCGGGACGGTAGAGGAAGTTTGACAGGTTGGTGTCGCCGTGCATGAAGCCTTTCCGGTGCATATCGGCGATGAATGTCATGAGGGCCTCGACGAGGTCGGGATGTGTGTCGGGCTCGTTACGCAACAGTCGCAGGTCGGGGTCGTAGCATGGCATGGTGACCAGATAGCCGTCGGCGTAGAGTTTGTTTTCGTATGTCTCGATGCAGGCAATGGGTTGTGGTGTGCTGATGCCGAGTTCTATGAGCCGTAACCCGTAGTTGTAGGCACGACAGGCCTTCGACGGGCGGCGCAGTGTATAATCGATGCGCAGGTGTAATGGCGGGCGTTTGAAGCGTTTGGCCACGACATGTCGGCCGGCAACCTCGATGTCGCGCACCTGATTGCGCGAGTCGTATAGTATCTCGCCATGGGTGTCGAACATACCAGGCAGCTGGTTGAGCCACTGTCTCATCTGGATGTAGTCAGGATTGATGGTAGAGCGGATGTTCACGGTAGGGGGTATTTAAGTCGAGGTACAGGAAGTTATGCTGCACTTGCTGAGAGGCAGGAGGAGGAGTCATGTAGTCGCCATAGAGCAGTGTGAGGTACGCATCGTAATGTTCCACTCCAATGAGTGTGAGGTCTTCAAACCGGTATTCATGTGTCTGTCCGAGCAGATGTCGTGGCATGATGCCTCGCTCGTTGAAGTCGTGGTCGATGACATATGTGCTGCCCTCGTATGGGTGGCGGCTCATGACACACTTCACCTTGTGTTGTATCCACTTCAGGCTGATGACTTTATGCAATGCCACCGCTGGTAGCGAGCGTAGGCCGTGACCATGTTTATAGGGGTCACGGCCGCGCAGGAACAGCAGGTGGCGGAACAGTTTGTAGTGCTTGATGTGCAACCACTGGCGTATGCGTCCGGCAGGTATGCCGTCGATGGGGAAGATATCGACGTAAATGCCTTCGGGAAAGAGGAAATCGGGACGTTCGAGCAGCGTGGTGTCCGAATCCTCTACCTTGGCAAATGGATATGGATAGTCGGGACGATTGTGTGGACCAATCACCTCAAACGGCATCGGAACCCACTCGTGACAGTGCTGCATGAGACGTTCGTAGTCGGGGCGTGGCATGGCAATATCTACGTCGTCGTCCCACGGGATGAAGCCTTTATGACGCACCGCGCCAAGCATTGTGCCGGCCCAGAGATAGTATGTGAGGTTGTGCCGGCGGCACACCTGGTCTATACATTTGAGCACTGGCAGCAATCGGCCATGCAATGCGGTAAGGTCGTAGTCGGTTGTATAGGTCAGTCGCATGACATGAGTATTTGTTTATATAGTTGTATGTAAGCGTCGGTATGTCGCTGGTAGCTGAATGTGGCGGCATGGTCTTTACATGCCTGTGCCATGATGTCGTCGAACAGCGGCAGCCTGGTCTTGACGAAAGCGGCCATCGATGCTGGGTTGAGGTCGGGCCAGACGAGGGCATGGCCGTCGCATATCTCGGGCAGGCATGTGGCGTTGGCTATGAATACCGGCTTGCCAAACTGCATGGCTTCGATGGCAGGCAGGCCAAACCCTTCGCCCACCGAGGGGAAGAGCAGTGCCTGGCAGTGGCGGTAGAGCCACACCTTCTCTTCTGCAGTGATTTTGCCGGTGAGGCAGGCATTGGCAGTGGGCAGGTCGGCAATGCGTCGGCGCACTGTCGCGGCATGTGCGAAATGGTCGTCGCCACTGATGTAGAGGTCGAAGTCGGGCAGATGGCGCATCATATCGACCAGCAGATGCTGGTTTTTCTTTTTGCGAATCTGACCTATGGTGAAGAAAAACGGGCGGTCGCCTACGAATGCAGGGCGCGACTCGGCCTGGCGGCTTATGTCTTCCACTCCGTTGTAAACAACCCTCACCGGCTTACCATTCATCCTGAATTGATGCTCCACCTGGCGGGCTACGTAGTTTGAGATGGTGACTACGGCATCGGCCTTGTTGATGGCATGTTGCAGAATGAAGTTGTGTTTCATCTGTCGCAGCCAGTTTTTCTCGGTGAGGTAGTTAAGGTCGTGTATGGTCAGCACAAAATGACGGCATCTGCCGTGGCGGTGTTTCAATTGCTGCTGGTTGGTGGCGTGCCACAGATCAACCTCGGGCAGGAGCCTCGGCTCGGTCAGTAACACGAAATCGAGCTGTGGGTCAGACATGCTGCCGTACCACTCGGCATAATTCTTGCATATCTGTCCGAATCCGCTTGTGGGGTTTGCAATCTCTCTTATATCGAGCAATACTGTCTTACGGTTCATAGTGCCATGGGATATTCTATCAAATGTATATTTGCAGTTTCTAACCACAAAGATAGCTGTTTTATGCGAAAATAGGAAAGAGAAAAGTGTAAAAACAGCATTACAACCTCGTGATATGTGCACGGATGATGGTTTTTTCGCATTTCGCCTTCCATCTACCACTTATTTTCCCTACCTTTGTGTCAGAAAAACCTCCTAGACTATGAACATACTTGTAGTGCGTATGAGGCAGATGGGCGATGCCATTCTTGCCACCTCATTGCTCAACACGCTTCGCCACACATTTCCCGAAGCCCACATAGACTTTGTACTCAACGAGCGTATCGCTCCGCTGTTTGACGGTCATCCGTCGGTCGATAGACTCATTACCTTCAGCGACAGCGAGCGTCACAGTGTGCCTACGTATATAAAGAAGGTGTGGCATGTGGTTCACGACACTCGGTACGACGTGATTATCGATATGCGCAGCACGGTCAACACCATGTTGTTCGCTTTGTTTTCGCCAAAGACGGAATATCGCATAGGACTGCGCAAACCATATACCTGGCCGGCATTCAACCACCGTGTGGCACAAAACAAGGTGGGCGGTTCCATCATCGACCACGACCTCGGCTTTGCCGCGCCGCTTGCCATGCTCCGGCCGATAGAGCGGGTTGCCGATTTCACTCTGCACATATCCGACACCGAATACATCGATTTCGGCTCCTACCTGCGCAGTCAGGACCTCGACCCCGACCGGCCACTCATGGTGGCCAACGTGACGGCAAAGCTCGCATCGAAGGTGTGGGCCGAAGACCGCATGGTAGAAGTGCTGCGACGGTTCATCGCCAAATACCCTTCGTGGCAGATTGTGTTCAACTACGCACCCGGCCAGGAAGCCGAGAATGCACACCGCATATACACCACACTGGGATGCCCGCCACAAGTAAAAATCGACGTACAGGCCAGGTCGCCACGCCAGCTTGTGGCCATGGCACGATATACCACCTTGTTTTTCGGTAACGAAGGCGGGGCACGACACATAATGCAAGCCGCAGGATGCCCGTCGCTCGTGGTGTGTGCACCCGAAAACAACAAACACACATGGTTGCCGCAGACTCAGACCGAGGCACAAGGCATATCGCCGGCAGACCTCGCCACCGCCGCACAGCTGGCCGACATGAGCCGCGCAGAGCAGTATGCACTCATCACTCCCGACATCGTGTGGCAACAACTCGACAACATGACCCAACGTGTGGGAAAATGAGCGCGCACTCGCAAGGCCGAAACTCCGCACTCGCAAGGCCGAGACTCCGCACTCGCAGGAGCCAAAGACCGACACATACACACTCTTACGATATACAGTGGTCGATGGGTACGCCAAAAAAACAGCGAACGCAATGCGTCCGCCGTTTTTGTATCTCGGGCAATCTGCCTCCGGTCACTTGATTCCCAATTTTGTCTTCACCTGACTGGTGATGTCGGTGCTTAGGGTCTCGTTGAAAAACACGATAGGTGTGGCCTGGGCCGAAATATCCATCACATACACATAGCCGCCCGCTGTGCCAACCTCATTGATGGCCTTAAACAGCTTCTCGTGTATCGGAGCCAGCTTCTCCTGATACTTGGCTTGCAGGTCTTCCTCACTCTTCTGTGCAAACTCTTCCAGACGCTGGTTGAGGTCCTGCAGTTCCTGCTGACGACGTTGCTTGGTGGCATCAGGGAATGTAGCTTCGTTCTTCTGATAGTCCTCATACTTGGTACGGAACTCGTCTTGCAGACGCTGGAACTCTTCCTGATACTGTGTCTGCAATGTCTGCAACTCTGTTTGTGCTGTGGTCGTCTCGGGCATTGCCGAGAACACTTCGGTAGCATTGATGTGCGCAAATTTCTGCGCCATAGCACTCATCGGTAACACAACAAGTGCAAAGATAATCAGTTTCTTCATAATTTACATATATTTAATCATTTGTTTATTATCGTGCCCCAGAGGAGAGGGAGGGGGAATACCTCCCCCCTTGAATGAGTGAATCTGAAGTCATTGGCATTCTTCCGAGTCATATAACCGCATGCCTCTCCCCTTTCTTGAGGGGAGGGTAAGGAGGGGCTCCTAATATCCCAGCTTCTGCAACACCTCGTCGCTTATGTCTATCTTAGGCGAAGCATAGATGATGCTGCCGGCCGACGCGCGGTCGTGAACAAGCTGATAGCCTTTCTGGTCGGCAATATCTTTGATGGCATTGTAAATCTCGTCTTGTATCGGTGCCATGAGGCTCTGACGTTTCTTATACAACTCGCCCTCACTGCTGAAATACTTCTTCCTCAGTTCGCTGGCCGACTTCTCCTTTGCCATGATGGCCTCCTCGGTCTTCTGCTTTTGCGCATCCGACAGGAACACAACCTCCGACTGATACTTCTTGTACATCGTTTCCACCTCCTGAACGATAGCCTCAACTTCGCCTTCCCACCTCTTCGATATCTGGTTCAGCTGTTCGTTGGCACGCTCATAGGCTGGCACGTGCTTCAGGATATACTCCATGTCAACAAGAGCAAACTTCTGTGCATTGACTGCCGTGCAGGTCAGTATGCACACAATTGTAATTATTAATTTCTGCATAGTCTCGTCTATATTTGTTGATAATAATGATTAACTCTGCCCATCTCTCCCCATCATCCCCCCTCCTCCTTTGAAGAGACGGGGACGACTGGAATATCACACCCCGCGCAAACCCTCCCACCCTGAGAGGGAGAGGTCTTAAAACTCCTGTCCGAGCACAAAGTGGAAGTGACTGCCACCAGGCGATGACGACCCGAACACCTTGTCGAATCCATAGGCATAGTCGATACCCATCATACCCACCATAGGTAGGAACAGTCGGACACCAACTCCTGCCGAACGCTTCATGTCGAACGGATTGAACTTGCGAATATTGTTCCATGCATTACCTCCCTCGACAAATACCAGCCCATAGATATTGGTCTGACCCTGCAGGAGGAACGGATAACGTATTTCGAGTCCGATGCGCGAATATGCATATCCCTCGTAGTTGACCGATGGTGTCAGCGCTCCGTTTTCATAACCACGGAGGGCAATGGTCTCGGTATAGTAGCTCGACGAATATCCGGTCATACCGTCGCCACCCACATAGAATGTCTCGAACGGCGACCGCTTGTCTTTATTGTAATGGCCGAGGAACCCGAGGTCGAAACGAGTCATCAGCACAAACGGCTTGCTGCTGCCCGAAAGTGCGGTATAGAACTTAGAGTTGAACTTCCATTTATGGTATTCAATCCAACGGTATTTCTTCTGCAAGTCGCGCTCATAACTGGCATCGCTGCGCGAAGAAGCAAGGCTGCCATAGTCAACACCATCCCACAACGAATAAGGCGGCGTGGCACTTACTGACAACGATATGTCTGAACCCTGACTAGGATAAATAGGGTTGTTGATTGATATACGTGCCAGCTGTATGGTGAGGTTGATGTTGTTGCAGTTGCCGTTGTTGATGAGGAAGTACTCCCAATCCTTCAGCATATATCGTGTGAACGACAGATATGAACGCAGGTAGAAGTTGTTGTCGGGCCATGTGAGTCGTTTGCCCCAACCCACGGTCAATCCGAAAAGCTGTATGTACTTGTCGGGATCGTAGTATGACGAATAGTTGTTGTAGCTATAGTTATTGTAGTTGCCATAACCATACAGGTACGACATATATGAGTTGTAGTAATTGCTGTTATAGTAGCTGCTGCTCACATCAGTCTGCCGTGAATAGAATGCCGATATAGAAAGCGAATTCGGACGTTTCCCGCCAAACCATGAGTCGGAGAACGATATACTGTACGACTGGTAGTAACGGCCGTTTGTTGAGCCGCTTAGTTCAAATTCCTGTCCATCGCCCTGTGGCAATATGCCCCGGTGGTTGCGCCCTTTGCCGAAGAGATTACGCATGGAGAAGTTGTTGAACTTCAGTCCAATCTTACCTATGACGCCCGTCTGTCCCCATCCGAGCGAGAACTCTACCTGGTCGCTGGCTTTTGGTGTAAGTCCGATGTTGAGGTCAACGGTGCTGTTGTCGGGGTCGAGCTGAATCCATTCGCCCGGCTGCATTGCCTCTGGGTCGAAATGTACCATCTGACTTATCTCGCGTGCCGTCTCCTTAAACGAATCCATGGTGAAGAGGTCGCCCGGCTTGAGTTTGAGTTCGCGGCGTATCACGTCTTCATATACCTTGTCGTTACCGAAAATCTGAACCTTGTTGATTGTAGCCTGCTTGCCTTCCTGTATGCGTATCTCAAGGTCGATAGAGTCGCCATCGACATCGGCCTCGGTGTATTCAACGCGGCTGAACACATAGCCATGGTTGTAGTATTGATTGCCTATCGACTGGTCGTCTTTCTGTAGGCGGTCGCTGAGTTTGGTCTGGTTATACACATCTCCACGTTTCATCTGCAGTGCCTCATTCAGGACGTCAGAGTTGTAGATGGTGTTTCCTATCCACTCCACGTTTCTGAGATAGTATTTCTGTCCTTCGTCGATGTTGATATACACATCTACAAGGTTGTCGCCCACGTTCACCACGCTGTCCGACTCAATGTATGCATCACGAAATCCCAGCTCGTTGTATTTCTCAATCACACGCTCTTTGTCTTCCTCATACTTGTCGGTAATGAATTTCTTTGCCTTGAAGAGGCTCTTAAGGCCGTATTCGTTGGTTTTCTTGAGCAATCCACCCGAGAAGAATCCGCCGACAAACTTGCTGCGAGGTATGTTTTCGTTGCCTGTGATGTAGATTTTGTTTACCCTCACCTTCTCGTTCTTGTCGATGTTTACATCTACAATGAGTTGGTCGTTGTGTGCTATATCGTCTTTCTGCGTTATTTCTACGGTCGCGTTCTTGAATCCCTTGTCGTCGAAATAGCGCTTAACGATATTCTGCGCATTGTTTACCATATTGGGGGTGAGCTGTGTGCCTTTTACTATTCCTATCTTGTTTGCCAAGTCGTCGCGTTCGTTTTTCTTCACTCCATTGATGTTTACCTCAGAGACTTTCGGCCTCACAGCCAGCACTATGTTAATGAATATAGAGTCGTTACGTATTTCATCGGCCTCGATTCTTACGCTCGAGAAGAGTCCGTAGCTCCAGTATTTCTTGACCGCGTTGGTGATGTCGTCGCCCGGCACACGTATGTCGTCGCCGATTGTCAGTCCGGCAATTGTCTTGAGTGTGTTTTCTGGATAGCTTTTCACTCCTTCGTTGGCTGCAACGATTGATATGCCTCCAAGGGTATATGTGTGTGGTTGTCCGTATAGGATGTTTGGTTTGTCTTGTGCGCTTGCCGTGATTTGTGCGGCAAGTGTTATGAGCATTACGACAGCCAACCTTATGTTTTTGTTTGTTTTGGTCATCTCTGATTGTTTCATTGTTTTTCGCTTTCAACTTGCTCTCCGGTCTTTCCGTATCGGCGCTGTCGTCTCTGGTAGTCGATTATAGCCTTATGGAATTCCTCGGTATTGAAGTCGGGCCAATAGGTGTCGGTGAAGTAGAATTCTGAGTATGCGCATTGCCATAGCATGTAGTTACTCAGTCGCAGTTCGCCTCCGGTGCGTATCAGCAGTTCGGGGTCGGGCATGTTATGTGTCTCGAGGTGCAGGTCGATTGTGTGTTGGTCGATGTCGTCGGGGTTGAGTTTACCGCTTGCTGCCTCGGCTGCTATTTCTTTCACAGCTTTTGTTATTTCCCATTTTGACGAGTAGCTCAGTGCGAGTACCAGGCACGTGGCGGTGTTTTTGCTTGTTACGTCGATGAGGTGTTGCAATGCATCCTGCACGACTTGTGGCAGGCGTTTCGTGTCGCCTATGACTTGGAATCGTGCGTTGTTCTTCATGAAGAGTTCGTCTTCGAGGTGTTGCAGCAATATTGTCATGAGTGCCGACACTTCTTCGGCTGGCCGGTTCCAGTTTTCGGTAGAGAAGGTATAGAGTGTGAGGTAGTCCATCCCGAGTCGGGTGGCTTCTTCCATTATCTCGTGTACTTGCCATGCTCCTTGCTGGTGGCCGGCAGTACGTTCTTGTCCGCGTGCTTTTGCCCATCTTCCGTTGCCGTCCATGATGATGGCTACGTGTCGTGGTATTCTGGTTCTGTCTAACTTGTCAGTCATTGTTGCATTTTCTGTATTTTGGGAAGAGGTCGTATGTGATGTAGAACATTGTCATGGAGTATGAGTCTTTGTTTTTGAGGAATCCGCTGCTTATGTTGTATGGGTCGCTTATTCCGTCGAGTTTGTCGCTCATGCTGAACCTGATTGTCCAATCTACTCCGCAGTTGAGTCGTTCTTTCAGTTTGTATCTCAGTCCGATTCCGAGTGGGATGTTCATGGTGAGTGTGCTTGCTGCGTAGGTGAATCCCAGTCCGGCTTGTATGTATGGCGTGAGCCGTTTTGTTCCTTTGTATCCGAAGCCTGTGCCGTAGGCCCACGCATTGAGTTCGTATTGGCACGAGAGGTCGGCCAGAGTGTTTGAGAATTTCCATTCCTGACCGGTTGCCTGTGGATATTTTGTTGGGCCGTCGAGTGCGTTGCCCGATATTTTTGTGAGTGCGAGGTCGAACTTCAGTGCCATGCGTGGGTTGATGTTGTATCGTCCGACGAAGGCTGCGGCTGCCTGTGTGTTTTTGTAGGGTGTTGAGTAGTTGGCATCTCCCAGGTAGTAGTTGGCTCCGAGCATTCCGCCCAGTTCCATTTTGTATTCCAGTTCTTGTGCCGTGACCCAGGTCGTGGCTGCAAGGTAGATGATGATTGTGCAGATGTGTCTCTGTTTCATTTCCCTTGGGTTTTGCTGTGGTGGTGCCTTATTTATTGAGTTTTCCCCGCCAGATGTGTGGTTGGCCGTTGTCGTCGGCCTGCAGCATCCAGATGTATTGTCCTGATGTGTTGACGCATACTTTGTGTCCGGCCGTGAGTGTGGATGGCGGGAATTGGTATTGTGTAACTGCACGCCATGTGATTCCGTTGTCGTATGACCTGTAGAATGTTGTGTTGTCGTCGCCGATGGCATATACTGCCTCGTCGAAATGGAATGCGGTTATGTTGTTGAGCAGGGGTAGCGGGTAGTTGTTTTCGGCTGTGACAGTTATGTAGTCCCAGTGTTGGTTGGTGGTGGTGTTGTCTGATGCTACTTTGTACCACACTACGGCGTGGCTGGTTGTGGCTGCACTTTGTCCTATCATGAGGTCAACCTTGATGTTTGGGTTGGAACGTGCGGGGTAGCTCAGGTATGCTGGTTGCTGTGTTGGCAGCATGTTGTCGTTGTCGGTTGTCTCGGTTTTCCATTGTCGGAGGTCGGTTGTCGAGATGATGCTGTTGCCGTCTTGTGCGTAGAGGTAATAGGTGTCGGCTGCAATGAGTCGTGTAACGGTGCGGTCGGTGGCGGGTGTCCATGTTAGTCCGTCGGCCGAGCCGAGTATGTTACCGGCTTCATCGGTGGCATAGAATTGGCTTTCGTATGTTATGATGCCTTGTGGGTTTATAGTGCCGTTGTTGTTGGCGGTGAGTGGTTGTGGTGTGGTCCATGTCTGTCCGTCGGCAGATGTTGACAGTTGTGTCTGTCCGTCTTTGGTTCCGAATATGTACATGTGCCCGTTGGTTGTAATCATGTTGAGGTTTTGGCTTAGGGCGAGTGTTGTGGCGTCGATGTCGGTCCACATGAGCGAGTCGGGGTTGGCTGCTGCGAGGTTGATTACTGCTGTGTAGTGTTTCATCGAAACGCCGTCGGTGGCTACTACGAGGAAATCGACTGGTGATGTGAAGTCCAGCGAATCGCCTTGTCCGGTGATGGGGTAATACACTGAGTCGATGCGTGTATATAGTGTAGCGCTGGCTTCGATGCGTGGCACTACCCGGCGCAGGTCAACCCAGTCGGGCAGCGAGTCGATGGAGTAGATGTGTCCACCCAGTTGGTCGATGTTGAATTTTATGCTGCTTCCGCTTATGGTTCGTGAGTAGGTGCTGTCGATTCCGGCTGTTGTCAGTGTGTGTCTGACGGTTGTGATGTCGCCTACTGAAAACGACGTTATGGCACATTCGGCTGTAATGGCTACTTCGTCTTCCGTGATGCATGACGTGGCCGTCAGTCCACTGGCCAGGGCCAGCAGCAGCGGCCATATTGTTTTTGTGATATATTTGTGCATTATTTTTCCTTCATCTGATTTTATCATGCAAAAGTACGAACAATTTCTCTACTTGCCACTATTCCTACCTTACTTTTAATATTTTTTATGTGTATTTTTTCAATTTTAAGTATAAAATCACTTTTGTGCGTAACTCGAAACTGAAAAAATACTTACCTTTGCATTGGTATGGGAACAAATGACACGGAGAAGCTGTTGCGCCGCTATCATCAGTATCTGAAGCTGGAGAAGGCGTATTCTGACAATACGGTCGAGGCTTACGAGCGCGACATCAGTAGGTTTGTCGATTTCATGGCAGGCCGTGGTGTGGGTTTGCTCGATGCGGGCATTGAGGATTTCCAGCAGTTTTCGTCGATGCTGAGCGGGCTCGACATCTGTCCGACATCGCTCTACCGCATACTCGTGGGTGTGCACAGTTTCTACCGGTTTCTCACCATGACTCGCGAACTCGACACCGACCCCATGGAGTTGCTCGACTTCCCTCAGAAGCCTCAACATCTGCCCGATGTTCTTACGGTCGATGAGGTTGACCGCATTGAGGCTGCCATCGACCTCTCATCGGCCGAGGGGCAGCGCAACAAGGCTATAATCGAGACCCTCTTCAGTTGTGGATTGCGGGTGAGCGAGTTGTGTAAGCTGCGGCTGTCGGACCTCTACCTTGACGAGGGGTTCATACGTGTCACCGGCAAGGGTTCGAAACAGCGGCTCATTCCTATCTCGGGCAAGGCCGTGCACGAGTTGAAGCTGTATTTTACCGACCGCTGCCACATCGACCTCAAACCCGGCAACGAAGACTTTGTGTTTGTGAGCAGGCACAGGCGTCGGGGCTTGTCGCGCATCATGGTGTTCCACTTGGTGAAGGAGCTCGTGGCACGTGCCGGAATCCACAAGACGGTGAGTCCGCACACATTCAGACACTCGTTTGCAACCTGCCTGCTTGAGGGCGGAGCCAATCTCAGGGCGATACAGGCGATGCTGGGACATGAGTCGATATCGACCACCGAGATGTATATGCACATCGACACCACCCATCTGCGCGAAGAATTACTGACACACCATCCACGCTATGCCAACCATTCCATCTGATCCATTCATGCTGCTCAGTTTTGTCAATATGAAACTGCGCGACCAATACTCCACACTGTCCGAGCTGTGCGACGACCTTGACATCGACCGCCACTGGCTCGAGACCACCCTCGGGGCATCGGGATTCGAATACAACGAAGAAGCCAACAAGTTCTGGTAGCTACACACCTGAGGGGATGATGGGAGAGAGCGGTACTCACCCTTTGAGGAGGGAGAGTCCGTGCGCAGTCGCGAAGCCGTGAGTGCGCAGTCGCGAAGCCGTGAGTGCGCAGTCGCGAAGCCGTGAGTACGCAGTCATGCCCGACCTGTCTCACAGGGGGCAGGAAAGGCAGCGATGCAGATGATGCCAAGCCGATGCTTGCACCTTAACCCCAAATCGGTTGGGTTTAAGGCAAACAACGGTACCCCGACACCACTTTTTTAGTCATTTTACCTACATAAACACACCAATGTAAAAATAAATTCGTATCTTTGCCACGCAAACCGGCGGTCCGGTGCAGAAAGAAATCCGAAAACTAATCAAAAAACAAGACCTATATTGCAATGAAAAAACTCACACTGCTTCTGATGCTGGCATTCGGCCTGAGCCATGCCACATCGCTGAATGCCAAAAGCCTGGTACTCGTGCTGAGCGACAGCACCCGAGTCTATTTCCTGCTCGACACCACACCCGTCATGAAACTCCAGGGCGGCACGGTGACGGTGGAGACCAAAGAATATGCCTTCACCGACATTGCACGCTTCTACATATCCCAAACCGACGACCCTACGGGCATCGAGACACAACTTGCCAAGCAGGAAGTGAAATGGGCAGGCGGCACACTGCTGCTCCAGGGCAAACAGAAAGCCGAGGTATATAACACCGGCGGAGTGAAACAAGAGGTCGGAATCACTGTCACGACCGACATGACATTCATCGACACCAACAACCTGCCACGAGGCACATACATACTGAAGGCCGGCAAAACCTCGATGAAGTTTATGAAACGATAAAGGGCATTATCAACGCCTTATTACATGAAATATGATTAAAGCACTGAGTTTTCACCGGGAATATTTGGTGCTTTAATCTATTTACACTATTTTTGTATGATGAAACCAAAGAATAAAAAACAAATATATGGCAAAGAACATAGAATTCAAGTATGCCCCGATGTTCCAGGTGGGCAAAGACGAGACTGAATACCGTCTGCTGACAAAAGAAGGTGTGACCGTGAGCGAGTTTGAGGGTCACGAGATAGTAAAGGTATCTAAAGACGCACTGACCCTGCTCGCACAGCAGGCATTCCACGACGTGGAGTTCATGCTGCGCCGCGAACACAACCTGCAAGTAGCAAAAATACTGCACGACCCCGAAGCATCGGAAAACGACAAATACGTGGCACTGCAGTTCCTGCGCAACGCCGAGACAGCAGCCAAAGGCATACTGCCATTCTGCCAAGACACCGGCACCGCAATCATACACGGCGAGAAGGGACAGCAGGTGTGGACCGGCTTTGAAGACGAAGAAGCACTGAGCCAGGGAGTGTTCAACACATTCACCCAAGACAACCTGCGCTACTCGCAAAACGCACCGCTCACTATGTACGACGAAGTGAACACCCGCTGCAACCTGCCGGCACAAATCGACATCGAAGCCGTCGAAGGCGCCGAATACCGATTCGTCATGGTGGCCAAAGGCGGCGGGTCGGCCAACAAGACCTACTTCTACCCCATGACCAAAGCAACGATACAGAACGAAAGCACACTGCTGCCGTTCCTCGTCGAAGAAATGAAACACCTCGGCACCGCAGCATGTCCGCCATACCACATCGCATTCGTCATAGGCGGAACATCAGCCGAGAAGAACCTGCTCACCGTCAAACTCGCATCAATAAAATACTACGACAACCTGCCTACCACCGGCGACGAGACCGGACGTGCATTCCGCGACACCGACCTCGAGCAGAAACTGCTGAAAGAAGCCTACAAAATAGGCCTCGGCGCACAATTCGGTGGCAAATACCTGGCACACGACATACGGGTCATACGCCTGCCACGACACGGTG
>CALGGJ010000046.1 GCA_937915745.1 uncultured Prevotellaceae bacterium | reverse complement strand
TAAAAAACGCTCCGGGTTCGATGACCGAGAGCGTAACGAAGTGGAGCTGGAGGGACGAACAGCATGGAATGCTGTCATAAAAAACGCTCCGGGTTCGATGACCGAGAGCGTAACGAAGTGGAGCTGGAGGGAATCGAACCCTCGTCCAAACAAGGAGACCATAAGCTTTCTACATGCTTAGTTCAGTTTTGCTTTTCGTGCAAGGGTCTGACCTGAACCATCGAACCAATGCCTTATCCTCTAAAATATTCATCAGCGAACCGAGGCGTTCACCAACTATTCCCGAATTTGCTGCACCGCTTATCCGGCCGCCTCAGGACAGGGGCTTCCGGCGCGATGTCTCGTTCCAATGTCTGACAAAGGAATGAAGCCGATCTACTATACTTCGATCATGCTGCGAGAGTATAAGAATTGTTGCCAGATAAATTTCTGCAAGGACGGGATTAAAGAGCCAGTCCAAGGACGCTCTGCATGCTTACCTACCACCTCATCTTGCTGTCAAATCCATGTCAACCCCAGATGTTGTAATAGCGGCTGCAAAGTTACGAAATAAATAATAACCGACAATTAAATATCGGAATAAATTTCAATATCGTCTAAAAAGAGGGATTGAAGATGCCATTTTGCTATGTGATAATGCAAATAAGGCAATATCTGAACAAGAAAAACAAGACAGGTACCACGAGTGCCGGCAACAGGTTGAGTGTTTTACAATCTCTTATCTTAAGTATGCTCAGTCCACTTGCCATGATAAGCAACCCTCCGATGATTGACAACTCGGATATGAGGTCGTCACTTATAGCGTCGGCCGACAACTTTGCCACGAGATAGAACGCACCCTGCCAACAGAATAGAACGGGTGCTGCCAACATTATCCCATATCCATAGCTGGAGGCTATTACCATCGACGTAACGAAATCGAGTGTCGCATTGGTGTATAGATATGTATTGTCGCCCAGTATGGCACTATTCACTGGTCCTAACATGGAAAAAGTGCCGATGCAAAACAGCAGTATGGCCGTTGACAGCCCTTCCGAAAGGCGTGGTTTCTCAGAATTATGCACCTGCTTCGGGGTGTATCCAACGGTAGCATCGTCCGTTTGCACGTCATGCCCGGGAGTTTGTCGGCCATCGATTAGGCGTGAGAAACGACCCGACAGATTCAATGCCGTACCAACAACACCGCCTAATGCCATCGAGAGAATGAAGAGTACAGGATAGTGGCTCTTGGGCAGATAATGCACGCAGGCGTTCAGTCCTAAGGCAACGGAGCAAAGTCCGATGCCCACAAACACCACTTGCTGATATTCGGCCTTGATACCACGTTTGAGTGTGGCACCTATGCAACTACCCACAACAATGGCTGCCGTATTAACGATTGTACCAATCATAATTTGTGTTTTCTACTATGTACAGACTCTGCACCAAACAAAGACAGGCGAACAATTCGTGTCCGCCTGTCTTTGTGATCCGGGCGGGATTCAAACCCGCGACCTTCAGAACCGGAATCTGACGCTCTATTCAGCTAAGCTACCGGACCTCTTGTCAACTGCAAACGTGTCTGCAACTGATATAGGTAATCATTCCACACCTAAGCTCTTGAGCACAGCCTTGCATTTCTTCTCGGCTTCTGCACAACAGTTTGCATAATCGGCAGGCGTTTGCATTTTGCCTTCAACTTCGATGTAGAACTTTATCTTTGGTTCTGTACCCGATGGCCGCACACTTGCCTTTGTACCGCTTGCCGTAAAGTATTGCAGTACGTTGCTTGTTGCAGGTTGTACGAGCTTGGTCTTGTTACCTTTATCATCAACGGCTTCGAGTATCGACCAGTCTTTTACCATTGTCACTGTTTCGCCGGCAAGTTCCTTTGGAGGATTATGTCGATAGTTCTCCATCATGGCTTTTATCTCGTCTGCTCCGGTCTTACCCGGGCGAACCACGTTGACGGCCTTGTTGTAGGAGAAACCATACTCCATGTAGATATCCATCAGTATCTGGTACAGGCTCTTACCTTGGTCTTTTGCCCATGCACATATCTCGGCCAGAAGCGAGCAGGCACTTACCGAGTCCTTATCGCGACAGAAGTCTTCTGCAAGGAATCCGAAGCTTTCTTCGCCTCCGCCGATATATTTTTGTTTGCCTTCTGAAACGAGGATTTCACGGGCAATCCACTTGAAACCAGTGTAGCAGTCGCGCATCTCAATGCCATATTTGTCGGCCACCTTCTTAACCATTTCTGTTGTCACAATGGTCTTCACGACAAATTCGTTGCCTTTCATAAGACCTTGATCAACACGGTTCTTTATGATGTAGTAGAGGAATATGAGCATTGTCTGGTTTCCGTTGATGATGGCCCATTGCCCGTCGTTGTCCTTGCATGCCATAGCTATGCGGTCGGCATCGGGGTCGCTTGCCATTACGATGTCGGCATCGAGTTTTTTTGCAAGATTGATGGCCAGAGTCATTGCTTCTGCATTCTCGGGATTTGGTGAAACCACTGTCGGGAAATTACCGTCTTTTACCATTTGTTCAGGTACGCAGTGTACGTTTTCAAAGCCCCAAGCCTTCAGGCTGCGTGGTATCATCATCATACCGGCTCCGTGTAGTGGAGTATAAACGATACAAAGGTCTTTCTGTCGTTCGATTGCCGCTTTGTCGATTGACAATGTATGGACTGCATCGATGTATGCCTGGTCAACTTCTTCGCCTATTATTGTGATGTACGACTTGTCGCCACCGGTCTTCACGTCCTCGTAACGCACTTTGTTTACCTCTTCTATGATGCCTTTGTCATGAGGAGGCAGCACTTGTGCTCCATCGTCCCAATATGCTTTGTAGCCGTTATATTCGCGTGGGTTGTGGCTTGCTGTGATGTTTACACCGCTTTGGCATCCCAGATATCTGATTGCAAATGACACTTCAGGAGTTGGGCGCATGTCTTCAAACAGATAGACGTAGATGCCGTTTGCAGCAAATATATCGGCCACACGCTCGGCAAACACGTCGGAATTATTGCGGCAATCGACACCAACTGCAACGCTTATCTTGTCGCGATGAGCAAAGTTTTTCTTCAGATAGTTGGCCAATCCTTGTGTAGCAGCCCCGACGGTATATATGTTCATACGGTTGGTACCAGCTCCCATAATGCCGCGCAGGCCGCCCGTACCGAATTCCAGTGTCTGATAAAAGCTGTCTATAAGTTGAGTCTTGTCGGAGTTTTCGAGCATAGCACGAACCTCGGCTTGGGTCTGAGCATCGAATACAGGATTCGTAGCCCATTCCTGAGCCACGGCCTCACATTGTTTCAATAATTCTTGGTCCATAGTGTAACGATTTTATTCTGACTGCAAAGATAGGTATTTTTAATGTAAAGTGGTATGTGAATGGTAAAAAAATTGGTGTTTAACAAATAAAAAACATGCATGAATGCGTGTTTTTCACATTTTACATTTCAGTTTACATATCCTTTTCCTAACTTTGCCCTTCGATATGAGACAAGAATTAGACATACGCCTTCTGCCCGAGCAGGCAGCCAGTGAACAGAGTATAAAGGCATTCCTCAGGAGTTCAAAGGGTTTTGATGCAGACAGTGTAAGGGTGTTGCGCCGCAGCATCGATGCCCGTCAGCGTACTATTTACATTAACCTGCGCGTGCGCGCATATGTTGGTGAGGAACCAGCCGATGATGAATTCCTACGTACCACCTATCAGGATGTAAGTCGATGTCCGGCGGCTATAGTTGTCGGGGCTGGTCCCGGCGGCTTGTTTGCTGCACTCCGACTTATCGAGCTTGGCATACGTCCCATAGTCTTAGAGCGTGGAAAAGATGTTCACGAACGCAGGAAGGACATTGCACTCATATCGCGTAATCACGAAGTGAACCCTGAATCGAACTATTCGTTTGGTGAAGGTGGCGCAGGTGCATTTTCTGATGGCAAGCTATATACGCGCAGCAAGAAACGCGGAAGTGTTGAACGTATTCTCAATATATTCTGTCAGCATGGCGCCTCGACCAGCATTTTGGCCGATGCCCACCCACACATCGGTACCGATAAGTTGCCGAAAGTGATAGAAAACATGCGCCAGACTATAATTGGCAGCGGTGGCGAAGTACGATTTCAGACAAAAGTGACGGGTTTGCTGACGAAAGGCAACACCGTTGTCGGTGTACGTTCGCTATGCCATAGTTCCGACGAAGTGAAGGAGACAGAGCTGAATGGTCCGGTCATTCTTGCAACTGGTCATTCGGCTCGCGATGTCTATCGGTGGTTGTATTCAGATGGCATCGAAATCGAAGCAAAGGATTTGGCAATAGGAGTACGTCTCGAGCATCCTGCGCACCTCATAGATCAAATTCAATACCACAGCCGTGAAGGCAAGGGGCTCTATCTGCCAACAGCCGAGTATTCGTTTGTCACTCAGGCCGACGGGCGTGGTGTATATTCGTTCTGCATGTGTCCGGGCGGTACAGTAGTGCCTGCGGCCAGCAACACTGAGCAGGTGGTGGTGAATGGCATGTCGGCAAGCCTGCGCAACAGTCCGTGGAGCAACAGCGGCATGGTTGTTGAAACCCATGTTGAGGATGCTTGCAGAATACTGAAAACCAAAGAGTCCACTCCACTGACAATGATGTGGTTACAGGAACAACTGGAGCGCCAGTGTTGGCTCCAAGGTGGAATGTGCCAGACTGCTCCTGCACAGCGCATGGCAGATTTTGTAGAGTGTAAAGACTCCGCATCCCTACCCTCTTCGTCATACGCTCCGGGCCTTGTCTCGTCGCGTCTCGACACATGGATGCCTCGATTCATCGTGAGCCGATTGCAGAAGGGATTTCGTCAGTTTGGAAATGCCAGTCGTGGATTCCTCACCAACGATGCAATTATGATTGGCATCGAGACCCGCACGTCGGCTCCGGTACGCATCCTGCGCAATCCTGCCACCCTGCAACACATACGTCTCGAAGGGCTGTATCCTTGTGGTGAGGGTGCCGGATATGCTGGTGGAATAGTATCGGCAGGAATAGACGGTGAACGCTGTGCCGAGATGCTTGCCGAACACACATTGAGGGTATGTCAAAAATAGACACACCCTCATTCGATAATTATATATGCTACTCAGCTTTCACATGCCCTGAATTACATACACCGATACACTCGCGCTACCTGCTTAATCTGTCCATGTAACAGAAACATGCGAAATTTCTGGTCTGTTATTATTCAGCTTCTGAGAACTGGTCTTTTCCTACTCCGCAGAGTGGGCATTCGAAATCCTCCGGCAGGTCTTCGAATGCGGTGCCTGGTGCGATTCCGGCCTCAGGCACTCCTACAGCCGGGTCATATTCCCAACCGCATGTGTCGCATACGTATTTCTTCATTTAATTAAATGCTTTGTCTGTTGTAAAATAAGTTGTTTACTTAAAGTACTTGTTGTACAATCCCTGGAATCCTGCGCCGTGGCGTGCCTCGTCCTTTGCCATTTCGTGGACGGTGTCGTGAATGGCATCGAGATTCAGTTTCTTGGCCACTTTTGCAATATCCAGTTTTCCTGCACATGCGCCTTCCTCGGCCATCATGCGCTTGTAGAGGTTGGTCTTAGTGTCCCACACTACCTCGCCGAGCAGTTCAGCGAACTTGGCCGCATGTTCGGCTTCTTCGAATGCGTAACGCTTGAATGCCTCGGCTACATCAGGATAGCCTTCGCGGTCGGCCTGGCGACTCATTGCAAGATACATGCCGACTTCACTGCATTCACCATTAAAATGGTCTTTCAGACCTTGCAACACAAAGGCTCCTTCTTCTCCCTCGGGAATGGCCTTAGCAACACCTAACTCGTGCTGACATGCAAAATCAAGCCCTTCCTTCACTTCCTTCTCAATAAACTTTGAGCCAGGAACCTTACACTGAGGACACTTCTCTGGAGGGGTGTCTCCCTCATGTACATAGCCACATACTGGGCATACCCATTTCTTTGCCATAATTCTTCTTATCTAAAATTGGTGATACATATATTTTGTTAGTCAGTGCAAAGATACGGAATAATTTACAAATGACAAATGATTGGAAACAAATATTTTCATCCGATGATGTTTTTTTCTTGCAAAATGGCGGCAGGAACCGCAAAAACAATCATTTATTATCAGTTTCATCCTCCGAAGCATTGCATCTGCGCCCAATAGTTATTAACTTTGCAGCTCATATAAACCAACACATATTATGAAAGTAGGAGACAGAATACCAGTAGTGCTGGGAATCGACCAGCATGGCAACGAAATCAAGAGCAGCGACTACCGTGGCCGCAAAATAGTGCTCTACAGCTATCCTAAAGCCAACACCTCGGGTTGCACGGCCGAAGCCTGCTCACTGCAGGCCCATAAAGCCGAACTCGAAGCCATGGGATATGCCATAATCGGAGTGAGCAAAGACAGCCAGGCAGCCCAACAGAAGTTTGCCGAAAGCAAAGGCCTCGATTTCCCTCTCATTGCCGATACCCAGACCACCCTGCTCAGACAACTTGGAGCATGGGGCGAGAAGAAAATGTATGGACGCACCACAATGGGTACAATCCGAACTACATACCTTGTGAACGAAGATGGTATAGTAGAGCGCATTTTCACTCCTAAGGAGATAAAGACAAAGATTCACGCCGAGCAGATTCTGGATGCCTTGAAGCAATAGTGGCCGGTACTGCAGAAACGAGTGCGCACTCTTGAGGCCGAGAGTGCGCGCTCGCAAGGTCGCAACTACGCACTCTGAAAAACACAGACAGACACAACGCCCGTAACGCTGACAGACAACCCCAGCGAAAATACATGCAGAAAAAGTCAAAACAGAGTGATATAACACAAATTTATGTGTTGCCGCAACCTCTTTTTTACCAACATATTTCGCCAAGTCGCAAGAATTTACTAACTTTGCAGCCGCTTTGCATGCACACAACGCGCAAGCACGCACGTAAAGAACGATGACATGAACTACTACGAATTTGAAGATTATGCAGAAGAAATGACACGGAACGGCACAGTATCCGTGATAACCGAAATCGATGCATCGAAGACCAATATCATCGATGTCGAGATAGGCGACGAAGAAATCCCCATACTACCTCTTCGCAGCATGATGCTGTTCCCTGGCACCCTGCTACCCATCAATGCCGGCCGGCGCTCGTCGAAACGGCTGATGGCCGATGCCAATAAGAGTGGACAGGTGATTGGGGTGTTCTGCCAGAAAGACGACTCGGTTGACAACCCATCGGCCGACGACCTGTACCCCATAGGAGTATTGGCCAAAATAGTAAAACTGCTCGACATGCCCGACGGCAACCGCACGGCACTGGTACAGGGATTTTGCCGCATCACACTGGCCGAAGCCCACGACGACGGCAACTACCTCGTAGGACATGTGTTGAAGAACCCCGAAATAATACCGTCAAACCGTGACCGCGAATTCAATGCAATAGTCGAGGCCTGTCGCGACGTGGCCGACAAATTCCTCCATATCGGCGAACTGCAGCACATCGGGGCATCATTCAACCTGAAGAACCTGCCCAACAAGACATTCCTCATCAACTTCATCTGTGCCAACATGCCGATATCAAACATGGAACGCATAGAACTGCTGAACGAAGACAACATGTCGGGACGTGCATACAGGCTGCTCGAAATACTGAACCGCGAATACCAGTTTGCCACACTCAAGGCCAACATACAGATGCGCACCCACGAGGAACTCAGCAAACAACAGCGCGAATACTTCCTGCAACAAGAGATGAAAAACATACAGGAAGAACTGGGCGAAGGACAACAGAACGATGCCGAACACCTGCAGGAACAAGCCAAGAAAAAGAAATGGAACGACAAGACCCGTGAAGTGTTTGAGACCGAACTCGCAAAACTGAAGCGGATGAACCAACAAACACCCGACTACCAGACACAACGCGAATACCTCGAACTAATGCTGTCGCTTCCATGGAACGAATCCACACGCGACAACATGAACCTGGCCAATGCCGAACGCGTGCTCAACCGCGACCACTACGGCATGGAGAAAGTGAAAGAACGAATACTCGAACATCTTGCCGTGCTCAAGACACGGGGCGACTTCAAAAGCCCCATCATCTGTCTGTATGGTCCTCCAGGCGTAGGAAAGACATCACTCGGCAAGAGCATAGCCAGAGCCATGAAACGACAATACGTAAGAGTATCGCTTGGCGGACTGCACGACGAAGCCGAGATTCGTGGCCACCGGCGCACATACGTCGGAGCCATGCCCGGACGTATAATCAAATCTATACAACAAGCAAAAAGCTGCAACCCTGTATTCATACTCGACGAAATAGACAAAGTAGGTCAAGACAATTTCCATGGCGACCCCTCATCGGCACTACTCGAGGTACTCGACCCTGAACAAAACGTGGCGTTCCACGACAACTACCTCGACTGCGACTTCGACCTCTCGAAGGTAATGTTCATTGCAACAGCCAACAATATCAACACCATACCAGCCCCACTGCTCGACCGTATGGAACTCATCGAAGTGAGCGGATACCTCACCGAAGAAAAAATAGAGATAGCACGGCGACACCTCATACCGCAACAACTCGATAAACTCGGAATGCAGGAAAGCGGGATAAAACTGACCAAAGCAGCAATCGAAATAATTATTGAAAGCTACACAAGAGAGTCGGGAGTAAGAGAACTGGACAAGAAACTGAACAAACTACTCAGAAAACTCACACTCACCTATGCCCGCGGCGAGGCCCTGCCCGACCACCAACTCAACACCGATGACATCAAAACCCTGCTGGGCCCCGAACAATACAACCGCGACAAATATCAAGGCAACGAATACGCCGGCGTTGTGACAGGACTGGCATGGACCGCCGTCGGAGGTGAAATACTCTTTATCGAGACAAGCCTGAGCAAAGGTAAAGCACAAAAACTCACACTTACCGGAAACCTGGGCGACGTGATGAAGGAATCGGCAGTACTGGCACTCGAATATCTCAAGGCACACGGACACGACCTGCTTGGTATAGACACACGCATCTTCGACAACTGGAACATACACATACACGTGCCCGAAGGTGCTGTACCGAAAGACGGACCGTCGGCAGGAATCACCATCGCAACATCAATTGCATCAGCAATAACACAACGCAAAGTAAGAAAAAACACAGCCATGACCGGCGAAATCACACTGCGCGGAAAAGTATTGCCAGTTGGAGGAATCAAAGAAAAGATACTTGCAGCCAAGCGTGCCGGAATAACCGACATCCTGATCTGCCACGACAACGAGAAAGACATAAAGCAGATACCAGAGGCATATCTCAAAGGCGTGACTTTCCATTATGTGGAAAACATTGCAGAAGTTCTCCAATTTGCCCTACTCAAAGAACAGGTGGCACACCCACAAACATTCACCATCGACGAAGAAAAGAAATAGCCCCCTGCCAATGCTTCGAGCTCTCCCCTCAACAAAGGCCCATTTGAAATACGAGTGCTGTTGCCCTGCCAGTGCTTCGAGCTCTCCCCTCAACAAAGGCCCATTTGAAATACGACTGCTGTTGCCCCGTCAGTGCTTCGAGGTTTCCCCTCAACAAAGGCCCATTTGAAATACGAGTGCTGTTGCCCCGTCAGTGCTTCGAGGTTTCCCCTCGAAGAAAGAATTGCAAAGAAAATGACATTTACTCTTCAACATACCGACCCCAAGACCAACGCCCGAGCAGGACTCATCACTACCGGCCACGGCACGATTGAGACCCCGATCTTCATGCCCGTAGGCACGCTCGGCAGCGTGAAAGCCGTACACCTGCACGAACTCACCGACGACATACACGCACAAATCATATTGGGCAACACATATCACCTCTACCTCAGACCCGGATTAGAAGTGATTGAAGCTGCGGGCGGACTGCATCGGTTCAACGGATTCAACCGGCCAATGCTTACCGACAGCGGTGGATTCCAAGTCTTCTCGCTCTCGGGAATAAGGAAAATAACAGAACAAGGCGTAGAGTTCCGCAGCCATATCGATGGTTCAAAACATTTCTTTTCGCCCGAAAGAGTAATGGATATCGAGCGCAGCATCGGTGCCGACATCATGATGGCATTCGACGAATGCCCTCCTGGCACATCCGACTATGACTACGCAAAAAAGTCGCTGCAACTGACACAGAACTGGCTCGACCGGTGCATTGCCAGGTTCAATATCACACAACCACGCTACGGATATCATCAAGCACTCTTCCCCATTGTGCAAGGATGCACATACCGCGACCTGCGCATACAAGCGGCCGAACATGTAGCAGGCAAAGATGCCGAAGGCAACGCCATCGGCGGACTGGCTGTCGGCGAACCGACCGAGGTGATGTATGAGATGATCGAACTGGTCAATTCTATATTACCGGCCGACCGGCCGCGATACCTCATGGGAGTCGGAACACCTCAGAACCTGCTTGAAGGTATCGAACGTGGGGTTGACATGTTTGACTGTGTGATGCCAACACGCAACGGGCGTAATGCAATGCTCTTCACCCGGCACGGTACCATCAACATGAAAAACAAAAAATGGGAAACAGACTTCACGCCAGTTGACCCTGAAGGTACATCATACGTCGATACAGCCTATACACGAGCATATTTGCACCACCTGTTTAAGGCACAAGAACTGCTTGCGATGCAGATTGCATCAATACACAACCTGGCATTCTACCTGTGGCTTGTAGGCGAAGCACGCCAGCACATAATCCAAGGCAACTTCAGTATTTGGAAATCAAAGATGATAGCCGACATGGCGCAACGACTGTAAAGACGCCAGGGAGCCATACACAACCTGGAAAAGCAAATCAAAGTATGAAACTCAGAAAAAAACATAATCCCAAATGGCTCAGCCAAGCCTCTGAATGGTATGCCGTACACAGCCTCACATCGAGGTTGGACCGTTATATCATCAGGATATTCCTGGGTACATACTTTTTCTCCATCGCACTGATCATCGGTATTGCCGTGGTGTTTGACATCAACGAACATTTCGACAAATTCCTGTCGAACAATGCACCTGTGTCTGAAATCGTGAAGTACTACATCAACTTCATTCCATACTACTCAAACCTCTTCAGTCAGTTGTTTGTATTCATCAGCGTAATATTCTTCACCACAAAACTGGCCGAGAACTCAGAGATAATCGCCATGTTGTCAACAGGTGTAAGCTTCAAGCGCCTCATGCGTCCATATATGATATCAGCCGCAGTAATATGTGTACTGACATTCATACTTGGCGGATATATCATACCGAAAAGCAATGTTGAACGAGTGAAATTTGAAAACACCTACCGCAAACGAATAGCCAACTACACAAGCAATGTGCAGCTGGAAGTCGATACGGGTGTTATTGCCTATCTGTCGCGATACGAGAACAGTGTCAAAACCGGCTACGATTTCACCCTAGACAAATACATAAACAAAAAGCTGGTGAGCCATCTGCATGCTGCAATCATACAATACGACTCACTTTCAGAATCGCCATGCCACTGGATTATCAAGAACTACCAGATACGTGACTTGCAGGGAATGCGCGAAACAATATCATACGGAAGCCGCATTGACTCTGTAATCAATATGGAACCTCAAGACCTGATTATAACCAAAGGGCAACAACAGACCATGACCAATCCCGAACTGAGCCAATACATAGACAGGCAGAAACAACGTGGATTTGCCAACATCCAGTTGTTTGAGGTTGAATATTGGCAACGCGGAGCATCATCGTTTGCGTCGTTCATACTTACCGCAATAGGATTGTCGCTGTCGGCAAAAAAACGGAAAAACGGAATGGGAATATCATTAGGTATTGGACTGGTACTGAGTTTTGCCTACATCATGTTGCAAACCATTTCGTCAACATTTGCCACAAACAGCAATTTGCCCCCAATCGTAGCTGTATGGATTCCAAACATCCTGTTTGCAATGATTGCAATTTACTGTTATTACAAGAAAGCACCAAAATGAGAAACCTGACTATCGACATAGGAAATACAAGTATCAAATACGCCATATTCGATGGTAAGGAAATGATGTATAATGACCGACTAATAGGCCACGACATGGATTTGCTTGCCGATAAGATTGCAGGGTGGGAAATTGACAACAGCATGATTTGTTCGACAATAAAACTGGATATAAGCCAAATAGCAACCATTCAGCAAAACACAGGCAATATTCAATTGCTCACATACAAGACCCCTGTACCAGTTACAAATCTTTACAAGTCGCCGCAAACACTCGGCATGGATAGGCTCGCAGCCGTAATCGGAGCATTTTCACAATCGCACGATAATACCTTGGTTATCGATCTGGGCACAGCTATAACCTACGACTTCATAAACTGTAAAGGGGAGTATATGGGCGGAAACATATCCCCGGGCATGGATATGAGGCTGAAATCACTACACGAACATACCGACTCCCTGCCACTGGTCAAACCCGAAGGTAAGCAACCATGGATTGGAGAAGACACGGAAAGCGCTATCAGATGTGGTGTCACCAACGGAATAAGATACGAAATTGATGGTTACATCCGTAAACTTTCCTTAAAATATCATAATCTTTGTGTATTTTTCACGGGTGGAGACCATTTATATTTTGAGGATGAAATAAAATTGCGTATTTTTGCAGACAATTATTTAGTCTTAAAAGGCCTGAACGAAATAATACTATTCAACGAAAGGATAAAAACGGACGATATATAGATGAATAAGAAAACGATCATGACAATGTGCATCGCAAGCATAATACCCATCACGCTGACGAATGCACAAAACGGCGTCAACTCACCATATAGCCGGTATGCCTTTGGTGTACTTGCCGACCGTTCGATGGGCTTCAACAAAGGCATGGCCGGTGTTGCACAAGGAATGCGGGGCGGACAGATAATTAACCCGGCCAACCCTGCATCATATTCTGCCGTTGACAGCTTATCTGCATTGTTCGACATGGGACTGACCCTCCAAAACGGGAATTACAAGATGGAGAATGTCCAGCAAAACGCACGTAACACAAGCCTGGACTATATGGCATTCCACTTCAGAGCATTAAAACAGGTCGGTGTTGCAATGGGAATACTGCCATTCAGCAAAATAAACTACAATATAACTTCGGAAACCGAACATGTGGGAGGAACAGACAACGTGACATCAAGCTATACATTCACAGGTGAGGGAGGCATACATCAGGCATACATCGGAGTAGGATGGCAAGCCACACGTTGGTTGTCTGTCGGAATGAACGGCAGCTACTTGTTTGGCAACTATTCACACACGACCAACATGACTTTCAGCGAATCATCAGTTTACTCGATTGCACGTGGATATACTTCAGACATAACAACATGGATGACCGACTTCGGCTTGCAATATATCCAGCCATTAGGCATGGACCGGACTTTGACACTGGGTTTCACCTATGGTCTTGGACATGACATCAATAACAAAGCGGTGAGATCTACACAGACTATCAATACATCAGCCTACACTACTGAGGGAATCACGAGCGACACAATACATAATGCATTTCAGTTGCCACACACATTCAGTGTGGGACTTGCGTATAAGCAAGGAACCAGGCTGACTGTAGGTGCCGACTTCGAGTTACAGCAATGGAGCAAATGTAAGTTCCCTACACAAGAGAACAATAGCGGTTCATACGTTAGCACCAAGGGGCAGTTCAATGATAAGATAAGAATATCTGCAGGTGCCGCCTACACACCCGATGCACGCAGCCCGAAATTACTGAAGCACTCAACATATAAAATGGGAGGATTCTACGGACAATTATACGCAAATACAGATGTTACGGGACAACTCAACAGCAAGGCACACGAGTTTGGCCTGACAGCCGGAATATCCATACCTATATCAAACAGATTTATATGGTACAACAATCCCCGCCTCAACGTCTCTGTACAGTGGACGAACTGCAACATACCATATCTGTCGAATACCGGCAATGCAATCAGCAAACACAACCTGAAAGAAAACTATCTGAAACTGAGCATAGGCCTCACATTCAACGAACGATGGTTCCATAAATTCAAGATGGAATAAACTAAAAACCGATTTTGAAGTCAAACGAATATACAAACATAAATAAACTTAAACATTGATAAGATGAAAAAAAGATTATTAACCGCCATAGCAATAGTGGCAACAACAATGACCGCATCGGCACAAAGATATGCGGGAACAACATTCAATGACCGTATCGGACACGGTCGTGACAGTATTGAAGTACTTAGCAACTTCAGTCTGTACCGCGAAGCCTTCAAGGATCAGAACTATACCGAAGCATACGACTACTGGAAAGTGGTGTTCGACAAGGCACCGCTTGCACAAATACGCATTTATCAGGACGGAGACATCATCTGCAGAAACTTGATTCCTGCAGAAACCGACCCGGCCAAAAAGGAAGAAATATTCAATACCCTCATGAAAATGCACGATACACGAATAGCCAATCTTGAGGACCTCAACTCGTTCGCATCTGAACTTACATACACCACCAAAGGTAACATACTATGTCTCAAGGCATACGATTACTATTGCTACGCTCCAAACAAAGACAACGAAGAGGCATACAAAATGTTCAACGCAGGCATTCAAGACCTCGGTCAAAATGTAGATGCATACGTGCTGTACTACTTTATCGAGTGCTCGTACAACAGATTCTACACGAAGAAAGATGCTCAAAGTCGCGAAGATTTCATCAACGACTACATGACCTGTAATGAAATATGTGAACGGCTACTCGAAAAAGCTAAGTCGTATCCAACAGAAGTGATTCCTGCCAACCCAGAGTCCGAAGATTCAACAGAATGGGAAGAACGGGTTGTGCTGGCACCTGAAGCATTGAAAATCGTACAAAACTATCAACCTACACTTGACAAATGTAACGATTTGTTTGTACGGTCTGGTGCAGCCGACTGCGAAGCCCTTACCAAAATATATGGAGAAAAAGTAGAAGGAGCAAAAGACGACCTTGCAACACTTAACAACATTCTCAAGATTCTACAGAACTTCGACTGTGACAAATCTGAGTTGTATTACAAAGCTGCCGATTATGCATATGAGCTCAATAAGACACCAAATGCAGCCCTCGGTAAAGCAGCAAAACTCTTGAAAGCCGGCGAAACTGATAATGCAATGAAATATCTGCAAGAAGCCATCGACCTCGAAACGGATGCCGAAAAGAAGGGTAAGACAGCTTTCACTATTGCACAGATTCTATACAGCAAAGGAAACATCAGCGGATGCCGTCAATATTGCAACACTGCACTGAGGTATTCACCATCCATGGGCAAGGCTTATCTGCTAATTGCCAACTGTATCATACGTAGCGCCCCGGCAGCAAGCCAAAACACCGATGCCATGCTCACACGAAGCTACTACTATTGCCTCGCGACAGACAAGTGTCTGAAAGCAATGTCTGTTGACCCATCATGCGCAAGCAAAGCCAACAGCCAGATTGCATCATATAAAAACGGATATTACCCTAAGAGTGAAGCATTCTTCAAACGCATTAATGCCGGGCAATCAGTATCTGTAATGGGCGAAACCACCACATTACGCCTGAGATAAATGCAATTGCAACAAACACGTATAATGCTTATAACATGTCTCATGGGGCTTTTCTGCCTCATGGGACTATTGTCATGTGGAGACGACTCACTGCAATCAGCACCTAAAATTGAAAATCGAGACAGCCTGCCTGTACTGCAAAGCCACGGAGTGAGTACACTCATATCCGATAGCGGAATAATCAGATACAAAATTATAGCTGAAGACTGGTTTGTCTATGACCGGACATCCCCCCATAAGTGGACTTTCAACAAAGGCCTGTTTCTTGAAAAGTTTGACCAGCAATTCCACGTAGATGCCTTCATAAACTGTGATACGGCTTACTATTATGAAGAATTACGCACATGGGAATTACGCGGACGAGTAGTGGTAAAGAATATCAAAGGCGAAACATTCAAGACATCACTGCTCTATTGGGATATGAACGCAAAAATAATACACTCGCCTGCACACATGATTATTGACGGAATAGAACAAGACCTCGAAGGATATAACTTCCAATCGAATGAACAAATGACCGATTATTTCATACATTCTTCTTCCGGAGCATTCCCCGTGGAAGAGGAACAAGAGGTGCCAAAACCACAAAACCAAGAACTCATAATGTTTGGAGACACAACACAAAAAGCGGGTTGACAGACATAAGTTATATTTCACGACAACAAATCACACTACATTACCGAAATATATAGGTTCAAGTATGAAATAATTGATGTTTCATGTTCTTTATTTCAAAATTATTACGTACCTTTGTACGCTTTTTGCATTAGGCAACCTCGTCAGGACGAACGAAGCGGAGGTGGTGTCAGAGGGCTGGATAGCTCTTGCGTGACAGGGCATGGCGAGGAAAGGTCTGAATTTATTCGAAGATTATAATAAATCAAAAATAATATTATGGCAACATTAGGAAAAATCAGAAAACATGGAGTATTGCTTGTGACCACCATTGCCGTGGCACTCTTCTTGTTTGTTGCTGGCGATTTTGTGAAGGGTGGACAAAGCATCTTCCAACAAAGCCAGCAAGTCGTTGCAAAGATTGATGGCAACGAAGTATCAATTCAAGATTATCAGAAAATGATTGATGAGTTGCAAGGCTATTATGAAATTGCAACCGGACAGTCGATGACAGGTGAAGACGAACTCAGCCGCATTAAAGACGAAGCCTGGCAGACTCTTGTACAAAATGCACTCATCCAAAAAGAATGCGAAGCACTCGGAATTACTGTAACCGATACAGAAGTATCAGAAATTATACAGAACGGACAAAGCCAACTGCTCAACGTACCTATCTTTGCAAACCAACAAAGTGGGCGTTATGACTATAGCATTGTGCAAGCATTCCTCAATGAATATACACAGCTCAAAAGTGCAGGAAATCAAATTCCAGACACTTACGAGAAAGTTTACAAATACTATATGTTTGCACAGAAGCAGATACGTAGCCAATACCTCACTCAAAAATATCAGGTGCTGCTTTCAAAAGCACTCATGTCAAACCCGGTTGAAGCAAAAATGAGTTTCGACAATCGGGCTAACGAAACAGATGTTGTGCTAGCCTCAATGCCTCTTTCACTTATTGAAGACTCTAAAGTTGAAGTAAGTGATGCTGATATCAAAGCGAAGTACAACGAAGAGAAAGAAAAATATCAGCAAATTATTGAGACACGCGACATACGATATATCGATATTGCCGTGACACCAAGCGATGCTGACAAGAAAGAAGCCGAAGACGTTATGGCAGACGCACAGCGCCAGCTTAGTGAAGCGGCCAATAACCTTGCTGCCGGAAACATCAGCCGACAGTTCACAAGCGCAATTCCTTATACTGATATCTTAAAGAAAAAAGAAGCTTTTCCACAGATGATATCCGACATGCTTGACAGCATTTCAGTCGGCCAGACTACTGCGCCAAAATACGATGTAATGACCAATACATACTACACATTCAAACTTCTTGACAAGAAAACAGAAGCAGATAGTGTACTCTATCGTTCCCTTGGTGTTGCAGGAGCCGACGAAACAGCATCATCAACAACTGCCGACAGTATCATCACAGCCCTCAAGGGAGGAGCACCGTTTGCTGATATTGCAAAAAAATACAATCAAACTTCCGACAGTTCATGGATTGCAACAGCAGACTATCAGAACAGCAGCATGGATGCCGACAACACACTTATCATAAGTAGCTTATATTCAATGCAGACAGGAGAAATCAAAGCAGTTAAATTATCAAATGGATATAGCTTGGTTCTTCAAGTTCTTAATAAAAAAAGTCCTATAGAGAAATACAATGTAGCAGCGATTGTTAAGACACTTAATTTCTCAGATAACACATACAACAAAGAATACAACAAGTTCAGTTCTTTCTTAGCTGAAAACAACACAAACGATAAAATTACAGCCAATGCCGAAAAAGAAGGTTACAACCTGCTCACCTACACAGACCTTACCAACAACCAACACAATGTTGCAGGAGTACACAACACACGTGATGCAGTAAAATGGCTGTTCGACGATGCTAAAGTTGGAGAAGTAAGTCAACTTTACGAATGCGGAGAAAACAATCATCTCATGGTTGTCATCCTGGATGCAGTCAATAAGAAAGGCTACCGCCCACTCGAAAAAATACAATCCGACCTCAAATCACAAGTGATGAATGAGAAGAAAGTCAACATGCTGGCAGAGCAATTAAGCGGCATTAAGAGCATTGCAGATGCACAAGCAAAAGGAGCCGTTGTAGATACAGTACGTCATATATCATTTGCTTCACCTACATTCATCAGTGCGACAATATCGAGCGAGCCACTTGTAAGTGCTGCTGCCTCAAAAGCCAATAAAAACCAATTTGTAGGTCCAATCAAGGGAGATAACGGTGCATACGTGATGCAAATTATCGACAAGACACAAACCGCTGACAAGTATGACGAAAAGGCTGAACAAGCACAAATTGCGCAGACAAACCTGCGTTTAGCATTCAGTAGCCTTATCAATACCCTATATTTGAAAGCAGACGTAACCGACAAACGTTATAAATTCTTCTGATAAATCCCCAATCGATAGGATTAAGGAAAGTTCATAACACATTCTTAACCATATCAGCAATAAAGCACATCGGCTGTTTAGCCGATGTGCTTTATTATGCCATAATGACATACCATTAAGCCAAATTGTCGGGTATAATGTGCATTCTTATATTGGCACGTATATTTGTAGTTTATCAAGCAGAAGCCATTCTGTATAAAATGAGCCTTGGAAACAATAATTGTTACGCAAAGAAACTAATGAACGAACAAACTAAAAAACAGGAGGAAATATTATGAGACAGATTCAGAAACAAGGAGCATGGCTCCCAGAAATTTTCGGAGATTTTTTTGACAATACGTGGATGCCAAAAACAAACGCAACAGCACCTGCAATCAATGTAATTGAATCGAAAGACGGATACACTGTAGAACTTGCAGCCCCAGGAATGAGCAAAGAAGACTTTCATGTTCAAATCAACGACGAAGGCGATCTTGTAATCAAGATGGAGAAGAAGTCTGAGCAGAATGAGGAATGCAAAAACATGCGTTACCTACGCCGCGAGTTCTCATATACAAAATATCAGCAGACACTCATATTACCTGAGGATGTTGGAAAAGCCGAGCGCATTTGACCCCCGAGGGCAAAGCGACGTTGACCCTCGAAAACTTTTTTATTTTGACCCCTCTAAAGTCCTGACTGGCGGGGTCATTTTTATTTTACCCTGTTTACTTCTTGGCCTTCATCTTTCGGATGCTTTCGCCGAAGAGTTCGATGCGGTGTGATGAGTGTACGATCCTGTCAAGCACCGCATCGGCGACAGCCTGGTCACCGATGGCATCATACCAGTTTTCTACAGGGAGCTGAGAGGACATGACGATTGATTTCCTGTCATGACGGTCTTCGATGATTTCCAACAGGATGGGACGTTCCTTTGCATCCAGCGGCACAAGGAAGGCATCGTCGAGGATGAGTAGCTGACACCTCTCTATCTTCTTCAATTCCGCCTCTATTGTGTTCTTGGCCTTTGCCACCTTCAGGGAACTGAGCAGCTTGGAAGTGTTTGAATACAGCGTCCTGATGCCGTTCTTGCAGGCATGATATCCTATGGCCGTGGCAAGGAAGCTCTTGCCAGTTCCGGCAGATCCCGTGATGAACA
>CALGGJ010000045.1 GCA_937915745.1 uncultured Prevotellaceae bacterium | reverse complement strand
CATTACTGGCTGCAATAGGCGAAAATGGTGCTAATCTGAAAGTTCTTATGGAAGCAATGCAACGAAAGGACAGAAAAGGTTTCGTTTCCACATATATTACTCCTAACATAGAGACTGGATATATAGCCATGCTATACCCAGAAACACCGAATCATCCGATGCAGTCCTACTACTTAACCAACAAAGGTAGAGAGGCCTTGACCAATCTTTGAGTGCAATATCGACTTTCACTTCCTACGAAGGCAGAGGATGCTAGCCAAAATTCTTTCGTCGAAACGAATGAAATTCTAATTTGGCAGTTCTAACTGCCGAAATATAGATGTTTAATCGTATTGATTGGCGATTAAAGACATTTATTGGCTCCCTGCAATACACTCTTCATTCCGGAATAGAATTACAATTCATCCCAAATTCGTGCTTTTCTGGTGGGGAAGATGGGGCTCACTTTGCACGAATTCTTGCAGATGTGGGGAAAATGTGGGGAAATTTTAGAAAAGGAAAATCGCTAAACCTCATGTTTTTAAAGGTTTAGCGATTGCCGTCGAGTTAAACTCGTACCCAGAGCCGGGGTCGAACCGGCACGGGTTACCCCACTGGTGTTTGAGACCAGCGCGTCTACCGATTCCGCCATCTGGGCTTGGTGCATAACACGGGGCAAAAGAATGTCGCGTGGTTTAATATGCGGGTGCAAAGGTACAAAATATAAATGAATAATGAGTTATGAATTATGAATAAATTATTTTATGATGGTGTATTTTTTTTCTGTGCATAGCTTTATTTTTTGTATTTAGCATGTTTTTTGTGGTATCGTGGCTTTTTTGAGCATAAGAGATTAAACTTTCACGTGTATTTTTTATCTTTGTTTTTAGTATGGCATCTATGCTTTCGGGGCATGTTTCGACATACGTATAAACATCTGGTTATAACATTAAAAAATTCAATACAAGAATGACGATTACAGATTTCAAACACAAGTTGACGTGTGTGATGCTGGCTGCACTCATGGGGTTTGTCGGCATAACGATGGTATATGCTGCCGACAAGACAAAAGTGACAATCAAATATGACGGCAACAAGGTGACGGTTAAGAATAAGGTGAAGGGTGTGAAAGTGATTACCGACGGTGCCAAGGTGACCGTGGATAACAGTGTCACAAGCGAGGAACTGGATTTTGTGTTGAGTGGGCACACTGATGCCGGATGCTTTGTGTATAATGGTAGCTACAAGACCACCATAACGCTTGACGGCATTCAGATGAAGGCTGCCGACGGTGCCACATTGCAGTTGAATTGTGGAAAACGCATGAATGTGCATATAAATAAAGGTACGGAAAACCTGCTGGAAGACGGTACTGACACATTACACAAGGCTTGCATATACACCAAGGGCCATCTTGAGCTGGGTGGTGGCGGTGTGCTCAGACTCATAGGACATGCGAAGAACGTGATTTCTGCCAAAGAGTACATAGAAGCAAAAGCATCGACCGGCAAGATATACATCAGTTCAGACAGTGGCAATGGTGTGAACACGGGCAGCAGACTGAGCATCCTGGGTGGTGAATGGGACATCGACCTATCAAGTGTTGACAAGAAAGGACTGAAGTCGGATTCTACCATGACCCTCTCTGACTGTCAACTCACCATACGAATGACTGGCGATGGAGGTAAGGGCATCAAAAGTGAGGGCAATCTTGTTGTTGACGGTGCTGTCATTGATATCGTGACAAGTGGCAGCTACGTGAGTGAAGCCAATGGTTGGGGCATGGGTGGCTTTGGCGGTCCTATGGGCGGATTCGGAGGACCTGGCGGAGAGGACGGTCCCGATGGTGACATGCCAGACTTCGGTGGCGGATTCGGTGGTCCTATGGGCGGATTCGGTGCTTTTCGTGGCGAAATGAATGACTCTACGATGAAACGCATGATGGAAGATGGACGTAAACGGTTTGAGGAGATGATGGCCAATGGCGACATGCCCGACTTCGGTGGCGGGTTCGGTGGCCCTATGGGTGGATTCGGAGGACCTGGCAGAGAGGACGGTTCCGATGGCGACATGCCTGATTTCGGTGGCGGATTCGGTGATCCTATGGGCGGATTCGGAAGAATGGGAGGTCGAGGCAGAGGTAATAATATTATAGAGATTAGCGACTCTATACGTCAATTACTTTTTGCTGATACAGGCGACGAAGAGCGTGGCATGGGTTTTGGAAAACGTAAATACAACGGCAGTGCCAAGGCTGTGAAAGTGATGGGTCGTGTTTTCATAAACGAAGGCGAAGTGACGCTCGAAACCAAATCGGCCGGTGCCGAAGGCCTTGAAGGCAAACAAGGTGTCACGATGAATGGAGGGAAGCTTCACATCAAGTCGCAAGACGATGCTATAAATTCGAATGGTAAGATTGTTTTCAATGGCGGCAATACTTTTGTGTGGAGCACGGGTAATGATGCTATTGACTCTAATTCGCGTGGTGCCGGTGCCATTACTATTACAGGCGGAACCGTAGTTTCATGCTCACAAATAGGTCCGCCCGAAGAGGCATTCGACTGCGACTTCTCGCCAATGTTACTCACCGGAGGCACTGTATTCGGTATGGGCGGATCGATGGGTGGCGAGGCAACAGTACCTACCGAAAATGCCAACACACAGCCTACTGTAGTACTGTCGGGACTTCCTTGTCCGAAAGGTAAAACCCTTGTTGCTACCGATAGCAGTGGAAATGAAATCTTCAGCTTTGAGATACCTTTCTCCATGATGCAAAGCAGCAGTATACTCTCGTTGCCTCAGTTTAAGAAGGGCGAGACATACACTCTGAAGATTAAGCAACCTGATGTAACGCTTAAGCAATTCACATTCGACAACGTTATCGTCCGTTAAACCCAAATCGGTCGTTAGCGTTTTGATGATTTTAAGTTTATTTTCGAGCAGGTTTCTTGCGGCATTGAAGGAGTAATGGGGGTCCCAAAAAACACACGGATTGTCACGACGCAGTCGTGACTGAAAGGCCGTGAAAAAGATGCCAAAAAGAACGTTTTCGTTAAGCCAAATGACCAAAGGGAGCTTGCTCACTTTGGCATGGCGAGAAAACGTCTGAATTTATTCGAAAGTTTTCAAAGTGCAAAACAGTCTAATGACCGATTTGGGTTAAAATGCGCCCCGAATACATATCTTTTTCATACAATGTACACTAAATACTATGTTTTTAGAGGTTTATTAACCATCAAATACTTATTTTGTGCATGTTGTGTTTCTTTGTTTCACATAAAATTCATATCTTTGCGGCATAGTTACTAATCAAGATACAGGAGAATATCATGAAAATAGTATTGACAATCACATTGTTCCTGTTTTGCTTATGCATAAATGCGCAGTGGCAACCGGTAACAGGATATATGGCCACACCGTGGACCTTAGATGTGAGTGCCGACAAACCACATTCAGAATATCCACGCCCTATCATGGAACGTCGCGAATGGATGAACCTGAACGGTCTGTGGAACTATGCCATCCTGCCCAAAGGTGCAGCCGAACCATGGCACTTTGACGGTCAGATTCTCGTGCCATTCCCTATAGAGTCATCGCTTTCAGGCGTGGGAAAACATCCTACATCGGCACAGGAGCTGTGGTATGAGCGTGAGTTTGAACTGCCTAGCCGCTGGCGTCGAAAAGACATACTGCTACACTTCGGTGCCGTCGATTTCAAGGCCGATGTATGGATAAACGACTCGCTTGTGGCCAGCCACAACGGTGGTTTTACTGAGTTTTCGGCTAATATATCACGCCACCTGTATCGTAAGGGTAAACAACGAATAGTGGTAAGAGTGTGGGACCCCACCGACGATGGTTTCCAACCGCGGGGCAAGCAGGTGAACAGCCCTGGAGGAATATGGTACACTCCTGTGAGCGGAATATGGCAGACGGTGTGGATAGAGCCGGTTAGCCTCAACTACATGGAGTCGATACGCATCATACCCAACATAGACGACGGAACAGTGCTGGTTGAGACTCACACCCACCAACCACAGAGCTATGCGGAGATAGTAGTGAGCGTGTATGACGGCAATCGAAAAATTATGACCAAACGCGGGCACAACAACAGTTATGTGTTGCTGAACATGCCTAAAAACTTCAAGATGTGGACACCCGACAACCCATTCCTCTATGGCCTAAAAATAGAACTGAAAGAAGACAAGATGCCGATAGACCAGGTCAGAAGCTATGTTGCAATGCGCAAAATCAGTTCAGAGCAAGACGAGAAAGGCATACAGCGCCTCTGTCTCAACCACAAGCCTATATTCATGTACGGCCCGCTCGATCAGGGATGGTGGCCCGACGGCCTCTACACTGCACCTACCGACTCGGCAATGCTTTATGACCTGCAGCAAACCAAGGCACTCGGCTTTAACATGATACGCAAACATGTAAAGGTAGAGCCTGCACGATGGTACACATATTGCGACCGCATAGGGTTGCTCGTGTGGCAAGATATGCCGAACGGCGACCGTTCGCCCGAGTGGCAAAACAATAAATTCTACGACGGGAATGAATTCACCCGCTCTGAAGAAAGTGATGCCCAATACCGCCAGGAATGGCATGAAATACTGAAACAACTCGAGTCGTATCCATCAATAGCTGTATGGATACCATTCAACGAAGCCTGGGGACAATACGATACCGAAAACATGGCATCGTGGACTCGATATATGGACCCCAACCGCCTCGTAAACCCGGCCAGCGGTGGCAACTACTACTATTGTGGCGATATACTCGACGTACACCATTATCCCGAACCCCGACTCACACTTACCGACCCCAACCGTATCAACGTAATAGGTGAATATGGTGGTATCGGACTCCCTGTTGAAGGACATCTGTGGCAACCCGACAAAAACTGGGGATATATTCAGTATAAGACAGGCGACGAAGTGACCAACCAATATGTCAACTATGCAAGTATGCTCATCGAACTCATACCACAAGGATGCTCAGCTGCCGTCTATACACAAACCACTGATGTTGAGACCGAAGTGAACGGACTTATGACCTACGACCGCAGAGTGCTGAAAGTGGATAAACAACGTGTACACGACATCAACCAATATGTTATCTCACAATTGAAATAAGGGGGGCGTGACGGTATTTGTTAATTTAACTACTATTTTTAACTAACATAAAAAAATGAAAACAATGAAAGCTACTAAAAACATCATCATCATGCTGTTCATGACAATTACCATGAACGCACACGCCCAAAGTGCCTCCGAATTTGCAACACAATTTAACGGGCAAGAGGGCATGCAGTACCATAACATGACCTCGTTTGTAGAAGAAGTGAGGAAACACCTCGACGCCATGCGCAACAACGGGACCCCAGGCCAGATGCCACCAGGAGTGCCTACCATAGAAGAATTCAAAGCGTTCTATGCCAAAATAAAGACAGCCGAAGTGGTGTTTACCGAAGCAGGACCACGGGCCATGCGCCTGCACGGTTCAATCAGAACACTCAAAGACTATGTGCCACTCATCACATATGCCGATGGGATAGAAGAACCAACCTTTGAAGATGGGCCAGACAATGTACGTCGCATGCAACTGCCTGCATCTTACCGTGTACCCGGTTACGTGTATCAAGCCTACGGACGAGTGAGTGACCAAAACGTCATATCCGACCTCATAATCTTCACCGTCACACCCAACAACGCCACGGCAACAAGTGTAACCGGAAACATGAACATAGAAGACCTGAAAATGTTTTACAACATGATGCAATCCCTGCAAACACAGCGGTCCGAACAGGAACGCCCCTGAACCGGGACTTGCTCACCTAAAAGCCCGTCAGCTGCCGAACACAGCCTATGGACATTCGGTGTTCCAACAGCCCGACCTAAGTGCCTATTGCTAAATATTACCGTCCGCTAAATACAGTTGTGGCTTTTTTACCAGAAAATACCTGCCATAAGCCGAAATGCCAATCGGGTCCATTAGTCTGGTTCGCCAGGTTTAAACGAGTGAACGCTTCAGCAGCAGGTACAGCTTGTCGTTGGGTCTTACTTTTTCGTTTGTCTTGAAGCTGATGTGCTGGCCGCGCACGGCTTTCTCTACCGGGTTGAGGTTGAATCTTATTTCTTCAACTGTCTGTATCAATGCTCCGGTCGTTGTGCCGGTAATCAGCACTTTGTTTCCTATGCACAGGTCGGCATTCTCTATGAGGAATTCGGCCACTCCTATGTTTGAGAAGTATTTTATGCAGCGTCCCACGTACTCTTTGCGCTCGGTGGCCCGGCTGCCGTACGTTTCACTCCATTCGCCGAGTTTCGCTCCTTGATAGTATCCGTCCCAGAATCCGCGGTTGAATACGGTTGACAGTTCTTCGTCCCACTTGTCTTTCTTTTCTTCTGTAAACGTGCCGTCGATTACTGCGTTTATCGCTTCGTTGTATGCTTTGACGACTGTGTGGACATATTCGGGGCCACGTGCACGTCCTTCAATCTTCATCACTCTTACTCCGGCATTCATCATGATGTCGAGAAAGCGTATGGTCTTGAGGTCGCGCGGTGACATTATGTATTTATTGTCTATATGTAGTTTGTTTCCTGTTTCTATGTCTGTCACTTCGTATGCTCGGCGGCATATCTGTACGCACTCTCCCCGGTTGGCACTGCGTCCTGCGGCGTGAAGGCTCAGGTAGCATTTGCCGCTGATGGCCATACATAATGCTCCGTGGCAGAACATTTCTATTCTCACCGGTTTGCCCGATGGTCCGATGATGTGTTCTTCGGTTATTTGTTTGTATATGTGGTCTATCTGCCACATGTTCAGTTCGCGTGCAAGTACCACTACATCTGCGAACTGTGCATAGAATTTCAGTGCTTCGATGTTGGATATGTTGAGTTGTGTGCTTAGGTGCACTTCCATTCCTGTTTGCCTGCAATAGGTCATCACTGCCACGTCGCTTGCTATGATTGCAGATATGTTTGCCTGGTGTGCTGCATCTATGATTTCGTGCATGGTTTCCATATCGTCGCCGTAGATGATGGTGTTTACGGTGAGGTAGCTTTTCAGCCGGTGCCTGCTGCATGTTTGTGCTATCTCCTTCAGGTTGGCTATTGTGAATGGGTTGGCGGAGTGTGAACGCATGTTGAGACGTCCGATACCGAAGTATATGCTGTCGGCGCCTGCGTGTATGGCTGCCGCCAGGCTTTCCATGCTGCCTACCGGGGCCATGATTTCAAAATCGGTACGTTTCATTTGCCATTCAGAATCTTTTTTATGTCGTTCAGTTTGTTCAGTGCTTCGAGTGGTGTGAGTGCGTTGACGTCGATATTGAGTATTTCGTCGCGCACCTGTGACAGGATGGGGTCGTCGAGTTGGAAGAATGACAGTTGGTGTGTTCCGCTGTCGTGGATGGTTTGTGTAGGTGGGCGTGATATTCCGTCGCCCGAGTTGTTACGCTCCAGTTCGCGCAGCACTTGTTCTGCTCTTTTTACTACGCTTGGCACCATGCCGGCTATCTTGGCTACGTGTATGCCAAATGAGTGTTCGCTGCCTCCGGGTACGAGTTTGCGGATGAAGATGACTTTGTTGTCGGCTTCTTTCACCGATACGTTGAAGTTTTTCACTCGTGTGAAGAGCCGTTCCATCTCGTTCAGTTCGTGATAGTGTGTTGCAAATAGTGTGCGGGCATGATTTCGTGCGTTTTCGTGTATGTATTCTATGATTGCCCATGCTATTGATATCCCGTCGTAGGTGCTGGTGCCTCTGCCCAGTTCGTCGAAGAGTATGAGTGAGCGTTCGGAGAGGTTGTTGAGGATGCTGGCGGCTTCGGTCATTTCTACCATGAATGTGCTTTCTCCCAGTGATATGTTGTCGCTGGCTCCTACTCGGGTGAATATTTTGTCGGCTATTCCTATATGTGCGCTTTCGGCCGGTACGAAGCAGCCTATTTGTGCCAGTATTGTTATGAGTGCCGTCTGACGCAGCAGTGCCGACTTGCCTGCCATGTTCGGACCTGTGATGATGAGTATCTGCTGGGTGGCGGGGTCTATGTAGAGGTTGTTTGCCACATAGGCTTCGCCTGGTGGCAGTCGGTGTTCTATCACCGGATGGCGTCCGCCTTTGATGTCGATTACCAGGCTGTCGTCAACCACGGGGCATGCGTATCGGTTTGCCTTGGCTGTAAGTGCAAACGAGAGGAGGCAGTCGAGGCGGGCTATCTGGCTTGAGTTTTTCTGTAGTTGGGGTATGTAGGCGGCTGAGTCGGCCACGAGCTTGGCAAACAGTTGGTTTTCGAGGGCGGATATGCGTTCTTCGGCTCCCAGTATTTTGTCTTCGTATTCTTTCAGTTCCTGGGTGATATACCGTTCGGCCTGCACCAGTGTTTGTTTTCTTATCCACTCGGGGGGTACCAGGTGTTTGAATGTGTTTCTCACCTCCATGTAATATCCGAACACGTTGTTGAAACCTATCTTCAGGCTTTGTATTCCGGTGCGTTCTATTTCGCGGTTTTGCATCTGGAGCAGGTAGTCTTTGCCTGAATATGCGATGGCTCGCAGTTCGTCAAGTTCGGTACTCACACCGTCGGCTATCACGTTGCCTTTGCTAATCAGCAGTGGTGCATCGGGGCGTATTTCGTGTTCTATGCGCTGGCGCAATGCTGTACACGCGTCGAGTTCGCGGCCTATCTTCTGTATGCCTGGGTCGCCGGCCTGTTCACATGCTGCTTTTATCGGTTCGATTGCTTCGAGTGCAGCGCGCAATTGCAGGTAATCGCGTGGGGAGATGCGTCCGACTGCTATTTTCGAACTCACACGCTCGATGTCGCACACGTTTGCCAGCTGTGTTTCTACGATGTCGCGCAGGTCGGTGTTGCGGAAGAAGTGTTCGACTACTCGCTGGCGCTCGCGTATCTGGGTTGTGTCTTTGAGTGGGAACACCACCCACCGGCGCATGAGGCGTCCGCCCATGGGGCTGATGGTGTGGTCGATTACGTCGAGCAGCGACATGCCGCCTTCGTTCATAGGTGAGAGGAGTTCCAGGCTGCGTATGGTGAATTTGTCGAGGCGCACGTAGCGTTCTTCTTCAACCTGTGTGATGTTGCGTATGTGGCTGATGTTTGTGTGTTGTGTCTGTTCCAGGTAGTAGAGTATGGCTCCTGCTGCCGTGATTGCTGCCGTGAGGTGTTCTATGCCAAACCCCTTCAGGTTTTTCACTCCGAAGTGGTTCAGCACTTTGGCACGCGCCGTGTCGTCGTTAAAGACCCAGTCGGCCAGTGCATAGATATTCTGTTTAGTGCCGAACGATGCTTCAAGACGTACCCGTTTGCCCTCCTCACACAACACCTCGTTTGGGGCAAAGTTGGTGAGCAGCTTGTCAATATAGTCGGTAATGCCTTCGGCCACGAGAAATTCTCCGGTCGATATATCGAGAAATGCCACTCCATACACGTTGCGGCCTATATGTACCGCAGCCAGGAAGTTGTTTCGCTTGGGCCGGAGCATACCGTCGTCCATGGCTACCCCTGGGGTGACGATTTCGGTCACACCGCGTTTCACCAGCTTCTTCGTCAGTTTGGGGTCTTCCAGCTGGTCGCAGATGGCGACACGCTTGCCGGCACGTATGAGTCGAGGCAGGTAGTTGTCGAGGGCGTGGTAGGGGAATCCAGCCATGGCGGTGTTGGTTTGGCGTTCCGTACCGCCCGTTCCCCGTTTCGTAAGCGTGATACCCAGTATGTCGGCTGCTATCACCGCATCGTCGGCGTAGGTCTCGTAGAAGTCGCCACAACGGAACAGCAGCAGCGCATCAGGGTATTTGGCCTTGAAGTCGTAGAACTGTTTCATCATCGGGGTGATTTCTTCCTTTGCCATATTCGTCATGTCTTTTATACCGCAAAGGTAGCAATTTTTGGCGAAAATATAATCATCAATACCAATAAATCTTTGTTCCAGGCAATGTTTTCTTCCATTCGTGCTGATACGTGTGAATAGGGGCAACGTTTGGCATATATCGGCTTGCAAATGGCATCACCCACTTTTGGGACTGCGCACTCACAGACCTACGACTGCGCACTCACAGACCTACGACTGCGCACTCATAGACCTACGACTGCGCACTCGCACAACCGCAATAAGCAACCCTATGGCTGCCGATACTGCAAAACGTCCGTTTCATCAAAGAATATTCGTACGGGAGGCCTTATGACCGATTTGGGTTTAACGCTCTATCCAGCTTTCGCGGTCGAGATTGCGATAACCTATAGCTTCGCCAATATGCACGGGCTGGATGCTGGTCGAGCCAGCCAGGTCGGCAATTGTCCGGGCCACCTTGAGTATGCGGTCATAAGCTCGTGCCGAGAGGTTAAGACGGCGCATGGCATCGCGCAGCCGAATGGTACCCTGCTCGTCGAGCTGTGCATATTCGTGAAGGAGCGAAGTAGTCATCTGTGCATTGCAATGTATGCCCTTAACACCGGCATAACGCGCTTCCTGAATCTTGCGGGCAGCAACCACACGCTCGCGGACCGTAGCACTCGACTCACCCTTCGGCGCATTCACCATATCGTTGAACGGCACACTCTCTACCTCAACCTGAATGTCTATACGGTCCATAAGCGGACCGCTTATACGATTCATGTAACGCTGAACCTGTGCCGGAGTACAAACACAGGCATGTGTGGGATGATGATGCCATCCGCACGGACAGGGGTTCATCGATGCCACAAGCATGAATGAGCAAGGCATCGTGATGTTATACTTGGCCCGACTGATGGTTATGACACGGTCTTCAAGAGGTTGGCGCAGGGTTTCGAGCACAGACTTGGAAAATTCGGTGAACTCATCGAGGAACAGTACGCCATTGTGAGCCAGACAAATCTCACCGGGCATGAAATTGGTACCTCCGCCAACAAGCGCAACATCAGATATGGTGTGGTGCGGAGCACGGAATGGCCGCTGACTGATGAGCGATGTGTCGCGGCTTATCTTACCCGCAATACTATGTATCTGTGTCGTCTCGAGACTTTCTGAAAGCGAAAGCGGTGGCAGAATCGACGGCAGACGTTTTGACATCATCGACTTTCCACACCCGGGACTACCCACAAGCAGAATATTATGGCCACCGGCAGCAGCCACCTCAAAGGCCCGCTTCACATTCTCCTGTCCTTTCACCTCGTCAAAATCGAAGTCGTATCGGCTTTGCCGGGCAAAGAACTCCTCGCGGGTGTTCACCTCGGTGGGATTCAGCTGTGTTGTACCCGAGAGAAAACCTGTGACATCCTTCAGATGATGAACGCCATACACCTTGAGACGGTTTACGACGGCAGCCTCACGCACATTCTCCTCTGGCACAAACAATGCTTCGTAGCCTAATTCACGTGCCTTGATGGCAATCGGCAGTATTCCCTTCACCGGTTGTACCGTTCCGTCGAGACTCAATTCACCAACAAACATAAAGCGGTTGATAGCGTCGGACGGCAGTCGGCCAAGCGATACAAGCACTCCAATAGTGATTGGCAGGTCAAAGCCCGAACCCTCTTTCTTTACATCGGCAGGTGCCAGATTCACCACCACCTGCTTCATGTTAAGCGATACACCGTATGTGCGCAACGACGAGAGGACACGTTCCTGGCTTTCGCGCACCGCGCTGTCGGGCAGTCCCACTATTGCGTATCTGAACACCGGACAGTCGGGGGTGCTCACCTCTATGGTGACAGGCAAGGCTTGCAGTCCTTGCAGGGTGGCCGACGAAATCTTTGCAATCATTGGGAATGTATAAAAGTATTAAGATGTCATTCTTCGCGCCAGAAGCCGCGAGTTAGCAGTATGAGAATAGGGAATATTTCAAGACGCCCGATAAGCATCAGTATCGAGCATACTATCTTTGCCAACGGACTTATGATTGCCCATGAATGTGATGGGCCATAGAATCCCATGGCCGGACCTACGTTGCTGAGCGATGACAGCGAAACGCTGAGCGCTTCAGTAAAATCATGACGCAACAGGGAGTGACCGTCGGTCATTTGTGCCAGATAGGTCTTGTCAACCCCACAGAGTATAAGAACGAAGGCCCCGACGAATAACGACCCGACAAACAGGGTAACAAAGGCAAGCAGTGTCTTTTGAATGGATGTGGATATTACTTCGTTGCCAACCCTCACTCCTGCCACGATTCGTGGATGAAGTATGCGTCGGAATTCACCGCGCAGCATTCCCCACAGTATGGCCCAACGTATGCACTTGAATCCTCCGGATGTAGAACCCGAGCAAGCTCCGGCAAACATGAGGAACAGCAATATGGGCATGAGTATCTGCGGCCATACGGTATAGTCGGTCGATGCAAAACCAGTGGTGGTCTGTATTGACACCACGGTGAATATCGCTTCGCGGAACGAGAGTTCGAGGTCGCCCTGGTTGTTGTGTATCGTGAGGAATATGGTGCACATCAACGTCGAAACACACACGATGACTGCATATACGCGCAGTTCGGGGTTATGAAAAAGACGTTGCAGGTGTCCGCGGAATATGCTGTAGTACAGCAAAGTATAGTTCACACCCGAAAGAAACATGAATATCGTTGTGACATATTCGATTGCAGCAGAATTCCATTGCTCGTGGAAAAATGCCGAATGTGGCGAGAATCCGCCTGTGGCCGTGGTTGTCATCGATATATTGACTGCATCAAACAGGCTCATGCCACATAGTGAGAGCGACAGGATGCAGAGGAGTGTGAGTGTGAGATATACCGAACCGATCCATTTGACAGCAACACTTATGCGCGGATGAATCTTGTCATGCAGCGGTCCGGTCGATTCGGCAGCAAAGAGTTTTACCTCGCCTACACCGAATGCAGGCAGTATGGCCAGTGTGAAGAATATGATTCCGATACCACCTATCCATTGTGTCATGCTGCGCCAGAAGATAATGGAGTGTGACAGACGTTCAATGTTGTCTATGATGGTTGCTCCGGTAGATGTAAATCCCGACATGGCTTCGAATACAGCGCTGGCAAAGTCGGGTACGCTGTCGGTCATGATGAATGGTATGGTGCCTATCAACGTGAATATAATCCACACGAGCGAGACAATGATATATCCGTCGCGCCTGCCCAGTCGTTTGCCTGCCCCATTGCCTATGATTCTGCCCAGGAATCCAAAGACAATGCTTACGACCGTTGTGTAGATATATGGCATAATGTCTTCATGGTATATGAGTGCCACTACCATGGTGACGAGCAACATGCCTGCTTCAATAAACAGGAGTATGCCAAGCACATTGAATATTTGTCGCCAGTTTATCATGCCTAGACGTTTTTAGTTGAAACCGCGGTTTAGTTGAAGTAGCGTCCCAGCCGCTTGAGGGTTTGACTTGCGCAGAACACTACAACGCGGTCGCCGGCCTCGAGTTGGGTACGGCCCGACACGAGTTCTCCGTGTCCGTCGTGTATCATGCCGCCTATGTTCACCTCTGATGGCAGACCTATCTCCATGATAGGCTTTTTGGTTGCCTTCGACCCTGCTTTCACCACAAACTCGGCTACATCGGCATCGGCAACAGTGAGCATTTTCACGTTGTTGACATCAGCCTTGAGCAGCATTTGGTAGATGTGGCTGGCTGCCAACATCTTTTTGTTTATGACGGTGCCCACATCGAGAGATTCGGCCATGTCGAGGTATGCAAGGTTTTCTACTTGCGCATAGGTATTGCATATTCCGTTTCGGCGTGCTGCCACGCAGGCCAGTATGTTTTTCTCATCGTTGTTGGTAAGGGCTGCAAATGCCTCTATGTGGTTGTAGCCCTCGTCTTTCAGAAGGTCAAGGTCATAGCCGTCGCCGTTGATTATCATGGTACGCTGTTTTGTTATGCGTCCCAGTTCCTCGCAACGCAGAGGGTCACGTTCGATGATTTTGAGCGACATGCTGTCGGGAATTGCCCAGTCGGTCCTGACGGCCAGTTTGCCACCGCCTATTATCATCGCATGTTTCACTTGGGGGTAGCTGTCTTTGCCCGACAGGTGTCGTATTGTTGTGATTTGGTCTTTGGTGGTCATGAAGAATACGAGGTCCTCGGCTAGTATCCGTTCGTCGCCACTTGGTATGATGGTGTCGCCGTCGCGTTTTATGGCTACAACGTGGAACCTGTGTCCGTCGATGCTTATTTCCTTAAGTGTGTGTCCGAGCAGTAGGTTTTCGTTTTTCGATTCTTTGTTTGTGTTGAATGAAGTGAAGTCATGCATTTTGACGCTTAGCAACACGAGGCCTCCGTCGAATTCAATGTATTGTCTTACCCAGCTGTATTGGGCCGATGCCGCTATCTCGCGGCCTGCAAGCATCTCGGGATATATGAGCGAACTGATACCCATATTTTCGAAAAAGCGTCGGTGTGACGGTTCCATGTATTCGTAGGTATCTATTCGTGCAACTGTGCGTTTGGCTCCGAGCTGCTTGGCCAGCATACAGCAGGTAAGGTTTTCGCTCTCATTGGGTGTGACGGCTATAAACAGGTTGGCACTTTCGATGCCAGCTTGCTTCAAGCCTTTTATTGACGTGGGTGCTGCCACCAGTGCCATGATGTCGAGGTCGTTGTTGAGTTTGGTCAACTTGTCTTCGTCCTCATCAATGAGTACTATGTCGAGGTTTTCGTTTGAGAGCATTCTGGCCAGGTATGTACCCACTGCTCCGGCTCCGGCTATAACTATCTTCATGGCTGTAGTATTGCTTGTTTTATTGCTGTGGCGTCCATACCTATGAGGTGTCTCAATTCGCTGACACTACCGTGTTCGACAAATTTGTCGGGGATTCCGATACGTTGTATGTGTGGTTTGAGGCTGTGGTCGTTCATGTATTCTGCAACAGCGCTGCCCAGTCCTCCTTCGATGGTTCCGTCTTCTATGGTTATTATGCGGTTGAACTTGTTTCCTATCTGATTGAGAAGGTCGGTGTCGATTGGCTTGAGGAATCGCATGTCGTAGTGCGCCACGCTTAGCTTTTGTCCGGCATTGGCGGCTTCCATCTCGGCCATGGTGATTGCTTGTGCTGCTTCGACGCCTATTGGGCCGATGCTGATGATGGCCATGTCGTGTCCTTCCTTCAGACACCGGCCTCGGCCTACCGGGAGCTCTTCGAGCTGGCAGCGCCAATCGACTTGTGAGCCCGTGCCGCGCGGATAGCGTATGACGAATGTGCCTTTGTCGGGCAGTTGTGCTGTGTACATGAGTTTACGCAATTCGTGTTCGTCGAGTGGCGATGCTATGGTGAGGTTTGGTATTGGACGCAGGAAGGCCATGTCGTATGCTCCGTGATGTGTCGGTCCGTCTTCGCCCACTATGCCTGAGCGGTCGAGGCACAGTACCATATTGAGGTTCATGATTGCAGCGTCGTGTATGATGTTGTCGTAGGCTCGTTGCATGAATGATGAATAGATGTTGCAGAATGGGAGCAGTCCGTCTTTTGCCATTCCGCCCGAGAAGGTGACAGCATGTCCTTCAGCTATACCTACATCGAATGTGCGCTCGGGCATGGCGCGCATCATGATGTTCATTGAGCATCCGGTAGGCATGGCTGGTGTCACTCCCACGATTTTGTCGTTTTGCTGTGCGAGTTCGAGCAGTGTTTGTCCGAACACGTCTTGGAACTTGGGTGGATGTGGGGCCTGGTTGTCGCTTTTGAGGCGTTCGCCGCTTTCATAGTCGAAGCGTCCGGGAGCGTGCCACACTGTTGCATTTTGTTCGGCGGGCAGGTAGCCCTTGCCTTTGATGGTGTGTATGTGTAGTATTTTCGGCCCTCGCATTTCTTTTATGGTGCGTAGTATTTTTACAAGCTCGATTACCCTGTGGCCGTCGGCTGGTCCGAAATATCTGATGTCGAGTCCTTCGAAGATGTTCTGTTGGTTGGTAAGGAGCGATTTCATACTGTTGTTGAAGCGCAACAGTCCTTTTTTGCGTCGGTCGTTGAGAAGGCCCCATTGGTAGAGTTTGAGTGAGGCTTTATATCTCAGGCGGTTGTAGGTGCTGTTGGTGGTGAGTTCGAGCAACGACTGGCGCATTCCTCCGACACTCTTGTCGATTGACATGTTGTTGTCGTTCAAGACGATGAGCATGTCGTTTGGTGTACCCGACGCGTTGTTGAGCCCTTCGAATGCCAACCCGCCGCTCATGGCTCCATCGCCTATCACTGCAACCACTTTGCGATTGATGCCTTGGAGGCGTGCTGCTACTGCCATGCCAAGTGCTGCTGATATGGAGTTGGATGCGTGTCCGCAGCAGAATGTGTCGTATGGGCTTTCGCTTGGGAACGGGAATGGTTTGAGGCCGTGGAATTTGCGGTTGGTGCAGAATCGGTTTTTACGACCGGTGAGTATCTTGTGTGCATAGGCCTGGTGTCCGACATCCCAGACGATACGGTCGTCGGGGGTGTTGAATACATAGTGCAGGGCTACGGTTATCTCTACTGCTCCGAGGCTGGAGGCGAGATGCCCGGGGTTGACCGACAGTTCTTCAATGATGTCTTGGCGCAGTTCGTTGCACAATTGTGGCAGCTGCGACAATTTAAGTTGCCTGAGGTCTTGTGGGTATTCTATTTGTGAAAGGAGCGTGAGCTCTTTGGTTTCTTCTGTCATAAGCATTCGTTGTGTATATGTAAATGCCACATTCAGCCTTGGGCGGTCTGTTCTTAACCTGCAAAAGTACGGCTTTTTCTCCAAGTTGCAAAGCCTAAACTGTGTTTTTTGGGTTTTCGACTGTAAAAACAACCTCATATTGCTTGATATCTATGGTCTGACTGTACAATATGACACTTGTGTATATAATCGAGTAGGATGCAGCTTCACGTGGTAATCCATCAGGCAGGGGTAGCCCGCACGTCTCAGTTTATCCCAAATCGGTCATTAGCGTTTAGATGATTTTAAGTCTATTTTCGAGCAGGTTTTTTGCGGCATTGAAGGAGTAATGGGGTTCCCCAAAAAAAATACGGATTGTCACGACGCAGTCGTGACTGAAAGGCCGTGAAAAAGATG
>CALGGJ010000044.1 GCA_937915745.1 uncultured Prevotellaceae bacterium | reverse complement strand
GACATTGAATGCGAAGCGGACGAATACCTCGTACCGGTTCGTGGTAGTGCATTCGGCTGGTGCCGACATTGGACGCCTGCAGGCCGAGAGGGTGCAGACGCTGGCTACGTACATAGGACAGACGTATCACGTGAAGGGTGAGGAACGTATTTCAACCGATTCTGAGCGGGGAACGTTGGGAAATAAAATGCAGGAAACGTACGTAATGAGCTACCAAAGCGATGTGAGCAGCGAGAAGATCTATGCACGGCTGGTAGATGAATACTGGGAAAAAAACCGTTCAACTGGCATGTATGAGTATAATGCGCTGTTTGCTGTGTCGGAACAAGGACAGGAACCTGTGTGGGATGAATTCGCAGTCACGGCACCAAGCGGTGCCGCACCGGTGCTGATGTCTGTCGTTCCGGGTGTGGGACAGTTCTACAAAGGACAGAGGGCAAAGGGCGTTATAATGTTCGGAGCCGAGGCTGCCACCCTTATCGGTGCACTCTACTGCGACAATCAGCGCAGCGACAACATAAAGAAAATGACAGAATATCCCCGACAGGTGCGTGAATACAGCGACCGTGCCTCCGACTGGAAGACTCGCCGCAACATCTGCCTTGGAGTGGCTGCCGGTGTGTGGGTGTATAACATGGTGGATGCCATCGCGGTGAAAGGCGCACCAAAGGTGACGGTGAAACCTGCTGCAAGCAGGTCGCTGTCGTTTACACCAATGGTGGCAAAAGACCATGCCGGACTTTCGCTTACGTATAACTTTTAGTATAATATAATTCATAAAGAATAACAGATTATGAAAAGAATCATGACATGTATGGCAGCTATGCTGCTGATGGCAGTAATGGGAGGTGTGGCATCTTACGGACAGACCGACAAGGAGCTGGCGAAACAACAGAAGGCAATATTGAAGGAGGTGAAGAAGAGTGCAAAGATGAAGGCCAAGGAGGACAAGAAGGATGGATGGAAGGCTGCTAAGGGTTCTGAGCCATTGGAGGTTCAGTATCGTAATTATTTTTTGCGTAAACGTAATGCCGGACAGAAGGATTATGTGGTGGGAGAGCAGGAAGCTACGCAATCAACATATTCTTCTGCACGTAGTATAGCACTGACCAGGGCCAGGGTTGAGGTTGCCAGTTTAATCGAGGAAAAATTGCTCAGAGAACAGAAAGAGAAACGCGGCGATGTCCAGACTTCGCGCACAGATGTAGGAGGGATGTCGAGGAATGAGCAGAAGACGAAAACACTGGTTGACCAGACTCTCCATCGCTGTGAAATAGTGCTGGAAATGTATAGGGAATATGCAGACAGGGTGGAGTTCCATATAGGCATATCTTATGATATGTCGATTGCATACGATGCGGTGGACAATATATCGGATAAATAAAAACGGAGTATGCAGATGAAACATAGAGCCGGTCTGTCGGTTGTGTTGTGTGTGATGTCTGTAATGGCATTCGCACAAAACTTGCTGGTATATCATGTGGTGGGCGATGTAACATACGTCAGCAATGGACGGAACGAACCATTGACGATGAATATGTATATCGAACCATCGACCACAATAAATATCCCGTATGAAGGAAAGGTGGAACTGCTGGACATAAAGGCGAAGAACCGCGTCATACTCACAACACCAGGACGGGGTAGCGTGTCGGCCCTGACTGCCGACAGCCGTAATATACTGTGCAGGATAAACGAACGATACATCGAGTATGTGAAGAAACAAATGTCTAATACAGCATTGGTTTCGATGCAACGATATACCGATTTCGCTACGGTCACAAGAGCTATGGCTGGTGCAAAGGATGAGGATGTCCGAAAGAAACGTGACGACGATTTCTTTGATGACGATGACGATGATTTCTTCGGTGACGACGATGATGATTTCTTCGGTGACGACGATGACTGGGATTTGCGAGGTGATTTCGAGAGATATCGCGAAAAAGCCATCAAAGACTTTGAGGCTTACCGCCAACAGGCTAATCAGGAATATGCCGAGGCTGTGAAGCTGGCATGGAAATACTTTGAGACAGAACCTGCAGTGGCTGAACCAAAGCTGAAGGAGGTGGAACCGGTGTGGAGAGATGAATCTGTGGCGACTGAAAAATGGAAGGTCATAGAGAAGGTAGAGAAGGTGGCGAAGAATGTGGTGGAGTTTGCAAAGAACGAGATAGAACGTATGCTCGGTAGGCGTCAGCCAGTGCCTTTGCGACCGGACATGCCGGATGAACCCGATAGGGCTGATATTACGGAATTTCCAGATTCTGTTGTGGAAAACTATGGCATAGAGGAACAGGAAGTTCCAGAGGAGCTGGTTGCTTACAATGACTTCACTTTTACGTTTTACGGCACCGAGATGAAGGTGCGACTTGACGAGAGCAAACGTTTGTTCCTTAACAAACTGACGGCGAATAGTGTGGGGGAGTTGCTGGGCGACCAACTGTGTACCAAGTATTATAATAACACTATCATAGACTGTGTGGATTTGCGACAGAAATATAAACTCAGCGACTGGGCTTATCTGCAACTATTGGATACAATCGCATCAAATTTCTGCGGCAGAGGTACTAATGAGGCTGTGCTGTTGACCGGATTCCTGTTCGCACAATCGGGATATAAGATGAAGTTTGCATTCGATGCAAATAAAGACAACCGGCTGTGCTTAATGATAGGCAGCAGACACTCAATTTATGGCTACAGCTATCTTATGGATAATGATTGTTATTACTATATCTATCCACTTACAAAAACCAACAATCCTGTCAGGTTGTGCCAGGCTGAACTGCAAAAAACGCAGGCAGTGTCACTGCTCATTACCGATGTGCAGCAATTCGGACCGGATATGTCGGAGGTGCGCGAAATACAATCAAAAAGATTTCCTGAAATGCAGATGAGGGTAAGCGTAAATCGTAATTTGATGCGTTTTTATGACACATATCCTCACTCGGAATTGAATAAAGACTTTACTACACATTGGGCCATGCTTGCAAATACTCCGATGCAAGATGATATTAAAAGGCAGATATACCCTGGTCTGAAAGCTGCACTGGAAGGCCTGAGCAATTATGAAAAGGTTGAGCGTATTCTTGATTTGGTGCAAATACCAAATATGAAATATGTCAGCGATTATGATATGTGGGGCGTTAATGACAGGGCCTTCTTCTCGGAGGAAACATTGGGATATTCAGGAAGCGACTGTGAAGACCATGCAATCCTGTTCACGCGTTTGGTCCGTGACCTGACAGGTTTGAAATGTATTCTTATATATTATCCCAACCACTTGGCTGCAGGTGTCTGCATAGGTGATGACACCAAGGGACATGCGTATATTGTAAATGGAAGGGTATATACGGTGGCTGACCCTTGTATTGAGCGTGCAAAACCAGGCGAAGAGATGACTGCACGTAATCTTGGAATAGCTGAACTGAGAATAGAAGACATGCGTTTCATACCACTTAAGGATGAATAGACGTTGAAGCTAAGCACACGCCTCATCTGATGTAGGTATTATCTGAACTCTGCACTTGCAAATCGTGTGAGTGCAGAGTCTTTGTATTCTTCTCAATACTTCTGACTTCGTTTCAGCATATAACTTTTTATGTCTTTTGTTATCAATATCTCAATTATTTTAGTTAACTTTGCACCAACATTAAAAAACAATAATCATGGCAAAGACATCAATCGGTGGGTTATCGTATAAAGACGTATTGGCATCAATCAAACGGCGTGAGTTTGTCCCGGTGTATCTGCTCATGGGCGAAGAGTCGTTCTACATCGATGTGATTTCCGATGCGCTGGCCGACAATGTTTTGGCAGAGGAAGAAAAAGACTTCAACCAGATGCTGATTTATTGCACGAAGGAAACCGACGTGCGAAATATCATCAACACGGCAAAACGATACCCAATGATGTCGGAATACCAACTGGTAATTGTTAAAGAAGCACAGAATTTGTTAAAACTCGATGAGTTGACAGAATATGTACAAAATCCGTTAAATTCAACAATTTTAGTACTGTGCCATAAGAACGGAAATGTTGACCGTCGCAAGAAACTGGTGGCAGCAGTTCAGAGGGTAGGGGTCGTGTATGAGAGTCAGAAAATGAAAGACTCACAACTCCCTGGCTTTATCACCGACTATCTGTCCGAACGCAATGTGAAGATAGACAACTCGGCCTGCATGATAATGGCCGAGTATATCGGATCTGACCTCAACCGGATGGTGAGCGAACTGAACAAACTCATCATTGCGATGCCAAAAGATACTGATACGATAACACCTGAATTGGTAGAACGTAATATCGGAATCAGTAAAGAGTTCAACAACTGGGAACTGAAAAATGCGATTGTTGCCAAAGACGTGTACAAGGCAAACCAGATAGTCGCATATTTTAATTCCAATCCGAAGGCAAACCCTCCATTCGTTACGATTCCGATTCTTTTCAATCTGTTCGCATCGGTGATGCAGGCATACTATGCACCCGAGCGCTCGAAACAAGGAATTGCCGACTATCTCGGCATCCAGTCATGGCAGGTGAATGAATTGATGACTGCCATGCACAACTATTCGGCAATGAAAACGATGCAGATCATAGGAAAGCTCCGCGAAACAGACACTAAGTTGAAGGGAGTAGAAAAGGGCAACTCATCCGATGCCGATATTATGCGGGAACTCATTTATTTCATCCTCCATTAATCCTCCATTCCTCCCTCCCTTCCTTCTATTCCTTCTTCCCCCATTAATCCTCCCCCCATTAATCCTCCATTAATCCTCCATTAATCCTCCATTCCTCCTCCCTTCCTTCCTTCCTTCCTTCCTCCCTTCTATTCCTTCTTCCCCCATTAATCCTCCATTAATCCTCCCTTCCTCCCTTCCTCCCTTCCTCCCTTCCTTCCTCCCTTCCTCCCTTCCTTCCTCCCTTCCTCCCTTCATTCTTCTTCCCTCTATCAATCGCTTCATTCACCCATTATTGAATAGGTAGCCAATCCATATCCGCTGTTTTTGTGAGCGAAAATTGCGCTAATAATTGTAAAATGGCCGTAATTTACCGTGTATTTCCACTATTATTCGTGTGAATAAGGCAGGAATATCTACGGTATCTTACCCTGTTTTACCATTATTTTTAATGCCCGAAGATTTTTTAGAGCAAAAATGCCATACAGGAATTTTGGCATATTTTTGTTTGAAAACTAAGATGTTGCATTAAAAAACAGCCCTTGAGAATGTCATCGTTTTTTATACTTTTGTCAATCACCCAATCTGGTGTCGATTTTCATCACAATTTGTCAAATTGGGTTTCTTATGTGAATTTTGTAAATACATTACGATATACAAAGCGAAACCCAAGAAAATTACATTGGTAAAAAGGCAGACATGTCGTTTACACGAGTAATATACGACAGGTTTTGGTTACAAAGGTAAATTTGTGTTTACACAGGGAAATAACGTTGGTTTTACAAAGTTAAATACGTATTTATGCAATTTATTTATATATTAGATAATGTACATTAAATCAATAAAATATGATGATTTGTTATAGTTTATATAATACAAAATGTGTGGAATTTGCATGTTTAAGTGCCTGTATGCGGCTGAAATCATGAATGTGCTATAATTATTTTACGATAAATCAAGTATTTACATAATTTTGTTTGTGTAGCAGGGTATGTCTGTTTTTGTTTTTTGCTTTTTTTTGTTATTAATCGTAGATATTGTCATCGGTACAGACGTAAAACCGGTGTTTTCAGAAAAAAAACTTTAATTTTATAATTTTATTTGAAAAATGTTTGGTGGGTAAAAATATAATTGCTACTTTTGTAAACGATTTGCAAGACATCTGATTTGTGCATGTTAAGCAGCCGTTATCGATAAAAGTGAATTTAATATATTAGTAAGAATTGATTAGATGGGTGACAAAGAACGTATAGAGTATATAATTAAGGATAAGGGCTTGAGCAATGTAGAGTTTTCTACTATTACAGGAATTGCTCCGGCTACAATATCTCATATCACAAGTGGAAGAAGCAAACCTACACTTCCGATATTAAAGGGAATTCTTCGTGGTTTTCCCGATTTGAATCCCGAGTGGGTTTTCATGGGCGAGGGTCAGATGTATAAGCAGGAGGTTGATGAGATGAATGATTCCGATCATGTACCTCCGTCGGGTTCTTACGATTTATTTTCGTCCTTGGATAGTGATGGTAACGTCAAGCCGATCAGTACACCTCGTCCTGCCCGGCAGCCAGCCGGCATAACACCGGGTATAGATAAGGCTGGTATAAAAGACGTAATTCGTGAGTCGTTTGAGTCGATGTTGGGTAAGCAACGCCGACAAATTGTAGAAGTACGTATATTTTTTGACGATGGGACATACGAGGCATTCAGTACTCCGAAAACGAAATGAGAGTTTTGCCATTGTAGATTTATCATAGGAAATTAAGATGTGCCGACGCTAAGCATACATGAGAATTGTTGAAATGTAACAGACAGGCCAGAGTGAAACCAAAGAGAAATTAAGATGTGCACTGATAAGTGGGTGATGTAAAATCATGGATGTGTTAAACAGAGTGACCAAAAAGGAATTAAGATGTGCCGACGCAGAGTGATTATTATAAACAAATCGATAAAAAACCAAGAAGAGATTAGGATAGACATCAGTGAGAGAAATTTGATATCGACCAATGACGAATGAAATGTGAAGATGCAGAGGCATCACGACTGTGTGAACAGTCACCCCCGACAATGAGAATTTGCTTAGAAACTGAAAAAATTATTAACTCACTCACAATTTTTTTTAACAATGTGCAGATGTGTTAAGATTTAACTCTTATCACATCATTAACTTGACAAAATCGCAACTGCGATTTTGTCAAGTTTTTTAGTATGCATACAAGTTTCTAATGAAAACGTTGGCTTCGCCTTCGTTTGGGTTTAACTTCTTTTTGTCGTAATTCTGATGATTGATTCTGGCTTAACTGGTGACTACATAAATGAATATGTGTGAATGAGTGTGCACTCTCGGCCTTTCGACTGCGCACTCTCGGCCTTTCGACTGCGCGCTCTCGGCCTTTCGACTGCGCTCTAATCAGTAAGCCTGTCTGTGCACTCCTTTGACGGCGCGACCGCTTGGGTCGTTCAGATTGTTGAAGGCTTCATCCCACTCCAGTGCAACTGCAGTGCTACAGGCGACGCTGGCTTCTGACGGTACGCTGCGAGCAGCAGAGTCGGAAGGGAAGTGCTCGGCAAAGATGCTGCGGTAGTAGTATTCTTCCTTGTTTTTCGGTGGGTTGATAGGGAATCGTTCGGCTGCATGGGCCATCTGTTCGTCTGTAACAGCATCGGATGTAATTTGTTTCAGGGTGTCAATCCACGAATAGCCTACACCGTCGGAGAATTGCTCTTTTTGTCGCCAGGCAATCTCGTGGGGCAACATGTCGGCAAATGCTTCACGCACAATTTTTTTCTCGATGATAAATGCGTTACCGGCATCTCCCTTTCCTTCCTCCTTATGAATGGGACCACACATCTTGGCTTCGGGGTTGGTTCGCATTGCGACATCAAGAAATTCCTTGTCGAGGAAGGGTACCCGCCCTTCGACACCCCATGCACACAGGCTCTTGTTTGCTCGCAGGCAGTCGTATAGATGGAGTTTTGAGAGTTTCCGTACCGTTTCTTCGTGGAAATCGCGTGCTGACGGGGCTTTATGGAAGTAGAGGTAACCGCCGAATATTTCGTCGGCTCCCTCGCCCGACAGCACCATCTTGATACCCATCGATTTGATGACTCGGGCCAGCAAATACATAGGTGTTGATGCACGTACTGTGGTTACATCATAAGTCTCGATGTAATAGATGACATCGCGTATGGCATCGAGACCTTCCTGTATGGTGTAGTTGATTTCGTGGTGTACGGTACCGATATGTTCGGCCACCAGTCGTGCTTTTGCTAAGTCTGGGGCACCCTTGAGTCCTACTGCGAATGAGTGGAGACGTGGCCAATAGGCACGAGTGCGGCTTTCGTCTTCAATACGGTGCTCGCTGAATTTCTGGGCAATAGCAGAGATGACACTGCTGTCGAGTCCACCCGACAGCAATACTCCGTAGGGAACGTCGGACATAAGTTGACGGCGTACAGCATCCTGAAGTGCATCGTGAATAGCTTTCACGCTCGCTTTGGTGTCTTTTACGGCATCATAGTCAAACCAGTCGCGCCGGTAATATCGTTGCATTCCTGGCTCATTGCTCCAGTAATAATGTCCTGGGAGGAAGGGTTCGTATCGTTCACACTGATTTTCCAATGCTTTCAGTTCAGAGGCTACATAAACGGTTCCGTCGCTATCGTACCCTATATAGAGTGGGATGACGCCGACAGGGTCTCGGGCAATCAGGAACTCATTATGTTCTTCGTCGTACAGAACAAAGGCGAATATGCCACTGAGGTCTTCAAGAAAACGGATTCCCTTGTCGCGGTATAATGCCAGAATAACCTCGCAGTCGCTGCGTGTCTGAAAGTTGTATCGGTCATGGTATCGGCGGCGTATTTCCTGATGATTATAGATTTCGCCGTTGACGGCCAGTACCTGGCTTTTGTCGGGTGAGTAGAGTGGCTGTCCACCCGATTCGGGATCGACAATACTTAGTCGCTCGTGGGCGAGAATGGCAGTTCCACCACAGTAGATACCACTCCAGTCGGGACCGCGATGACGTATTTTCTGACTCATTTTCAGTGCTTTCTGTCTTAATTCGGAAGTCTGTCTCCGAACATTAAGTATTGCTACTATTCCACACATAATCTTATTTGTTGTTTTAATGATTTAATACATTCAGGATAATTGGATTACAGATTACTGGAGTCACTTTAAAGATAAGTGAGGTAGAGGTAATTGGTCTGGGCCGGATACTCGGCTGCAAGTGTGTCTATACTGTTAATGCTTGGCATCACTTCCAATTCTTTCCGCCATTGACGTATGGTGAGACCGGCTTTTTCCATATTCATGCTATTTCCCAGGCCTATGGCGCGTGCAATCTGAAAATCGGAAAAGCCGCACACCTTAGCCTCACGCAGCAGATTGACAAACTCGGGAGATTCCAGGTATTCCATCAATTCAAGTGGCTCCATGAATGTCATCATATCCGGCAAATGGCCGAACTCGTGCAACCGGTGGTCGATATCAATGATATGTTCCAACTTCTGAAGGAACCATCGGTCAATCATTGTCATTTCATGAATTTGTCGTATGCCGTACCCCATTGTCAGAGCTTTCGATATCACGAATATACGCATTTCCGTCGGTTTGTGCATTGATGCCACGATGTCATTGATTTTTATCTCATGGTTTTCTACGAAGCCGTGCATGCCTTGACCAATCATGCGAAGTCCTTTCTGCAGCGACTCTTCAAACGTACGTCCGATTGCCATCACCTCGCCCACGCTTTTCATGCTGGAACCAAGCAGGTGGTTGACGCCTTGAAACTTACTCAAGTCCCAGCGTGGTATTTTAACGGCCACGTAGTCAAGAGCCGGTTCGAAGAATGCCGATGTGGTTTTAGTGACCGAGTTTTGCAGTTCAAAGAGTCCATGGCCAAGTCCCAGCTTGGCTGCAACAAGGGCAAGGGGATAGCCGGTGGCTTTCGATGCAAGAGCCGACGAGCGGCTGAGCCGAGCATTGACTTCAATCACTCGATAGTCTTCCGACTGTGGGTCCAGCGCATACTGCACGTTGCATTCGCCGACGATGCCGATATGGCGGACAATCTTGATTGCCAGGGCTCGGAGCTTGTGGTATTCACTGTTTGAAAGTGTCTGGCTTGGGGCTACAACGATGCTTTCACCCGTATGTATTCCCAAAGGGTCGAGGTTCTCCATGTTGCAGACAGTTATGCAGTTGTCGTAGCAGTCGCGCACCACTTCATACTCAATCTCCTTCCATCCCCTCAGCGATTTTTCCACCAAAACCTGTTGAGAGAACGAGAACGCCTCCTCTGCTTGTGAAATCAGTTCGCTCTCGTTGTCGCAGAAACCACTACCGAGTCCTCCCAAAGCATAGGCTGCCCTTAAAATGACAGGGAAGCCCAGTTCGCAGGCTGCTTGCTTCACCTCGTCTATGGTGCTGCATGCCTTGCTCTGGATTGTCTTCACATCAATCTCGTTGAGTTGCTTAACAAAGAGATCGCGGTCTTCGGTGTTAATGATGGCCTGTATTGGTGTACCAAGCACTTCAACGCCATATTTCTCGAATACTCCATCCTGATATAGCCTTACTCCGCAGTTCAGGGCTGTCTGACCACCAAAGGAAAGCAGAATGCCGTCTGGGCGTTCCTTTGCAATCACACGCTCTACAAACTCTGGTGTAACTGGTTGGAAATAGACGGTGTCGGCCATATCCTTTGAAGTCTGTACCGTAGCGATGTTTGGATTGATGAGCACCGAGTGTATGCCTTCTTCCTTCAAGGTTTTCAGTGCTTGTGCTCCACTATAGTCAAATTCCCCAGCCTGTCCAATCTTCAATGCACCGCTACCCAGTAGCAGGACTTTTTTGTATTGTTTGTTGCCCGGCGCGGGAACTCCATTCTTGCTGTCAATCGGCATTGAACCATCTGTAGGTTGAGGGTTGAGACGTATCCCCTCGTGTATGGGCTTTCCCAGAAGACTGACAAACGTGTCAAACATCCATTCGGTATCTGTAGGTCCGCTGCAGGCTTCTGGATGAAACTGAGCCGAGAACCACGGATTTGTCTTGTGCCGGATTCCCTCGTTAGAGCCATCGTTCATGTTTACAAACAGGGGTTCCCAGTCGGCTGGTAGGGTAGTGTCATCTACCGCATAACCATGGTTCTGAGAGGTGATGAAGCACTGTGTGGTTCCGACCCGCTGCACGGGTTGGTTGTGTGAGCGGTGACCGTATTTCAGTTTGTATGTTTTTGCACCAGCCGCCCGAGCCAGGAGCTGATTGCCCAGACAGATGCCCATGCATGGTCTCACATCTTTGTCGTTGAGGAAGTTCCGGATATGCTCTATCGTATCTGTGCATTGCTCAGGATCGCCGGGACCATTGGCCAGAAACAATCCGTCAAACTCCATCCGGTTGAAGTCATAGTCCCAGGGGACGCGGATAACCTCGGTGTGGCGCTTGATGAGGCACCGAATTATGTTGGCTTTCACACCGCAATCTACCAATACCACACGTTTGCCGCCGCCTTTGTTATATGTAATGATATCCTTACACGATACTTGCTTCACCCAGTTTGTGCTTGCGTAGTTTTGCAGGTAATCAGTTGCTTCGTTATTTTGCGCAGTGCTGGTAGAAATGATAATCCGCCCCATCATCACCCCATGTTCTCTAAGCAACAACGTCAGTCGCCTGGTATCAATACCCGTAATAGCAGGAACCTTTTCGCGCATCAACCATGAAGCCAAGCCTTCTTTGGCATTCCAGTGTGAATAAGATTGGCTATAATCGGCTACAACCAACGCTTTTACATGGATGTGTTCGCTCTCGGTAAACAACGGCAGCTTATCACTGCCCATGCCTGTGTCAGGAACGCCATAATTACCAATCAGCGGATATGTGGCAACCAGGATTTGTCCGGCATAACTGGGGTCTGTCAGACTTTCAGGATAGCCTGTCATTGCAGTGTTAAATACCACTTCTCCAGCTGTGTCTGCATTATATCCGAATGACCAGCCATTGAATTCTGCCCCATCTTCGAGTATCAGTTTCGCTTCTTTCATATATGATTGTTTAAAACCTTGGCTTCGCCTTCGTTTTGCAGTCATTGCAGAGGCTCGAGGCACACTGCACATCTGGATTAGCGAATGCATTTTCTACATAGTTTATAAAAGCCTCGTTGCAAAGCCGTATGCCACCAGGTGTGGGATAATGGCCTGTAAAGTACCAGTCGCCTAAATGGTGTGGAATGGCTGTATGCAAGCCTTCAATGCTCTGAAAAACAAGTTGTATAGGAGTCTGCATCCCTTCGGGCCGGAGCATCTCAACGATTTTGCGGTTGATCTCTCCTGCTGTGAAAGGGGCGTATATGGCCCTCACATGATTCTCGGCCATTGGTTCAGTCTTACATTTCTGATACACACAGGCTATCAACTGTCTTAAATGTTCTCTGCGAGAATTTTCACCCTTGCCGTCGTTTTCAGAGGAATTGGGGGCGAGGCACGCCTCCTTTATAAGTTCGATGGCGGCACGGAAGGCACAGAGTTCTTCCAGGTGTGCCATGTCGATACCGTAGTAGTCGGGGTAGCGCACTTGCGGCGAGCTGCTCACCATCACAATCTTCTTGGGATGTAGCCGGTCGAGTATTTTAAAGATGCTTTCTTTGAGGGTTGTGCCTCTGACTATGCTGTCGTCGATGATGACAAGGTTGTCTTCGAATGGCCGCAGCGAGCCGTAGGTGATGTCATATACATGTGATGTGAGGTCGCTGCGCGAGCCTGCTTCTGTTATGAACGTGCGCAGTTTGATGTCTTTCCATGCCACCTTTTCGCTACGAATGTTCAGTCGTTTGCTCCGCATACCCTCCATCATGCCGTAAAATGCAACTTCGGCCGTGTTGGGTATGAATGAGAAAACAGAATGCTCTGTGTCGCCTTCAATGGCTTCGAGAATTGGTCCGGCGAGTTGTTGCCCCAGTTGCTTGCGCTCATGGTATATATCGCGGTCGGAGCCTCGGCTGAAATAAATGCGTTCAAACGAGCAATGGGTCTGTTGCTTCACCTCCAGTATGTTTTCCAGAGATGAAGAGCCGTCTTTATGAATAATCAAGGCTCCGGCTGGTGGCACTTCCCTGATGTCGTTGCATGTGAGGTCGAATGTTGTTTGCAGTACAGCCCGTTCACTGGCAACGGCAACCACCTCTTCATCCTGATAGAAGAAAGCCGGCCGGATGCCCCATGGGTCGCGCATTGCAAACATCTCACCGCTGCCGGTCATGCCACACATTACGTAACCACCATCGTAGTCGGCCATCGTGGTTCGCAATACATTTACCATTTGAATGTTATTTTCTATATACTGTGTGATGTCACAGCCCTCAAGACCTTGCGCTTGAGCATCTATAAACAGACGTTCTACCTCGCGGTCAAGTCGATGCCCCATAAGTTCGAGCGTGATGTAGGAGTCACTATAGATGCGCGGCGACTGGCCTTGACGTATCATCTTCTGAAAGATGTCGCCGATGTTTGTCATGTTGAAGTTGCCGCAGAGACACAGGTTTTTAGCCCGCCAGTTGTTACGTCGCAGGAATGGATGTACGTATTGCAGGCCGCTCTTGCCCGTCGTTGAATATCGAAGGTGTCCGATATAAAGCTGTGCAGTCTGCCACTGGGGTGTCACATGGTCGAACACTTCGCTTATTGCATCTTTCCCCATTGCTTTCTCGCGAAACATGTATTCTGTCCCCACCACTGCGTTCATGTTTACGCATGCAATGCCGGCACCTTCCTGGCCTCGGTTGTGTTGCTTCTCCATCATCAGGTATAGTTTGTTGAGGCCGTATGATGCCGTGCCATACTTCTTGGCGTAGAAGTCTGCAGTCTTCAGTAGCCTTATCAATGCTACACCGCATTCGTGTTTTAATGGTTCCATGTCAGATGCAGGCTTTGATGAACGACATGAACAGTGGATGTGGATGTAGCACTGTAGATGAGTATTCGGGATGGAACTGTGTGCCTATATACCAACGTTTGTCGGGAATCTCGACAATCTCCACCAGATTGGCTCCGGGGTTGATGCCAACGCATTTCATGCCTGCAACCTCGTATTCGGTTTTGTAGGCATTATTGAATTCGTATCGATGACGGTGTCTTTCGTATATTGGTCCGATGCCGTCATATGCTTTGCTGGCTCGACTGCCTTCCGCCAGCTCACAGTCGTAGGTACCCAGACGCATGGTACCGCCCATCTGTGTGATACTTTTCTGCTCTTCCATTAGGTCGATTACTTTGTGGGTTGTATTTGGATTCATTTCTGTGCTGTCGGCATCTTCGTACCCAAGCACATTTCTTGCATACTCTATCACCATCATTTGCATACCCAGGCAGATGCCGAAGGTGGGTATGTCGTGGGTCCTACAGTAGTTGGCAGCTATGATTTTGCCCTCAATGCCACGTTGCCCGAATCCGGGGCATATAAGTACTCCGGCCATGCCGTACAGCTTTGTTGCAATATTCTTTTCATCTATCACTTCGCTGTTGACGAAGTTGATGGCTGTTTTTGCTCCGTTGTATATGCCGGCCAGGTTAAGGCTTTCGCGAATGCTCTTGTAGGCATCCTGCAGATCGTATTTGCCTACCAATGCAATGTGTATTTCGCGAGTGGTGTTGCGTTGCTTGTCCAGGAATTTGTGCCAGTTGGTCATGGCCGGTGTTTCTCCGACAGGGATACCCAGTTTGCGCAGGATTGCGGCGTCAAGGCCCTGTCGTTGCATGCTGACAGGTACTTCGTAGATGCTTGGCATGTCCTCGCTTTGCACAACGCATTCTAAATCGACATTACAGAACGACGCCACCTTCATGCGCATGGCGTCATCAAGGTGGCGTTCGGTACGGAGCACGAGTATGTCTGGCTGGATGCCCATGCCTTGCAATTCCTTCACCGAGTGTTGCGTAGGTTTGGTTTTCAGTTCGTCGGCAGCTTTCAGGTAGGGTACATAAGTGAGGTGAACACACACTACGTTGCACCTTCCGGGCTGACAGCGCAATTGTCTTATGGCTTCGATGAATGGTTGGCTCTCTATATCGCCTATTGTACCGCCGACTTCGGTGATAACGAAGTCGATTGTCTCGTCTTGTACATCTTGACGGAGCATCCGTCTTTTTATCTCGTCGGTGATATGAGGTACTACTTGAATTGTTTTCCCCAGATAGTCGCCGCGGCGTTCGCGGTCGATGACCGTTTTGTAAATTCTCCCTGTTGTGATTGAGTTGTCTCGTGTTGTATGAATGCCGGTAAAGCGCTCATAGTGTCCCAGGTCGAGGTCGGTCTCAAAGCCGTCTTCTGTCACGAAGCATTCTCCGTGTTCATAGGGGTTGAGTGTTCCCGGGTCTATGTTTATGTATGGGTCGAACTTCTGTATCGTGACTTTGTAGCCGCGTGCTTGCAACAGCTGGCCGATGCTGGCGGATATGATACCCTTTCCGAGGGAGGAAACCACACCGCCTGTGACGAATATGTACTTTGTTTGCATGTTATGGTTGTATGGTGAATCCGAAAATCAGGCAGGCATTCTGTGAACATGGATTTGCTGTCACCTGTCCGAAGACTGGGATGGTGAACGAGTCGGTTACTTTTATTTCTTTTGTTGCCTTGAGCGATAGGTTGGTGACTGCAAATCCTTTTGTGTCGTATAATGTTGTGGCGTAAGGGACGGCTCCCGCTGTAACAGTCCAGTCGGTGCCAACAAGGTTGAATGGGATATTTGCCTCGACATAGCTGCTATATGCGCGTTTACCGTCCTTGTTTACACCGTCGTTTCCAGCAAAGTTGGTGTACCATCCGAATGAGGCTGGCCCGAAGTCGTAGCCGATGTTGGCCTCAAAGATATGGTTGGTGGAATGGGTGTCGTATTTGAAGTAGCGGTTTTGTGGGTCAGGACCGTCGTCGAACCAATAGTCGGTTATGCCGATATTGAAACCACTTGCAGAGTAGCCGAGTGTCAGGTCGAACTCTTTTGTGTCGGCCGGTTCGGTCAGTCCCACACTGCCCCAGGCTGTGAGCGACAGTCCTTTGAGTGCTACTCCCAATGTTGGCTGCAACGACACGTTGCCTAAGTCCTGACCTCGCCATATATAGCTGCTTACGATGTCTGAACCGATGGTCGTTTCTATTTTGTCCTGTGCAAAGGTCTGGCTGCCGAGCATCAGCACTGTTGCCGATAATGCTATTTTATTTATATTCATACTCATGTTCTATAATGACAATCTTAATTGTTTACACAAGATTCTACTTTCACATGTATATGTTTCATCTACAGATATGTTCCTGTGGTATTTCATGCCTCAGTCGGTATGGCTCCAATGAGATGCCCTGTATGCCGACATGCAGGCCTAGTCTATGCAGAAAGCCTATGCTATTTTGTAGGGACTTTCCATCTGTCATGACGGAGCGAAGCGTAGGAGTGTATCTAATATGTAACTTATAAATAGTATGAGACTTATACATACGAATCTTGTATTATTGAGCCCACTTGAAAATGTGGCATTTGTTTGATTAGACATTGACCTCTGACTGGC
>CALGGJ010000043.1 GCA_937915745.1 uncultured Prevotellaceae bacterium | reverse complement strand
ACTACGCACACGTTGACTGTCCGGGACACGCCGACTATGTGAAGAACATGGTAACAGGTGCAGCCCAGATGGACGGTGCCATCATCGTAGTAGCAGCAACAGACGGTCCTATGCCTCAGACACGTGAGCACATCCTGCTCGCACGTCAGGTGAACGTGCCACGCCTCGTCGTATTCATGAACAAGTGTGACATGGTTGACGACGAAGAAATGCTCGACCTCGTTGAAATGGAAATGCGTGACCTCCTCGCACAGTACGAGTTCGAAGACGACACTCCATTCATCCGCGGTTCTGCCCTCGGTGCACTCAACGGTGTTCCAGAGTGGGAAGAGAAAGTGATGGAACTTATGGACGCATGCGACGAGTGGATTCAAGAGCCACAGCGCGACAAAGACAAGCCATTCCTCATGCCGGTAGAAGACGTCTTCTCAATCACAGGACGTGGTACAGTTGCAACAGGACGTATCGAGACAGGTGTTATCCATGTCAACGACCCTGTACAGCTCCTCGGTCTCGGTGAAGATGCCAAGTCAGTAGTTACCGGTGTCGAGATGTTCCGTAAAATCCTCGACGAAGGCGAAGCTGGCGACAACGTAGGTCTGCTCCTCCGTGGTATCGACAAGAAAGAAGTGAAGCGTGGTATGGTTATCACACACCCAGGTGCAATCACCCCTCACAAAGGCTTCAAGGCATCAATCTACGTGCTGAAGAAAGAAGAAGGAGGCCGTCACACACCATTTAAGAACCACTATCGTCCACAGTTCTACCTCCGCACAATGGACTGTACAGGTGAAATCAGCCTGCCGGACGGAGTAGAAATGGTAATGCCAGGCGATAACGTGGAAATCAAGGTTGAACTCATCTACCCTGTAGCCCTCAACGTAGGACTTCGCTTCGCCATCCGTGAAGGCGGTCGTACAGTAGGTTCAGGCCAGATAACAGAAGTGTTCGACTAATCAAGACACACACGACAGTCAGCGGCAAGCCACACGGCAAACCGCTGACTCAAACACGGGAATAGCTTAGTTGGTAGAGTGTCGGTCTCCAAAACCGAAGGTCGGGGGTTCGAGCCCCTCTTCCCGTGCAAAATGTAAGAATTATGGTTACAGTTAAAGACATAACAAAATACTGCAAGGAATCTTACGATGAACTTGTACATAAAACAACATGGCCAACCCTCAAGGAGTTGACAAACAGCGCAGTGATGGTACTGACAGCTTCCATAATCATTGCCATCGTCATCGCTATCATCGACTACATCTTTGAGCATCTCATGACTTTGGTCTATTCACTCTTTTATTAACAGACAATAAGGAGAACCGAAATGGCTGAATTAGAAACGAGATGGTACGTGCTTAAAGTAATCAGTGGACACGAAGGCCGAGTGAAAGACTATATCGAGCTCGACATGAAAAACCACCACTACGAAAAGTACGTTCCCCAAGTGCTTGTGCCGACACGCAAAGTCGAAGTAGAACACCGAGACAAAAAGGTAATCAAGGAACTCAACCTGCTCCCTGGTTACGTGTTGGTAGAAGCCGCACTAACCAGTGAAATCCAGGGTATGCTCAGATATACCCCGGATGTCCTTGGCTTCCTCGGTGTCGGAAACAAACCGTCGCCACTGCGTCCCAACGAGCTGAACCGCCTGCTGGGAGTTGACGTAAACGGCGAGGCGATACCTGAAGTGACAACCATCGACTTCGTTGTCGGGCAATCGGTCAAAGTGACCGACGGACCGTTCAGCGGATTCAACGGGACAATCGAAGAAGTAAACGATGAAAAGAAAAAACTGAAGGTCGCCGTCAAGATTTTCGGACGTGTGACACCGCTCGAGTTGGGATATGGACAAGTAACAACTGAATGACGGAATCTGTTACGCTGTCGTTCACATCGTGTAAATCAATAAAATCAAAACAAAAATGGCTAAAGAAGTTGCTGGGTTAATCAAATTACAGATTAAAGGTGGCGCTGCAAATCCATCACCTCCAGTAGGACCTGCACTGGGTTCCAAAGGTATAAACATAATGGATTTCTGCAAGCAGTTCAACGCCAGAACTCAAGATAGGGCAGGAAAAGTTCTTCCAGTCGTTATCTCCTACTACGCAGACAAGTCTTTCGACTTCGTAATCAAGACTCCTCCTGCAGCAGTACAACTGCTCGAGGCATCAAAAGCGAAGAAGGGATCGTCAGAGCCAAACCGGACCAAGGTGGCAGAAGTCACATGGGATCAGGTGCGCGCTATCGCAGAGGACAAGATGGCAGATTTGAATTGCTTCACAATTGAGTCAGCTATGACAATGATTGCCGGTACCGCAAGAAGTATGGGCATCACTGTAAAAGGAGAATTCCCTGGTAAATAACAAAACAAACTTCAATTAAGATGAGTAAATTGACAAAAAACCAAAAGTTAGTTGCAGACAAGATTGAAGCAGGGAAAGCTTACACACTAAGCGAGGCAGCCAATTTGGTAAAAGAAATCACATACACCAAGTTTGACGCATCACTCGACATCGACATCCGCCTGGGTGTTGACCCTCGAAAAGCCAATCAAATGGTACGTGGAGTGGTATCACTGCCAAACGGTACAGGCAAGGAAGTCAGAGTACTCTGTCTCTGTACCTCAGACATGGAAGCCGCTGCAAAAGAAGCTGGAGCTGACTATGTAGGACTCGATGAATACATCGAAAAAATAAAAGGAGGATGGACTGACGTTGATGTCATCATCACTATGCCATCCTGCATGGGTAAAATCGGTGCCCTCGGTCGTGTACTCGGTCCTCGCGGACTGATGCCAAACCCAAAGAGCGGTACTGTAACTATGGATGTTGCTAAAGCTGTACGCGAAGTAAAGCAAGGTAAGATTGACTTTAAGGTTGACAAAGCCGGTATTGTACATGCATCTATCGGCAAGGTTTCATTCGCAACCGAAAAGATTGTGGAAAACGCAAAAGAGTTTATAAACACAATCATCAAACTGAAACCATCCACCGCAAAGGGAACTTACATCAAGAGCATTTATCTCTCAAGTACAATGAGTAAAGGCGTTAAAGTCGATACAAAGTCTGTTGAATAAAACACTGATTGAAAGACTATGAAGAAAGAAGATAAAAGCTTACTGATTGACAGCCTCGTTGAGAGCTTGAACAACTATCCACACTTCTATCTTGTTGACATGACAGCACTCAACTCTGTCACAACAAGCCAACTGCGTCGCGAGTGTTTCAACTCTGACATCAAGCTACAGGTCATCAAGAACACACTGTTCGAGAAAGCCCTCGGCAAAATAGAAGGTGATTTCGCCGCATTGGAACCGGTGCTCACCGGTCCGACCGGAGTGATGTTCTGCCAAACAGCAAACACACCGGCAAAGATGCTGAAGAAATTCAACAAAGAGCATCAAGGAGTACCTGCACTCAAAGCCGCATACGCAGAAGAAAGCATTTACGTAGGTGCAGAACAACTCGATGCACTCTGTGCAATCAAGAGCAAGAACGAACTTATCGCAGAGGTCGTTGCTGCACTCGAAGGACAAGTACAGGGAGTACTCGGCGCACTCGAGTCAGGTGCAAACACCATTTATGGTGTACTTGACACCATCGCTGAAAAAGGCGAGTAAATTAACAAAACAAAAACAAGAACAATAAAACATTAAGATTTAATATTATGGCAGATTTGAAAGCTATTGCTGAAGAATTGGTAAATTTGACAGTAAAAGAAGTTAGTGAATTGAAAGCTATCCTCAAGGATGAGTATGGTATTGAACCTGCTGCTGCAGCTGTTGCTGTTGCCGCTCCTGCTGCCGGCGAAGCCGCTGCTGTTGAAGAAAAGACTTCATTCGACGTTGTTCTCAAGAGCGCAGGTGCTCAGAAACTCCAGGTTGTTAAGGCTGTAAAGGAATCTTGCGGTCTTGGACTGAAAGAAGCAAAAGACCTCGTTGACGGTGCACCATGCAACGTGAAGGAAGGCGTAGATAAGGCTACTGCTGACGCACTGAAGGCTGCTCTCGAGGGAGCCGGCGCTGAAGTTGAAATAAAGTAAACAAGTCAACAACCATATCAGGTTAAGAATCCTCAGGTTGAGGGTTCTTAACTTTTTGCGTATATATAATTTTAATAATGCGGCAATTCAGCATATCATTCTGAACACCTGCTGCACACACAAACAAATAAACTGAAATGTCTCAAATCGTTAACAACAGAGTAAACTTCGCATCTGTCAAGAACCCGATGCCTTATCCGGACTTCCTGGACGTGCAACTCAAGTCGTTCAGAGACTTCCTGCAACTTGACACACCACCAGAGAAAAGAAAAAATGACGGCTTGTACAAAGTATTCGCAGAGAACTTCCCCATTGCAGACACTCGCAACAACTTCGTACTCGAATTCCTGGACTACTATATCGATGCCCCAAGATACAGCGTGGAAGAATGCCTGGAGCGCGGACTCACATTCAGCGTGCCACTGAAGGCTAAACTGAAACTATACTGCTCCGATCCCGACCACGAAGACTTCGACACAGTAATCCAAGACGTATTCCTCGGACCCATACCTTACATGACCGATAACGGCACATTCGTAATCAACGGTGCAGAACGCGTCGTCGTATCACAGCTCCATCGTTCGCCTGGTGTGTTCTTCGGCTCGAGCATACATACAAACGGTACACCATTGTTTTCTGCAAGAATCATACCGTTCAAGGGTTCGTGGATAGAATTTGCCACAGACATCAACAATGTGATGTATGCATATATCGACAGAAAGAAGAAACTGCCTGTAACCACATTGCTGAGAGCAATAGGCTACGAGACCGACAAAGACATCCTGAAGATATTCAATCTCGCAGAAGAAGTGAAGGCCACCAAAACCAACCTCAAGAAAGTGAAAGGCCGCAAACTCGCTGCACGTGTCCTGAAATCATGGACCGAAGACTTTGTGGATGAAGACACGGGTGAGGTTGTTTCAATCGAACGAAACGAGACAGTAATCGAAAGAGAGTCGGAAATCGACGACGAGAAAATAGAAATCATCCTCGACACCGGTGTAGAGTCAATACTTGTACATCAGGAAGAAGCAAATTCTACCGATTACTCTATCATATTCAACACCCTGCAGAAAGACCCAAGCAACTCCGAGAAAGAAGCCGTGCTGTTTATCTATCGTCAGCTACGCAATGCCGACCCTGCCGACGACGCCAGCGCCCGGGAAGTAATCAACAACTTGTTCTTCTCGGAAAAACGTTACGACCTGGGAGAGGTGGGACGCTACAGAATCAATAAGAAACTCGGGCTTGATACCGACCCTAACCTGCGCGTACTCACCCAGCAAGATATAATCGAAATCATCAAGTATCTTGTCGAACTTGCAAACTCCAAGGCTGTGGTTGACGATATCGACCACCTGAGCAACCGCCGTGTACGTACCGTAGGCGAGCAACTGTCAAACCAGTTTGCCGTAGGTCTGGCACGCATGAGCCGCACCATACGTGAACGCATGAATGTGCGTGACAACGAGGTATTCTCACCAACCGACCTCATCAATGCCAAGACAATCTCATCGGTCATCAACTCATTCTTCGGAACAAACGCACTGTCGCAGTTCATGGACCAGACAAACCCTCTTGCAGAAATTACACACAAACGTCGTCTTTCTGCACTCGGCCCTGGAGGTCTGACTCGTGAACGTGCCGGATTTGAGGTGCGCGACGTACACTACACACACTACGGGCGACTCTGTCCAATCGAATCGCCAGAAGGACCAAACATCGGTCTGATATCTTCTTTGTGCGTATATGCTAAAATCAACAGTCTCGGCTTTATAGAAACCCCTTACCGCAAGGTAGAGAACGGTGTCTGCAATATCAATAATGATGATGTGATATACCTCTCGGCAGAAGAAGAGGAAGCCAAGATCATAGGACAGGGCAATGCACCGCTCAAGGAAGACGGTAACTTCATACGCAAGGTCGTCAAGTGCCGCAAGGATGCAGACTACCCTGTCGTTCCACCAACACAGGTTGACCTCATGGATGTGGCTCCGCAGCAGATAGCATCAATAGCCGCAGCCCTCATACCATTCCTTGAACACGACGACGCCCACCGTGCACTCATGGGTTCAAACATGATGCGCCAGGCTGTTCCACTTATAACTACAGAGGCCCCGATTGTCGGCACCGGTATTGAAAAACAAGTGTGCGAAAACTCGCGAACAATGATTACAGCCGAAGGAGACGGAGTGGTAGAATATGTTGATGCCACAACCATCCGTATCCTATACGACAGGACAGAAGACGAAGAATTTGTCAGCTTCGAGCCTGCTGTCAAGGAATATAAGTTACCTAAGTTCCGCCGTACCAACCAGAATATGACAATCGACCTTCGCCCAATCTGTGACAAGGGACAGAGAGTGAAGGCTGGAGATATCCTCACCGAAGGCTATGCAACATCAAACGGAGAGCTGGCGCTGGGCCGCAACCTCTTGGTGGCATACATGCCTTGGAAAGGTTATAACTACGAAGATGCCATCGTGCTTAACGAACGCGTCGTTCGCGAAGACATACTTACATCAGTACATGTAGATGAGTTCTATCTCGAAGTGCGTGAAACCAAGCGTGGTGTAGAAGAGCTGACATCCGACATCCCAAATGTGAGCGAGGAAGCAACAAAGGACCTCGACGAGAATGGTATCATCCGTGTCGGTGCACACGTCGAACCAGGCGATATCCTTATCGGTAAGATTACTCCTAAGGGAGAGTCCGACCCGTCGCCAGAGGAGAAACTCCTGCGTGCCATCTTCGGTGACAAGGCGGGAGACGTGAAAGATGCCTCGCTCAAGGCAAACCCATCACTCAGTGGTGTGGTTATTGATAAGAAACTCTTCTCACGTGCAATCAGGACACGAGCCGACAAGAATCGCGACAAACTTGAACTGCCAAAACTCGACAAAGAATTCCAAGACAAGGTTGACGATTTCAAGGCTATACTTATCGATAAACTCCTCACCCTCACCGGTAGGAAGGTATCAATGGGAGTGAAGGACTACATGGGTGTTGAAGTAATTCCTGCAGGTGCAAAGTTCAAGGCAGCCCACTTCGAGAATCTCGACTACACATCAATCCAACTTACAGGATGGACTAACGACGAGCATATCAACGGACTTATCCGCGACCTCGTTATCAACTATCTCAAAAAATACAAATTGTTGGATGCAGAACTCAAACGCAAGAAGTTTGCTCTCACAATAGGCGATGAACTCCCATCGGGAATTATCCAGATGGCAAAGGTATATATTGCCAAGAAGCGCAAGATAGGTGTGGGCGACAAGATGGCCGGACGTCACGGAAACAAAGGTATCGTCTCCAAGATTGTAAGACAGGAAGACATGCCGTTCCTTGAAGACGGAACCCCAGTGGACATCGTCCTCAACCCGCTCGGTGTACCTTCGCGTATGAACCTCGGCCAGATTTTCGAGGCAGTACTCGGTGCTGCCGGACAGAAGTTGGGTGTCAAGTTCTCGACTCCAATCTTCGATGGTGCACATCTTGAAGACCTTAACGAATGGACCGACAAGGCAGGTCTGCCACGTGCTTGCTCAACCCAGCTATACGATGGCGAGACGGGTCTCCCGTTCGACCAAAAGGCAACAGTAGGAGTGACATACATGCTCAAACTCGGTCACATGGTTGAAGACAAGATGCACGCACGCTCTATAGGTCCTTACTCTCTCATTACCCAGCAACCACTTGGAGGTAAAGCACAATTCGGTGGTCAGCGTTTCGGAGAGATGGAGGTTTGGGCACTCGAGGCATTTGGCGCATCTCATGTACTGCAAGAAATCCTCACCATCAAGTCAGATGACGTAGTAGGCCGTTCAAAGGCTTACGAGGCAATCGTCAAGGGTGACCCAATGCCAACACCAGGCATCCCAGAGTCACTCAACGTATTGCTCCACGAACTACGTGGACTCGGACTTAGTGTTTCTCTCGAATAAGAACGAAATAGTTTAGTTTATCTTCAAACACACACATACAAAGATGGCTTTTAAGAAAGATACCAAAATAAAGACAAATTTCACGAAGATTACAATCGGTCTTGCATCGCCTGAAGAGATATTGGAAAACTCGCACGGTGAGGTACTCAAACCAGAGACTATCAACTATCGCACATATAAGCCAGAACGCGACGGCTTGTTTTGCGAGCGCATATTCGGTCCAACAAAAGACTATGAGTGTCATTGCGGAAAGTATAAGCGCATACGTTATAAAGGCATCGTTTGCGACCGATGCAGCGTGGAAGTGACCGAGAAAAAAGTTCGTCGTGAGCGTACCGGACATATTGCCCTAGTTGTTCCTGTTGCCCACATCTGGTATTTCCGTTCACTGCCAAATAAGATTGGCTACCTGCTCGGATTGCCGACCAAGAAGCTCGACTCAGTCATATACTACGAGCGTTATATCATCATTCAGGCCGGTGTAGCCGAGAATGTCGAGAAGAATATTGTTAACAACGAACTTCTGTCGGAGGAAGAGTATTGGGATGTACTCGACTCACTGCCAGAGGGCAACGGACAACTGCCAAACGACGACCCTAACAAATTTATTGCGATGATGGGTGCAGAGGCAATTGAGTATATGCTCCAGCATCTCGACCTTGATACACTCTCTTATGAGTTGCGCGACCGTGCCAATACCGATGGTAGTCAGCAACGCAAGCAAGAAGCATTGAAACGTCTGCAGGTAGTAGAGTCGTTCCGTGCATCACGCAATCGTAACAGGCCAGAGTGGATGATAATGCACAATATACCGGTCACTCCTCCCGACCTTCGTCCGCTTGTACCACTCGATGGCGGCCGATTTGCCACATCCGACCTCAACGACCTTTATCGTCGTGTTATCATACGCAACAACCGTCTGAAACGACTGATTGAAATAAAGGCGCCAGAAGTAATTCTGCGCAATGAGAAACGTATGTTGCAAGAGGCTGTTGACAGCCTGTTCGACAACTCTCGTAAGGCAAGTGCGGTGAAATCGGAGAGTAACCGTCCACTCAAGTCACTGTCCGACTCTCTTAAGGGTAAGCAGGGCCGTTTCCGTCAGAACCTCCTCGGAAAGCGTGTCGATTATTCAGCACGTTCCGTTATCGTCGTCGGTCCTGAACTCAAGATGGGTGAGTGTGGCATTCCAAAGCTCATGGCTGCCGAACTCTACAAGCCATTCATCATACGTAAGCTTATTGAGCGTGGTTTGGTAAAGACCGTGAAGTCGGCAAAGAAGATGGTTGACCGTAAGGATGACCAGATTTGGGACATTCTTGAAAATGTGATGAAGGGTCATCCTGTCCTTCTCAACCGTGCCCCTACACTCCACCGTCTTGGTATTCAAGCATTCCAACCAAAGATGATTGAAGGTAAGGCCATTCAGCTCCATCCGCTGGCTTGTACTGCGTTCAATGCTGACTTCGATGGTGACCAAATGGCAGTCCACCTTCCACTCTCAAACGAGGCAATCCTCGAAGCACAGCTGCTAATGTTGCAGTCGCATAATATCCTTTCACCAGCCAGCGGCGATCCTATCACCGTTCCATCGCAGGATATGGTGCTCGGTCTGTACTACATCTCCAAAGTTCGCCCGGGAGCCATGGGCGAAGGCCTCACATTCTATGGACCTGAAGAGGCACTTATTGCCTACAACGAGGGTAAATGCGATGTTCATGCACCAATTAAATGTGTGGTCAACGATGTTGACGAAAACGGCAGTTATATCAAACACATGGTTGAAACCACTGTCGGCCGCATCATCATAAACGAAATCGTGCCTCCAGAGGTTGGTTTTGTAAATGAAGTGATTGGAAAAAAGGCTCTGAAAAAGGTAATCACCAAGGTCATCAAGTCTGTAGGTATGGCGCGTGCGTGCCAATTCCTTGATGGAGTGAAAAATCTTGGATACCGCAAAGCATACGAGGGCGGTTTGTCGTTCAACCTCGACGACATCATTGAACCTGCCGATCGTCAGACACTCATCGATGAGGGTAACAATCAGATTGAAGAGATAGCTCAGCAATATGCATTCGGCCTCATCACAGAAAAAGAACGTTACAACAAGGTTATTGCAACATGGTCGGAAGTAAACGACAAGGTTAAGACCTCGTTGCTGAATACGATGACAGAAGACAACCAAGGTTTCAATGCCGTGTTCATGATGCTCGATTCCGGAGCCCGTGGTTCCAAAGACCAGATTGCACAGTTGGCAGGTATGCGTGGTCTGATGGCGAAACCGCAACGTGCGGGAGCCGATGACAACAACACCATCGAAAACCCTATCCTTTCCAACTTCAAACAAGGCATGTCTGTACTCGAGTACTTCATCTCAACTCACGGAGCACGCAAGGGTCTTGCCGATACAGCCTTGAAGACAGCCGACGCAGGTTACCTTACACGTCGTCTTGTCGATGTGTCGCACGATGTCATCATTACCGAAGAAGACTGTGGTACCCTGCGCGGACTTATTTGTACAGCCCTCAAGGATGGCGACCGTATCGTAGCATCTTTGGCCGAGCGTATCCTCGGTCGTGTCAGTGTTCACGACATTCAGGACCCTGCAACAGGCGACCTCATCGTTGCTTCAGGCGAGGAGATAACCGAACGCATAGCAAAGGAAATAGAAGATGCAGGCATTGAGAGTGTCGAGATTCGTTCGGTACTCACATGCGAAAGCAAGAGGGGAGTCTGCATGAAGTGCTACGGACGTAACCTCGCCACCCAGCGCATGGTACAGAAGGGTGAGGCAGTAGGAGTTATTGCCGCTCAGGCCATTGGTGAACCGGGAACACAGCTTACACTTCGTACGTTCCATGCCGGAGGTCTTGCCGGTTCGGCAGCTACCAACGCACAGATTGTTGCAAAGAATCGCTGCCGCCTCGAGTTTGATGAGCTTCGTACCATCTCTCGCAAGTCGGAAGACAGTGCAGAAGAACACACCATTGTCGTAGGTCGATTGGCCGAACTGCGATTTGTAGATATTAACACGGGTATAGCCCTTTCAACCGTGAGTGTGCCTTACGGTTCTACACTCTACCACAAAGATGGCGAAGAGGTTGAAGGTGGTACTCTCATTGCACAGTGGGACCCATTCAATGCCGTTATCGTGACCGAGTTTGACGGTACGGCTCAGTTCGAGGGTGTTGTAGAAGGTGTTACTTATCGTGTTGATGAAGATGCTACCACAGGTTTGCGCGAACTTATCGTTCAGGAGTCGCGCGACAAGTCGATGGTGCCTGTATGTCACATTGTCGATGACAATGGCGAGATACTTCGTACATATAACTTCCCTATCAATGGTCATATTTCAGTTGATGACGGACAGAAACTGAATGCAGGTGACGTACTCATCAAGATTCCTCGCAGCGTAGGCACATCGGCCGATATCACCGGTGGTCTGCCACGTGTCACCGAGCTCTTTGAGGCTCGAAATCCATCAAATCCTGCAATCGTTGCAGAAATAGATGGTGAGATAACCATGGGTAAGATTAAACGTGGAAACCGTGAGATTGTACTCACATCGCGTGTAGGCGACGTGCGTAAGTATCTCATACCGCTGTCTAAGCAGATTCTCGTTCAGGAGAACGACTATGTACGTGCCGGTACGCCACTATCCGACGGTGCGGTCACACCGGCCGACATCTTGGCTATCAAGGGTCCTACTGCCGTTCAGGAGTACATCGTGAACCAGGTGCAGGATGTATATCGTATGCAGGGTGTATCAATCAACGATAAGCATTTTGAAATCATTGTACGTCAGATGATGCGTAAAGTATCAATCAAGGATCCTGGCGACACTCGATTCCTCGAAGGCGGTATCGTCGATAAACTCCAGTTTCAGGAAGAGAACGACCGCATTTGGGGCAAGAAGATTGTGACCGATGCAGGCGATAGCGAGACAATGCAGAAAGGAATGATTGTCACCGCTCGCAAGTTGCGTGATGAGAACTCCAGCCTCAAGCGTCGTGACCTCAAGGTTGTTGTTGCACGCGATGCTGTTCCTGCAACCTCTACACAGATATTGCAAGGTATCACCCGTGCGGCCCTCGGTGCCACCAGCTTTATGTCGGCGGCTTCGTTCCAGGAGACGACAAAGGTACTCAATGAGGCGGCTATCAGTGGTAAGAGCGATACGTTGGAGGGAATGAAGGAGAATGTGATTTGTGGACACCTCATTCCTGCCGGTACAGGTCTGCGCGAGTTTGAAAAGATTGTGGTAGGCTCTAAGGAAGAGTTGCTCAATCTGCGGCGTTCGTTCAATCCTGATATTGCATTCAGTCAGTTCGACGGCATGATATAATAGGCAGGGAGCCTGTATCATGGTTGTCGATACAGATGATAAGAGAGAGCGTGAATCGAATTGGTTCACGCTCTCTTGGTTATATTGGCTTTCTGTCTTTATTGTCTTCCTGTCTTTATTGTCTTCCTGTCTTGGTCTCCCGTTGTCTTTAACCCAAATCGGTCATTAGACTGTTTCGCGCTTTGAAAACTTTCTTTTTGGCATCTTCTTCTATGCCTTTATCACCACACCTTCTTTTTTTGTTCCGTCGGTCTTGATTGTGATGGGTGTTGGAATGTGCACGTGTCTGACGTGCTGTGTCTCGTTGGTTGCTGGCAGTGAGTTGAGGTAGTCGATGTCGTATATTCCTCCTTCGGTTCCGAGGTACGGGTTTACTATGTAGTATCCCACTCCAAACGAAGTGAGGTTCTGGAAGAAGTGTGTGCCTTGGCTGGGTTCTACCCGGTAGCGGGGCAGTCCGGCTTCTACGATGAGCTTGGCTGCATTGATGTGTGCCCATTTCACAGGTATTCCGAGCCATGGGTCGCTGCTGCCCCATCGTCCCGGTCCGATGAGTATGTAGTTGCGTCCGTCGGCAAGGAACTTACGGTTTATGCTTTCCACCTCGGTGGCTATTTGCGGGTTGTCGGATTGTGTGTATTGCTCGGTCTTGACATACACTATGTCTTGAAGGTCGTTGACGACTCCTTGTCCGATGGCGTTGTGGCTTCTCAGGATGCATCGTGAGTCGGGTATCTGGAGCAGGTCTTCGTCGAGCATCGTCTTGTTATCGACCATAGGCCGTATCTGCAGCAGGTAGAATTCTCCGGTGCGGTCTGCGTGTAGGTTTACTGCAAATTCAATCTCCACAGGCCTGCGCATCTCGTCTTGTCCGTGTTTGAGTATGAGTTGCAGTATTTGTGGCAGTGGATATACGTTGTGTTGCAGCACTCCTGCAAATGTGATGAGTTTTCGGTTTCGTCCTTCGTAGAATCCGTCGTATATGCATTGGTCGATGGGGTCGTATGTGCTGCAGATGTATTGCAGTGAGCCGTTTTTCTCGACGTCGCGCACAGTCAGCCTGACGAGGTTGAATCCGTCATCTACTTTGAAGTCTTCGTGGATGCTCCGTGTGTCGAGTGCGAGCAGGCTGGTTTGTGTCTCTCTGAGTGCGATGTCCATCTCGCTTGTCTGCAGCACTTTGTGTGGGTGATGTGGGCATACCCGAAGGCTCAGTCCGCCATCTACGATGTATTTCCCGAGTCCCAGTGCGATGTTGGCCGTGCCCTCGTCTGCGCGTTCGTCGCCTATGGGGTAGTAGTTTATGCTTCGTGCCACTCCCGAGATTGTGGGGTAGAAGTAATCATCGTATTGTGTTCCCACTACTTCTTGCAGTATGACGGCCATTTTTTCTTGGTCTATTACGTTGCTCGTTGCGTTCATGTATGCTTTCGAGTCGCGGAAGAAGACTGATGCATAGACGCTTTTCACGGCATCTGACAGTAGTTTCAGGTGCAGGTATTTGTCTTTTACATATGGTATCATGTATGTGCTATACACACCTGCGAAGGGTTGGTAGTGTGCATCTTCAAGCAGTGAAGAGCTGCGTATTGCTATCGGGGCTTTCACAACGTCGAGAAATGCCATAAGGTCTTCTGCCAGTCCGAGTCGTTCGGGCAGTCGTGCGTGGAGGAAGTGTTTCAGTATTTCTTCGTCTGGTATGTCCGACAGTGCTATCTGGTATAGTTCGTTCACATCCATGAACTCGTCGAAGATGTCGGTACATAGCACTACAGTCTTTGGTATTGTTACCTCGGCATTGTCATACTGGTTGAGGTCTTCGTGTCGTGATATGATGTTGTCGAGGAAGGCCAGTCCGCGTCCTTTGCCTCCGAGCGAGCCTTCGCCGATGCGTGCAAAGTTTGAGAATCGGTCGAAGCGGTCGCGTCGGAATGTGGCTACCACGCCTCGGTTTTTCATTTTGCGGTAGCTCACGATTGCGTCGTATATGATTTGCCGGTGGGCATCGATGTCTTGCAGGGAGTCCCATGTTATTTTTTTCAGGAAGTCGCTTATTGGGAACAGTGCCCTGGAGCTGAGCCATCGGCTCACGTTGTTGCGCGATATGTGGTAGATCAGCGATTCGCGTGGCAGGATGAAGATGTTGTCTTGCAGGTCTTTGAGGTTTTTCAGTCGTGCCACCTCTTCCATGGTGTCGGGATTTCGGAATATGAAGTCGCCGAATCCGAAGTAGTGGAGTATGAGTTCCCTCAAATCGACATCGAGTTTTTTTGAGTTTTTGTCGATGAAGCTGGCATGGCACTGCCGTGCGAGTTCGGCATTGCCTGCTTCCGCCGATTCGAGTATGAGTGGTACGAATTCGTCTTCGTCCCTGATGGCCGACAGCAGGTGGAATCCGGCCAGTTTGTCTTTTATACCCTGGCGTCTGAACTCGCAGTCGCTGATGACTCCCAGCGTGTTGTCTTTGAATTGTGAGTATAGCTGCCATGCTTCTTCGTAGTTGCGTGCCAGCACTATCTTTGGGCGTCCGCGCATTCGCAGGGTCTCGAGTTGTGAGTTGAGGGCTTCGGTTGCAAATTCCAGACTTTGTTGCAGCACGAATTTGTATAGGCTTGGCAGAATGCTTGAGTAGAAGCGTATGCTGTCTTCCACGAGCAGTATCATTTGTACTCCTGCCGTGCGTATGTCGTGTTCCAGGTTCATCTTGTCTTCCATCAGTTTGATGATTGACAGGAGCAGGTCGGTGTTGCCCAGCCAGCAGAACACATATTCGAAGATGCTGAGGTCTTCGTTTTCCATGCGCTTGGTTATTCCGTGGGCGAATGGTGTGAGTACTACGATTGGTATGTTGTTGAATTGTGACTTGATTTTGCGTGCCACGTCAAACACGTCGTTGTTGTCGGTGCCTGGCATACAGATTACCAGTTCGAACTTTGTGTCGTGCATGAGTTGGTCGGCTTCGGCCTCGTTGGCCACACGGAAGAACCGTGGTGGGTAGCGCAGTCCCAGTTTGGAGTATTCGTCGAATATTTTTTCGTCGATGCGGCCGTCGTCTTCGAGCATGAAGGCATCGTATGGATTGGCTACTATAAGTACGTTGAAGACACGCCTCGCCATCAAATCGACGAACGACGTGTCTTTCAATATCAGTTGGTTTTCTTTCCTATACATCTGCAGGTTGGGTGTCGGTGGTATTCTTCATGCCCACCGTGTGCATCATTTGTTTTTCTTGTAGTATTCGTAGGCTGCCTTCATGTTTTCCTTTACTGCCACGCTGCTGAACGTGGCGCCTGTCACACCATCTACCTTGTCGTATTCGGCAAATTTCATGTCGGTGTATTTAGGCAGCATCTCGTTGGCTACTTTCAGGAAGTATTTCGGGGTTTCCTTGTTGGGCAGGGCTTCCACTTTCACTATCTTGTCTTTCTTCACGGTTACGGTCAGTGGCACTTTGCCCATGTCTTTGTATCCCAGTGCGTCGCAGATGGTTTCGGTCTTGATGGTGTATGTGCCGCTTTTGTCTTTGGCCATCACCTCTGCCTTCTTGTCTTGGGCCGAGGCAGCGCTACAAGCTATGATTGCAGCGCAAATCATTATCAGTTTCTTCATAGTTTATGTGTTGTGGTTATTTTTTCCAAATGTTGACTATCTCGCCTATATAGAATGTGTGGAGGCCCATTTGTCCGTTTCCATACAGTCGTTGGCGGACGTCGTCGGGCAGCAGTTCGCTCTTAAACTCGTCGGCATATATCTTGCGGCATTCGATGGCCAGGTTGCCTTCCTTAAATACGGGGTTTCCCAGCTTGGTCCACTCGGTGGTCAGTCCGGCACGTTTGGTCTTGTCGGCTTCGTCGCGTCCCGAGTGTGTGCCGATGTATAACAGTGCCTTGCGGCTGACGTCGTTGGTGGGGAAGGCCGTCATGGTGAAGTATTCGTTTTCGTCCATCAGATGTTTGCTGTAGCGCGAGCTCGATACATACACTATTGCTACCGGTTTGTTCCACAGCTGGCCGACAGTACCCCAGGCAATGGTCATAGAGTTCATCTTCTGTTCGTCGCGACCCACGGCCAGTGCCATCCAGTCATTGGCGATGAGGTTGATGGGTTTTACCTCCAGCTCGCCAGGCTCGATGTGTTTCCATTCGGCCGACATGGTACCCTGAGCCATTGCTGCCATGCAGGTGCATACCACGGCAATTGTCAGCATTGCAATCTTTTTCATAGCATTGTCTTTCGTTTGTTTGTCAGGTTATACACGGCAAAGGTACGAACTTTTTTTGATTCCACATAATTTTCCGTGCCTTTTTGTTCTGTTAAGGCGAGTTTGTCGTGGTCGTGGCACTGTGTCCGGCATCGGCAGGGCAGATGTGCGGTGTTTTCTGCGAGTGCGCAGTCTCGGCCTTGCGAGTGCGCAGTCTCGGCCTTGCGAGTGCGCAGTCTCAGCCTTGCGAGTGCGTGGTCTCGGCCTTGCGAGTGCGCGGTCTCATTTCGTTCCTCCGTTTTGCAATTGGTGACATAGTGTCGCTTTGCAGTCTGAGATTTTGCCTAAAAAACGTTGAATCATATCAACGGTTTCATAAATATGTCGTATATTTGTGGTCGGAACTAATCAAAACCGTTTTGGTATGCTGAAGGATTATATTGTACTGGCCCGTTCTAACCAGAAATCGAAGAACGGCTCGCACTATGCGGTGCTTAAGGTGTCGGCACAGAAGGGTGAGGCACATTCCTTCTCGGTGTGGGACCTCGACGAGGCTTCAGGCCCTAACATCGGCGATATCGTTACGCTCGACATGGATGTGCTGAAGAATGTGAAATTTCCCAAACTGGCCGATTGCGGCGGTTTCCGTTCCCAACGCAAAGCCACGGATGCCGACCCGCTTTCTGCTCTGATACCACATCCCGTGTCGAAAGCCAGCTGGGATTTCTGTCTGGACAGACTGCTCGCCCTTTGCTCGGATGAGGCTCTGGTGGCTTTCATCAATCAGGAACGCAACGAACTGTACGACAAATACAGCCGGCAGACAGCGGCCACGAGTGTGCATCATGCCTTCAAGGGCGGATTGCTCAACCACACTTACGAGCTGCTCAGCATGTTGCTGGCAATGGTGCCCTCGCTGCCCGAGCTGAAGCTGGAGCGATGTATCATTGCCATCATGTTCCACGACTACGGCAAACTCAGGGAATACAACCCCGATACGTTCGAGCCTACCGAATACTCGTTCCTCATGGGCCACGTGTATATATCGGCCCATGTGTTGCACAACAAACTCAACGAGGCAGGCATCAACAACTCAGAGACCGTACGCATAGTACACTGCGTGCTGGCCCATCATGGCGAGAAAGAATTTGGCAGTCCGGTGGTGCCATGCACCCAGGAAGCCATCATCGTGAGCCACCTCGACAACCTCTCGGCCAAGACTTACATCGTGAGTGAGTCGGCAAATATGGAAAAGAATTTTGCACTCGGAACAACCATCGTGAAATGACCCTCATACAGTATGTCTCTCTGGCATGTGCCGCTTTGCTGGTATGCCCTGCAGCCTCGGCACAGAAATGGACCGTCGAGGCCGAAGACCGTGCATCGACTGTGAAGTGGACCGACGGAACGGCCGACATCGTGTCACCGCGCGGACTCACCCTGTGGTGTGCAGATCTTATGGAAGGAAATACCGTCGTTGAATATGAGGCCCGCATCATTCCCGACACACGATTCCTCAACGCCGACGGTACCCAGCGCGTGAGCGACCTCAACTGCTTTTGGATGGCAAGCCGCAAGGGTGGCTACGGGGCGAAATTCGAAAACAACTATGCCAACACACTCTACTACCTGGGATACGGAGGCAACAGCAATACCACCACACGATTCCGCCGATACAATGGCGACAAGCGGGGAGTGACCGAACCTCAATACCGCCCTGCCATACAGACCGAATATACCGACCCCGCACACCTGCTGAAACCCAACCATTGGTATAAAATACGCTTGGAACAGACCGACGGACATGCACTGTGCTACATCGACGACGAGCTAATCATAGACTATCTCGACCCCGTGCCACTCACAAAAGGATATTTTGCATTCCGCACCACTGCCGCACATGCACAGATACGCAACTTCCGCTACACATGCCGGCAAACCGACTCCGACCCCGTCGTGCTGAGATGGATAGGCGGCCATGGACAGGGCTGCACCACATTTGGAGTGCCGTTTGCGCAGGGCGAGACAAAAGAAGCCCGGTTCCGCCTCACCACCGACAAGGGTCAGGACCTCGACTACGACACCTGGACACTGGCCAGATGGCCCGACGGCAGCATAAAGTGGCAGGCATTTGCAACCGTAGTGCCACAGGGTACCGACTCTTGCCTGCTCACCAAGGCACGTAACACCAAACCTCTCGAACCTGCATTTGCCTCCCTGCCACAAATCAGCGTGACACTCAATAACCGCACCTGCCAACTGCAGAGCATCGAGACAGAACAAGACGGCAAGGTGCGTCGCACAACCAAGCTCAACTACGGCAACATCACCATACGCGCATACCAATATACCGGCAGTCGCGAGGTGAAACTGGTGAGCACACTCATGGTCGATTCATTGCTCGAGCGCGACGGACTGTCCGAACTCTCAATACATCTCAAAGTGCCGATGCACGGACCGTCCTACCAGCGATACGTGGATTTCGGCACCCGACACATGGATGTGCAGCCGCTGCTGGCACGGCGATTTATCAACATCCAGTGGATGGACCCTTCAACACGTCAGACCCTGAACGACATAGCACAGTGGGACGGATTTCGCCTCACCCAACTCTCGCCCTACGGCTTCAGCATCCGCAAACGAGCCACCGACCGTTCGCCATGGATAGGCACCATCGAGGGCCTGCAACACGACGGCACCGTGGCTGTCGGCGACAGCATGGAACGTACCTCGTTCCTCATTCGCGACTTCTGGCAGTCATACCCTGCAAGCATACAGGTAGATGATGCCCGGACCGACACCGCAACAGTTACACTCAGCCTCTATTCGCCACTTGCCGAGACATTCTCGTTCGAACACTACGACACAGTGGCCCACACACTCGAGGCAGCTTACGAAGATATACAGCCAGGCATGAGCCGCGCGCTGGGCATAGCACGCACATCGACCATCATCATAAACCCCGAAAGCCAGTCGCAACTCGTGTGCACACCCGAATACCTGCATCGCAAACGCGCATTCGGACTGTGGAGCCTGCCAACGACCATGAGCCAGCGCGACACAATCGTAGAACGCACACTGACACAAATCATGCAATTCTATCGCGACGAGATACGACGCAACAACTGGTACGGCTTTTTCAACTACGGCGACGTGATGCATGCCTATGACGCTTCGCGCAACGAGTGGCGGTATGATGTGGGTGGATATGCTTGGGACAATACCGAGCTCGGCACACCTGCCATGCTATGGTATCAGTTCCTGCGTACCGGCGACCCCGACGTATGGACCATGGCCGAGGCCATGACCCGACATTGCAGTGAGGTCGATTCATACCATTTTGGACCATTTGCCGGAACCGGTTCGCGACACAACGTGAGCCACTGGGGATGCGGAGCCAAAGAGGCACGTGTGAGCGAAGCATTCTGGAACCAATTCTACTACTACCTCACAGCCGACGAACGTACGGGCGACATCATGCACGAAGTGGCAGAGGCCGACACGCTGCTCTATACGCTCGACCCTATGCGACTGGCACAACCGCGAGGATTATACCCCTGCACCGCACCGGCACGACTGCGAATCGGCCCCGATTGGATGGCATATGCCGGCAACTGGTTCTTCGAATACGAACGTACCGGCAACCGCAAATACTACGACAAGCTCGTGGCCGGTATGACAAGCATTGCACAGCTGCCGCATCAACTACTCACCGGACCACTCGCTCTGGGCTACGACCCCGCAACCGGTGTCATAACCACCGAGGCCGACACATCGCTCGTCGTCACCAACCACCTCATGACCATCATGGGAGGTTTTGAAACAATGAACGAGATAGAGGCTGGCATCGACCATCCTGCATTCTTTGCGGCATGGACCGAACACGCACTCAAATACCATCAACTCCGACGCAACCAGTTCCTCGTCCCACGCCTCAAGGCATACGCCGCATGGAGGCTGGGCAACGACCAACTGAAACGCGAGGCATGGAACGACCTGCTCAACAATATACCATTGCGCAACCGCGCCATGGTGTGGACCAACGACTGCGCAACATGGACCCTCGATGCAATATTCCTTAAAGAAAGCATAAACCGATGAAGAAACTAACTGTAACCATAAGCCTGCTGACAATACTTGCGGCTTGCAACTACAACCCGCACACCGACACCGGCGAACTGACCGATGCCAACACTCCGCTACACCTGCTGCATCCCGATTACGACACACCCTATGTAATACCGCAAGCCGACAGCGTGAAGGCCGTCACCGACCGAATACTACACTACGTAGATACCACCACATTCATGCAACTCGACGAGTCGGGACGGAAACTCCGACGAGGTACATTCCGTCTGACGTCCTACGAGTGGGGAGTAACCTACTCGGCCATGCTGCGTGCAGGCGAGGTGACCGGCGACAATGCATACACACGATATGCCACCGACCGCATGACTTATCTGGCAACACTGGCGCCACAGTTCACACAATGGCTTAACGAAGGTGAAGAAATCGACCCTCTCATGCGCCAGGTGGTGGCACCCGCAGCACTCGACGACTGCGGAGCTATATGTGCAGCCATGATAAAGTCGGGACTCGCACAACTCCAGCCACAAATCGAAACTTACTACAACTACATAGCCAACCAACAGTACCGATACACCGACGGACAGTTTGCACGGTTGCGACCGGTGAAGAACACCGTGTGGCTCGACGATATGTTCATGGGTGTTCCGGCTCTCGCCCTGCATGGTAACTGGCAGGAAGCCGAACGACAGTTCCGACTATTCCACGACAAGATGTGGGTACCATCGGTAGGGCTCTACCGGCATGGTTGGATTCCATCCTCCGATAGCAATCAAGGTGGGGCATGGCATCCGTCATTCTTCTGGGCACGAGCCAACGGGTGGGCATTGCTCACCGCGTGCGAACTGCTCGACGTTCAGCAGTCTGAATACATCATGCAGTGTTTTCTCGACCATCTGCATGGACTTCTGCCACTACAACACCAAACGGGAGCATGGCATCAGCTACTCGACCGACAAGATACATACCTCGAAACATCTTGCACGGCTATATATTGCTACTGCCTGGCACATGCCATAAACCGCGGATGGATTGATGCCGAGACCTATGGGGCACAAGCGCTGCTGGCCTGGAACTATGTAAGCAGTAAGGTAAATACACTGGGACAAGTGGAGGGCACATGTGTCGGCACCGGACTTGCATTCGACCCTGCGTTCTATGCATATCGTCCAGTGAGTAAATTTGCAGCTCATGGCTACGGACCGACCATCTGGGCCGGTGCTGAGGTGTATCAGCTTGTGAAGACACACCACATCAAGATGAACGACAGCGCCATTCACTTCTACCAGAACGACCCTGGCGAGACTGAACCGATATTCTACGTAGATGAATAACAAAAAAAAGAGGAATAATACAGAACAATATTAACTAAACATAAACTATTAAACTATAATGAGACTAAGTTTACTTTCAATCATGATTGCAGCCAGCATGGTGGAAACCACTGTATCGGCACAGTCAACCGCCCCAAAAGTGGAAACCAACACATTCGTGGCACGTGGAGCCACAGCCGCACTTGTGCGCAGCACCGTTACAGGCGGAGGCATACAAGAAGAGGGAGTATGCTACGCAACTCACCATACACCAACCATAGACGACGAGAAGACCACCAGTTACTACGAACGTCGCGGAAAACTATTCCGTCTTACACAACTCACACCCGCATCGGTCTATTACCTCAGGGCATACGCCATAGGGACCGATGGTGCTGTGGGATACGGCAACGAGGTGAAGATAGTCACACTGCCAAAGGGTAACACAGCCTATACCTACAATGCCAACGATGCGACAGCCGACCAGACACAACGTATCAAGGCAGCCCTCGAGGAAGCAGTCCAACTCTACAATGACTGGCAGGGCCTGCGAGGACTACACATCACATGCAGCTACAGTTCGGGTACCCCTACGGCCGACTGCTCGTATGGTGGATCGATGCGAATGGGACCCAATGCAAGCTACCAGCGCACTGGTACCATACTGCACGAAACCAACCATGCTGTGGGTGTGGGCACTACGTCGATGTGGTACAACAACTCCAATCTGCGTGCCGACGTGTCACGCGGCATCTGGCTCGGCGAGAGGGCAAACCTCATGGTGCGATTCCTGGAAAACGACGAGTCGGTATCGGTCACCGGCGACAACACCCACATGTGGGCAACAGGAGGAAGTCCGCTGGCATACGGAATCAACGGGGCACACGAAGACAGCGGCGACCCTCTGCTGTATATCGGCAACGTACTGATAACACATGCACTGCACGAAGACGGACTGACACCTACCAGAACTTATGACAACGGCTACCCATACTATAGTGTCGATGTTGAAGACAGCATAAAATATTACATAAAGGGTGTGACCGAGGCTACAGGTGTATTCACTTCCTATGTGGCACAGGGCGCAGGCGGCACAGTGGTACTGTCTGATCAGCCCAACGACTCTGCTGCATGGTACGTCAGCTTCAATGCCACCGAGGGTAAGTACATATTCCGAAACGTGGCTACCGGACGCTACCTCACACATACTACATCCAATTTTACCGATGTGCTGCGCGTCAACCTGGTCAACACACCAGGCAGTGCACAACTCTTCCAACTCATGCCTACACGGCACGATACCACTGTGGGACGTTCGTGGAGCAATTATACCGCACGTCCGCTCAACTTCCTCTTCGAAACATGGAACGGCATGACTGTGACCGACTCACGCGTGTCGCCAGTCGCATCCGACCTGTCCGACAATGCTGCATCACAGCATTGGTTCCTGCTCTCCGAAGACGCGATGCATGCTTATGAGGCAATGGTCGAGGCCATCAACGTGAAGTCAGTAAGCATCGGTGACGAAGAATTCCAGCAGTTCAATACGTCGCGGCATGAATACTACATAGGTATGTCGGATGCCACAACTGCCGACCAACTCACAGTCGCACTTGAACTCGATGCTGACTTTGCCGGCAGGACCGAAATAGAGCAGGCTACAAGTTTCCCTGGTACAGCCTGCGCAACCATCGTGGGAGCCGACGAAACCATCGTCGCTACTTATACCTTCCATTTCCTTCCGAGCCTTGTGACCGACTGGAACGGACGAAACAGCACCGGCTCTGCAAGCAAACCATCGGCATGGGGGTGGACAACCACCAGCACATCGACATTGGTGTGGGGTAATGCAAATGGTATGAACACCCACTACATGGACCCGGGTAAAGGCTCTACGGCCAAGTACGAAAACTATACCTTCGACGGGCGTCCTTACAACCTGCACCGTATGCTCATGCTGTACTATCTGGCGGCCGACGACTGCTATACATACACCTTCACTGGCTTGCAACCATCAACCACCTATGTGGTTAACTTCGGACTTGGATGGCACTCAACCGACAACAACCTGCCTCCAACGGTCACTGCCAGTATCACGTCGTACGAAGCCGATATAGAGTGTCCTATAAGCATCAACATGTCAACTACCCCGCAGCGGCTCACTCCTGTGGAGACACGCTTCACAACGCCTGCCGACATCAGCACCGATACCCCGTTTGCCTTCAATATCGCATGTGCCGAAATCAAGTCAAAAGTTGTCCTGGCCGACTTCAGCGTTGCACGGCCGGTACAGGGTGAGCAATCGCCTGCCCTCGACGTCAACTCCGACGGGGTTATCGATACACAGGACGTGCTGCTCATATATAGCTATATGCGGACCACATCGGGCAATGCCACTGCTTGCGATGTAAATGCCGATGGTAGTGTCGATACACAAGACGTGCTGCTCATCTACAAATATATTCAAGGAAACTGAGGATTAACCGGAAGCCCAAATCAGGTTAATCCCAAATAGGTAATTAGCGTTCAGATGATATTAAGTCTATTTTTGAGCGGCTATTGTGTGGCATGAAATGTCCCGGGGGACTAAGGGTCACAGGTTCTATTTTTGTTTGAATTTATAGGTGATGGTTCCGTTTTCGGTGTCCTGTCCGGCAGAGAATGTGGAACGTCGTGCTGCTGCTATGGCTGCGTTGCGTAGGGTGGCCGATGTTGTGGTGGCACTTTTCACCGTGGCCGATGTTACAAATCCGGATGGGTTGACCGTGATGGCCACGATGACTGTTCCTTCGTTTGTCGGGTCGTTGTATTCAGGCTCTACGAGTACCTTTGTTGTTCGGAGTCCAACATTGGCTGATGCAGTGCCGGTACCTCCTGCTCCTGTGGTGGTGCCGGTATTGCTGTTGCCCTGAGGGTTGCCTTGGCTGGATGCACTCTGACTGTTTCCACTGTTACCGTTTGTACCGCCTGCGCCAAATGCTCCGCCCACTTTGCTGTTGATTGCAGCTCTGCGTGCCGCTTCTTCTTCTGCTTTCTTTCTTGCGGCTTCGGCTTCAGCTCGTTGCTTGGCCGCTTCTTCTTCTGCTTTCTTTCTTGCGGCTTCGGCTTCAGCCTGCCTGTTGGCTTCTTCTTCGGCCTTGCGACGAGCATTTTCTTCTGCAGCTTTACTGCGCAGTTCTGCTTCGCGTTGGCGTCGTGCCTCTTCGGCGGCTATTGAGCGTTCGTCGTTTTGTGTTATGGTGTTTGCAGGTGTTGGTGGTGCAGGGGGCTGTGTAGGCTGTCGGGGTTCAGGCTCGGGTTGCTCAGTCTCGGTCTGTGCGGTTTGGTCGTCGGGCAGTCCGCTTATGTCGTCGCCTGCAGCGTCTTCTACGTTACCGAGTAGTACGGGCACACCATCGTCGCGGTTCTCGGGTTCTGTCAGTTGTAGTGTGACGAACATGAGAATGATTAGCAGTGCGATGTGTACGACGGTGGTAGTAATCGTTGCTATGGTTTTACGTCGTTTTGCTGAATCCATAGTGTGTTGGGAGAATTATTTTTCGGGCGGGCGTGTTGCGAGCACCATCTTGAAGTGGTTTTCATTCGCCACGTTAAGTACTTCTACGATATTGCGATATGGCACGCTTTCGTCGGCATATAGCGAGATGAACATCTCGGCAGAGTCTGTGTGTGCCGTTGCGATTACTTCGGGCAGTTGTTCGAGTGTGGTTGGTTGTTCGTCGCCTGTACCGATTCCTACGTACATGTTGAGGTCTTTGTCGATTACGACATGCGACACGGCTTTGACTGTCGATTGTTTCTTGCTTTGCGGCAGCAACACTTTGATTGCGTTGGGTGCAACCATGGTGCTGGTTATCATGAAGAAGATTAGCAGCAGGAAGATGATGTCGGTCATAGACGACATGGAGAACGTGGGTGATATTTTAGCTCTGCGTTTTAGTGCCATGTGTGATGATTTGTGTGTATTAGTGGGTGGGGAGTATGCTTTTATTCGTTAATCAGGTCCATGAATGCCATCGATTCGCGTTCAATTTCGTTTACTATACCATCTATTTTTGCCACGAGGTAGTTGTATGCAAAAAGTGCGATGATGCCTACGATGAGTCCTCCCACGGTTGTTACCATTGCTTGGTATATTCCGCTCGACAGCATACTGATGTCGAGGTTTCCGCCTGCGTTAGACATTTGCCAGAATGCCTCGACCATACCTATCACGGTTCCGAGGAATCCTATCATTGGTGCTCCGCTGGCTATTGTGGCAAGTACTGGCAGTCGTTTTTCGAGCAGTGCGACTTCGAGGTTGCCCGAGTTTTCGATTGCAGCCTGTATTTCGGGTGCTGGGCGACTGGCGCGGCTTATTCCGCGTTCGATGATACGTGCAGTGGTGGTGTTGGTCACTCGGCAGTAGTTGATTGCACTGCGGATGTCGTTGTTTTTCATATAGTCGCGTATGCGGTCCATGAAGAGTTTATCGACACGTCCGGCACCACGTATGGCGATGAACCGTTCGGTGAAGATATATACGGCTACGATAGACAGTATGGCGAGTACCACCATAATCCATCCGCCTTGTTTTGCCAGTTCGAGAATACTTAGTTCTTGCATAGTTCTTTATATTGTTTTATGGTTTCTTTCAATCCGAGGTATAGTGCGTCGCAGATGAGAGCATGTCCGATGCTCACTTCTGCCACAGTCGGTATGGTTTTGATGAGATATCCGAGGTTTTGCAGGCTGAGGTCGTGTCCTGCGTTGACTTCCAGTCCGCAGTTGATTGCCACGTGCGCTGTCTCTGCGAATGGGGCTACTGCCTTGGCGGGGTTGGCAGTGTAGGCTGTGGCGTAGGGTTCGGTGTAGAGTTCAATGCGGTCGGTGCCTGTCTGGGCTGCATATTCGGCCATGACTGGTTGGGGGTCGATGAATATGGACGTACGTATGCCGTGGGCCTTGAATGTGGCAACGATGTCGGTGAGCAGTTGCAGGTTGGTTTTTGTGTCCCATCCCGAGTTTGATGTGATTTGCCCTGGTGAGTCGGGCACGAGTGTCACTTGTGTTGGCCGTACGTTGCACACCAGGTCGATAAATCGTTGTGATGGATATCCTTCGATGTTGAATTCGGTGGAGAGTCGTGGTTTGAGGTCGAGTACGTCTTGGTAGCGTATGTGCCGTTCGTCGGGGCGTGGATGTACGGTGATACCGTCGGCTCCGAAGCGTTCGCAGTCGAGTGCTACGCTCACTACGTCGGGGTGGCCCGCACCGCGGGCGTTGCGCAGTGTTGCCACTTTGTTTATGTTGACACTTAACTTTGTCATGTTTCTGGCGTGTTTTGCATTTGTTTCGGCTTTTAATTGACGGTTTGTAGTTGCCGATTATCAATTAATTCGTAACTTTGTGGCGCAAAATTAGCTAAAAAAACCGAGCCGACGACGTTTGTTAAGATTATTTAGCATAAAAAAGATTAAAAATGAGTATGGATAACGATAAATTTAAGATAGCGCTGTTTGGAAATCTGTATCAGGAGAAAAAGTCGATGGCTGTGCAGAAATTTGTGTCGGTGGCCTCTGCCCTTGGTGCCGAAATCGTGATACCTCGTGAGTTTTACGACTTTCTGATGCAGCGTCTTCAGATTCAGATACCCCTGTGCCGTGTCGTCGATTCCGACTTCGATGCCGATGTTGTGGTGTGTATGGGCGGCGACGGTACGTTTCTCGATGTGGCCAGCAGGGTAGGTGCGAGGCAGATCCCGATACTTGGCATCAATACCGGACGTCTTGGGTTTCTTGCCAACTTCGCTCCCGAGGATATCGAGGCCGTTTTGCCCCATATCATTGCAGGCGATTACAGGGCCGAGGCTCGCAGTGTGATTACTCTCGAGTGTGACGAGCAGGAACTGGAGGGGCATCCTCATGCGCTCAACGAGATCGCAATACTGAAACACGACATATCGGCCATGATTACCATACATACATCGGTGAATGGTGAGTACCTCACAACCTATCAGGCCGACGGACTTATCGTCGGAACCCCTACCGGCTCGACTGCCTATTCGCTGAGCGTGGGTGGTCCGGTAGTAGTACCCGGTATGCATGCCATGACCCTCACTCCCGTTGCACCCCACAGCCTTAATGTACGCCCCATCATGATTGACGACCGCTCGGTGGTCGATGTGTGTGTTGAGAGTCGCAGCGGCAGTTTCCTCGTGTCGCTCGACGGACGCAGTGCCAGCTATCGGGACGGCATACATCTTCACATTCGTAAAGCACCATACGTGGTGAATGTAATAACCCATCCCGACCATACCTTCTTCTCAACCTTGAGACAGAAGATGATGTGGGGAGCAGATGTGAGACAATGAAGATAAACAAGACAAAATACAGCACTCGCACCATCGTGGCATGGTTGTGGAGCCATCACAAGGGGTGCAGGTTGCAGGCAGTGGCCAATGTCGTGGTTGGACTTGTGCAGGTGGCGTTCGGTCTGCTCGGTGTTGAGTTCCTGCGACAGCTCACTGACATAGCTACGGGCAGGCAGGAGGGGCAGCTCATGGTCATGGCCGCACTGTATATACTTGTCATGACAGGCGATTACCTCTGCAATGTGTGCCACACGTGGCTTGCCGCAGTACTCGGAGTCCATAGCCAGAACCAGATGCAGCAGCAATTCTTCGAACGCCTGCTGAAAGGCCGGTGGAGTGGAATCGAGCGCTTTCACAGCGGCGACGTAATGAACCGCATCTTCGGCGATGTGAACGACATAGTGAACCTCATGACCGAGGTGCTGCCATTCATCGTCATCATCACGGTGCAGTTTGTGGCTTCGTTTGTATATCTGCTCTTTATGGATGCTACCCTTGCCTATATCATCATAGTGTGTGCCCCTATATTCCTGTTGCTCAGCAAACTGTATTTCCGTAAGATGCGGCGCATTGTGCGTAAGGTGAAAGACAGCAACAGCGCCATTCAGTCCATCATTCAGGAAAGCATCGGGCACAAGATGGTTATCAAGGTGATGGAGATGGCCGACGATATGGTGCAGCGACTCGACCGCCGCCAGTCGCTCCTGCGTTGGCAGATAAAGACCCGTGCCCGGCTGTCAATCATTGCACGCACCATCGTTTTCATCGGATTCCGCGGCGGAGCCATAGCAGCCCTCATATATGGCCTTGTGCAGGTTCACGAAGGGGTGGTGACCGTCGGTGTGTTGTTGGCATTCACCCAACTCATCAACAAGATACAGCACCCGTTACTCGACCTCGGACGCATACTTCCGACACTTGTCAACAGCCTCACCTCGTCTGAGCGTCTGATGGAACTCGAGGCCCTGCCGCTTGAAGACGAGAGTCTTCTCAAGGGTGATGTATCGGCCGCCCGTGCATTGGCTGGAGGAGTGGCAGTTCGTTTCGTCGATGTCTCCTACAGCTACACCGACGGCGGACGCAAGGTACTCGACGGTTTCAGCCACACATTCAAGCCCCGTTCATTCACCGCGATACTGGGTGCGACGGGTGCCGGCAAGACCACACTGCTGCGACTCATGCTCTCGTTGGTCGAACCGCAGTCGGGCAGCATTACCCCGCGCCTGCCACGCTCGGCATTCTCCTATGTGCCGCAGGGCAATACCCTGTTCTCGGGGTCGATACGCGAAAACCTGCGATTCGGCAACAGGCAGGCCACTACGACACAGATGTACGAAGCGCTGGATATAGCATGTGCCGGTTTCGTCCGCCACCTGCCTCAGGGACTCGACACCCTCTGCGGTGAGTCGGGAGGCGGCCTGTCCGAAGGCCAGGCACAGCGCATTGCCATTGCGCGGGCCCTGTTGCGTCCGTGCAATATCCTCCTGCTCGACGAGGCCACATCGGCACTCGATGTCGAAACCGAAAAACAAGTACTCACCAACATCAAACGACACTATTCTGACATAACCATTATCTTTGTGACCCACCGTCTCAGTGCGGTCGATTTTGCCACAGAGCAGATACACATGGAGCGCAAGGTATGATAAAGGGGACCCGATTATACATATGATTATTATATAATCCCCAATCCACATCACATTTTCCGAAAAAATGTTTTGCAGATACAAACTTAAAAATAAACTTAAAATCATCAAAACGCTAATGACCGATTTGGGTTTAATGTTTCTGTAAAACTCAGCGAAAACTACGAAATAAATTTAGTTTTCGCTGAGTTTTGTAATATAGAGAAGGGGGATAGTTCATGTCCTCTTCCTATCTAAGCCACTACACCGCAAAAGACAAGACATAATGGCCCCCCATTACTCCTTCAATGCCGCAAAAACCCTGCTCGAAAATAAACTTAAAATCATCTAAGCGCTAATGACCGATTTGGGTTAAAAAAACGGGGAGAAATAGCATTCTATTAACAAAAACATAGGGGAAAGATATAAAAATATTCCAATATATTTGTCTATGTCGTTTATTATCAACATATTTGTTGCATACGTGACCACAATTGAAAATGAGACGTTCTATGGTGAAGAACGTACGTTCCTTACAGGTGAAAATAATAACTCCGACATACATATCGAGTAGAAGTTTCTTTGTTGCTTTCATCGTCGGCCATGACCGAAAACCCCACTGCCCTTGGTATATACCAAGCCACAATTAGCATGGCCGACAGTGCATTTTGCTTGTTGAAGTTCGTTATTTGCACTTGGATTGTTGCTATTTGTCAATAAATTCGTATCTTTGCACTGAATTTCGTTGCAAAGATACGAGTCATTGTGTCTTTGGGTACTGAATTTCGTTGCAAAGATACGAGTTCATTGTGTCTTTGGGCACTGAATTTCGTTGCAAAGATACGAGTTCATTGTGTCTTTGGGCACTAAATAAGGATACAGACCGACGGCTCTTTGATATGTATGTAGATTAAGAAAAATCAGATAAAGGAATAATAGAAGAAAGTGAACCCGACACCGATAATAGACAGATTGTATTTTGCGCGCCGCAGGAGAGCAATGGCCAACTACACAGGCCATGCCGAGGCGTTGCAACGTGCCGTGCTGGCCCGACTCGTGGGCAAATCTACAGCCACGGAGTGGGGGCGCAACCACGGTTATGACTCGATTGCCGGCTACGAAGACTATGTGCGCAGTGTAGGTCTGAATACCTACGAAGAACTGAAGGGCGACATACTGCGTATGCGCAAGGGTGAGCCCGATGTGCTGTGGCACGGCCGTGTGAACTGGTTTGCCAAGTCGAGCGGAACGACCAACGACAAGAGCAAGTTCATACCGGTGAGCCGTGAGGGCCTCAGAAACATACACTTCCTTGGAGGCACCGACTGTGTGGCTGCTTATCTCGGCATCAATCCACGGAGTCGTCTGTTTGAGGGAAAGAGCCTGATACTGGGTGGCAGCCATGCGCCCAACTTCAATATGCCTCACAGCCTGGCAGGTGACCTCAGTGCCATACTGATTGAAAACGTGCCGTCGCCAGTCAACCTCACACGAATCCCTCCCAAAGAAATTGCCCTGATGGCCGATTTTGAAGAAAAGCGCGACCGGATAGCACAATATGCACGCCACAGGAATGTGACCAACATAAGCGGTGTGCCATCGTGGATGCTGTCGGTATTGCGGCACATGCTCGAAATCGAAGGACGCGACCGGCTTGACGACATATGGCCAAACCTCGAGGTGTTCTTCCACGGAGGTGTCGCATTCACACCATATCGCGAACAGTACAAAAACATTATCACTCTGCCTGGAATGCGCTACATGGAGACCTACAATGCCAGCGAGGGTTTCTTTGGCATACAGACCGACCTCGACGACCCCGCCATGATGCTCATGATTGACTACGACGTGTTCTACGAATTCATACCGATGACTGAATACGGAACTCCGAACCCCACGGTACAACCCCTATGGAACGTGGAGCCGGGCGTGAACTATGCAGTGGTGGTCAGCACCTCATGCGGATTGTGGCGATATATTATCGGTGACACCATACGGTTTACACAAACCGACCCATATAAATTCGTAATCACCGGACGTACCAAACACTTCATCAACGCATTTGGCGAGGAACTCATCGTCGATAATGCAGAGAAGGGGCTCGAACAGGCCTGCATAGCAACAGGAGCACAGGTGAAAGACTACACAGCGGCTCCGATATTCATGGATTCCGACGCACGCTGCCGCCATCAATGGGTAGTGGAATTTGCCAAACGACCCGCATCGGTCGGCGAATTTGCCACCATACTCGACCGCTCGCTGCAAGCCATCAACTCCGATTACGAAGCGAAGCGATACAAGGACATCACACTGCAGCCGCTGCAACTCATCGAGGCACGCGAGGGGCTGTTCGACGATTGGCTCAAGGCCAAAGGAAAACTGGGAGGGCAACACAAAATTCCAAGGCTGAGCAACAGCCGCGAATATATTGACGAACTATTAAGCATGAACGAATGAAACCGAGAGGGGCATACATGGCAGTGGCGATGATTGCAGCAGTACTGGCTTCCAACTGCGCCAACATCGGTACTCCCGACGGAGGACCGTACGACGAAACACCCCCAAGGGTTGTACGTACCACTCCCGAATTCGGTGCTACAAATACCAAAAGTCAGAAGATAGTAATCGAATTCGACGAGAACATACGCATCGACAATGCCGCAGAAAAAGTAGTCGTTTCGCCACCACAGATGGAAATGCCCGACATCTACGCCTCGGGAAAGCGAATAACCATCACGCTGGCCGACACCATACGGACGGGGCTGACCTACACCATCGACTTTGCCGATGCGATAGAAGACAACAACGAACAGAACCCGATGGGCGACTATGCCTTCACATTCTCTACAGGCGAATCAATCGACACGATGCAAGTGGCGGGATATGTACTTGATGCATCCAATCTCGAACCGATAAAGGGAATACTCGTCGGCATGTATGCCATCCAACCACATACGGACAGCGACACCACCGGCCTGGCAGATACGACCACCACCGACAACGACACCCTGTTCCGCACCATACCATTTGAGCGAATCTCGCGCACCGACAGTCGTGGACACTTCGTCGTGAAAGGCCTGGACCGACGCCCCTACCGCATATTCGCACTGAAAGACCAGGACCAGACTTACACACTGTCGCAGAAGGCAGAGATGCTGGCATTCACCGACCAGATTGTAATTCCGACATCAAAACCCGACATCAGGCCCGACACCGTGTGGCACGACAGCATATACTACGACTCGATTGTATATCGGCCATATACACATTTCTTCCCCGACGACATCACACTGCTGGCATTCACCGAAAAAGCAACCGACCGCTATCTGTTGAAAGCCGAACGACCAAGCCTGTGGATCTTCAACGTATATTTCACAAGCGGGTCGGACCAGCTGCCGGCCATCGAGGGCCTTAACTTCGATGCAACAGATGCGTTTGTGGTAGAAACAAATCCCACCAACGACACCATAACCTACTGGGTGCGCGACTCGCTCATATACTATCTCGACACTCTGTGCATGGCCATGCAATTCATGGTAACCGACACCCTGGGCCGTCTCGTGCCACATACCGACACATTGGAACTGGTATCCAAGGTGAGCAGGGAACGGCTGGAGAAGGATAGGAAGAAAGAATACGAGGAATGGGTGAAACAGTATCGTGACGAACAAAAGAAGGCCCGACGTAAGACCAAGGCCGACAGCAGGAAACAAAGAGATGACGCCACCACCGAAGCCGAGACCGACGCGACAGAAGATGACGAACAGACAACCGACCCCAACTTTGTGCCGCCAATGCCCGAAGAATTTCTCAACATGAAATTTTCAACAGTCACGCTCGATCCCTTGCAAAACATAGACATAGTATTCGAAGAACCGATAGACACGGCACACATCGATAAAATCAACTTCTTCCAACGTGTCGATTCACTGCGAGAGCCTCGCGAGTTCATCCTCCGACGTCAGCCCAATTCAACAAAGATATTCCGTCTGTATGCCGAGTGGGAACCCGGTGCAAGCTATGATGTGGAAATAGATACTGGAATATTTGTCAATATTTATGGCCGACGAAACGAGAAGATAGTGAAGCAACTGAAGGTACGTACGCTCGAAAGCTATGGATATCTGGGGATAGTGCTGCACAACGCAAGCAACAATGCGGTGCTGCAACTGCTTGACGGCAACGACAAGGTGGTAAAGACCGTGAAGCCGGCGGGAAACCAGGCGGACTTCTTCTATGTGCTGCCAGGAACATACTACCTGCGAATGTTCATCGACGACAACCATAACATGCAGTGGGACACGGGAGACTACGACAGCCGCACACAGGCCGAGGCAGTATATTACTATCCGCAGTCGATTACAGTAAAAGCTCAATGGGACGTGACGCAAGACTGGTATTGCGGTACAACACCAATCTACAGACAGAAACCAGAGAAAATAACCAAACAAAAGCCCGACAAGCAGAAGACAATAAAGAACCGGAATGCAGAACGGGCTAAAAGCAAGAAGTGAATATTCAAAAGAAAAGCATAAATCGCCGGGGGGGGTACGAAGGCCGGTCATAAATAGATCAGAGACACAGAAGATGAAACCGATTTCAATAAAATATATGCGATGGCGCATAGTGTCCACCATGGTGCTGCTCATGATTTCTGCCGCAGCATGTGGACAATGTAAATATCCAAACACTGCATTCCTGCCAGGCGAATCAATAAATTACGACCTCTACTTCCACTGGAATTTCCTATGGGTGAAGGTCGGCTCCACACAATTCACCATAAAAACATCTTCATACAACGCCCAACAGGCATTGCGTACCGACATCCTGTTTAAGAGCAACAAGAAGTGTGAGGCGATTTTCCCAATGCGAGACACGCTCATAAGCTATACTACCCCCGACCTCGAACCACTCTATTTTCGCAAAGGCGCATTCGAAGGCAAGCGATACACCGTGGATGAAGTGTGGTACACATACAGTGACGGACAGACCCATATGCGCCAACGCTTCCGAAACACCGACGGAGTGTGGAGCAACACACAATCGGTGAGTGACGATTGTGTGAACGACATGCTGAACATATTGTTGCTCGCACGCTCAAAGGACTATTCGACAATGAAGGCAGGACAGCGCATTACATACAAGATGGTGAGCGGACGACGACTTAGTAGTCAGGTGCTCATTTATAAAGGAAAAGAAAACTTCAAGGCCAACGACGGGCACACCTACAGATGCCTTGTCTTCTCGTTGCTAGACGACAAAGAGAAGAAAGAAAAGGAACTGCTGCGCTTTTATATCACCGACGATGCCAATCACCTGCCCGTGCGAATCGACTTCAACCTGAAGTTCGGTACGGCAAAAGCCTATTTCCTCAATGGCACAGGAGTGCGCAATCCGATGACAGCACGTGTGAAATGAGCAGGGCAGGACGCATACCGTGCAGATTTAGTTATAAAAACCCAATACACGTCATACAATCCATATGCTACGTCCATTCCTTAATCCAGAACTCATCGAGGCCGGTTGCGACGAGGCCGGTCGCGGCTGCTTGGCAGGCAGTGTATATGCCGCAGCGGTCATACTGCCTAAAGACTACCAGGACGAAAGGCTGAACGACTCGAAACAACTCACTGCCCGACAGCGTGAAACACTGCGCACCGACATTGAACGCGACGCCGTGGCATGGGCCGTAGGGATTGTGACAGCACAGGAAATAGACAGGATAAACATACTGAATGCCAGCATCCTGGCTATGCATAGAGCAATCGACCAACTCGGAGTGCGACCACAGACACTCATCATCGACGGCAACCGATTCCGTAAGTATCACGACATACCGCATACCACCATTGTGAAAGGCGATGCCAAATACATGTCGATAGCTGCTGCATCAATACTGGCCAAGACCCACCGCGACGAATACATGCGAACTCTTCATGCACAATATCCATATTATGGATGGGACCACAATGCAGGGTACCCGACTCCCCAACACCGGCAGGGCATTGCCCAACATGGACTTACACCCTACCATCGACTCTCGTTCAACCTTATGGGCGACGGACAACTCTCGTTCGACTTCTCATAGACACTCTTATAAATACTGTTCAGGCAGTCGCCCGCTGAAGGGGGCAGACACCAACCGATAGTAAAACCGACACCATGAATAGGACTTTTCCCCTCATCGAATAGGAACTTTTTTTTTGCAGGATTTGATAAAGTAAGTAACTTTGCAGCGAAAACAAATAACGAGCGGTATCCACCCTGACTCACACTCGCCAACAGGGATAGAGAAATGGCACGGGGGGAGGCTCAAAAAAAAGAAAGGAGACAAGATTATGAAGACTCTACGCAACATGATGGCAGCATTGATGCTTATGATGGTGACAACAGCTGCAACCGCACAACCAATGAGTGTTTACTCAATGCGCAACAATGCACGGTTCCTCACCGACCGCATGGCACACACCCTTGGACTCAGCGCAGCAATCTTAGAAGACCTGTACTATATCAACTATGATTATATCTGCGGAGTCAACGACTATCTCGACGAAGTGGCCCTGGGCTATCGCTATGACGACTACATGGAGGTCCTGTATGCCCGCGACAGGGCTCTGCGCCGCCTCCTCAGCGAGCGTCAGTGGGCATTGCTCATGACTTACGACTACTTCTATCGTCCAATCACATTTGCCGAGCGTAGGTGGAGTTTCGGTATATACCGCATCGACCACCGCATGAACCATTTCTTCTTTGCACCTCCACGCCGTTTCGACGACTATCGGGGCGGACGCTTTTTCGCCGGCATGAGGCCTGGTGGCAGTCCGATGCCACAAGGAGGCAATCAGGCAGGAGGACAGATGATGAATGGCAACAGACCTGGCGACGGCTCTGGATACCATATAGGTGAGGCAGGCAGCACCGTACGCACCGAGGCAATACGCCAGGGAGGTCTGCAAGGCAGTACAATTCGCCAGGGAGGAACTCCTCAGGGTGCTGTCCGGAATGGCAATGCCGGCCAGGATGGGGGCAATGCAGGGTATCGCATCGGAGACACACCAACCCAGGGGCGCGACTTCAGCACAAACCCAACTACGAATACTGGCTCTTCAGCTAATACTGCTACATCTGCCAACCGTACAACCGGAACGGCCGGCAACCGCACAACCGGAACGGCTGCAACCCGTACAACGACCACGGCAGGACAGAATATGTCGAGTTCTCGTGCAACAGGCTCAAGCAATACTTCAGCCACCCGCACAGCTACTCCTACTACAACTACCCGCACAGCTACTCCTACTACAACCACCCGCACATCGAGTGCAACTACAGCCACCCGCTCGGCTGCTACGAGCACAGCCACCCGCACAGCTACTCCTACTACAACCACCCGCACATCGAGTGCAACCACAGCCACCCGCTCCACAAGTGGAAATTCAGCCACCCGAACAAGTTCTGCTGCCGGACGTAGATAATGTCAAGCAGTACATCAGGCGAATGAGGGCACGTGATTCGGACCTCAACTCTAAGTGGGGGACAATTTGTCCCCCTGTTCTAATGCCGGCTCCAGATGGGAAGAACCAAAAAATATGGGGTCACCTGCATAACTGCGTGTAACCAGTCACACTAAAAACGTGATGTTTTCGTTCTATAAGAAATGAAATGTCACAATGAACCCACAATACGAAATACTTGCTAAATGCTTGTTGCCAACACACATGTTGGAATGGTTTGAACTGACTACTGTAGAGGTGAAGCCCAAAGAGAA
>CALGGJ010000042.1 GCA_937915745.1 uncultured Prevotellaceae bacterium | reverse complement strand
ACCACGGCGGGAAAACCGCCGTGCGCTGACGAAGGGAGGAAAAGGAGGGAAGGGAAGGGAGGAGGGATGGAGGCTCCAGTACTTGCATTGGATGTGTGTCATCACATTTTATTTATCAGAAGTGCAATAAAGCGTTAAGAGATATTAAAACTTGAGGTGAAAAGTCGATTATGGAGTTTTTCTCTTGGTTGGAATCCATAATCTTTGCTAACTTTGCAGCATAAATAATGAATAAGAACAAATTGTGATGACTATGAAGAGAATTTTTATTGCATCGATGCTGTCTGTCATGGCAGTCGGTGCCATACAGGCACAGAGTTTGTACAAGAAGGTGTTTGACAATGCTATTGCTGTGGTGAACGATGCAGCTGCCAACGACCAACAGGTTCAGGTGAACCAGTTTAAGATTACTGCCTTGAACTATATCACCAACCAGGTGACAAAGCGTAAGCTTGAGAAGAATGGTTATTTCTACGATTCGCAAGCCGTAAACCTTACTTCGTTTGTGACTGACTTCGAGACTTACATCATCAAGGCGCGTTCTATCTCAACGGAGAAACGTCTGGCTGTGATTGCTTGTTATCGCGATGCCTCGTTGCAGAACCCTCTGTTTTCCGATACTGACAAGGAAACCACGTTGGTATATGTAAACGACAGGCAGACTTACACTCCGTTCTCGCTTGATACAGACTGGGAGAAGGCCTACGACCAGGCTAGCGAGAAAGTGAAGGCGATATTTAAGTAGGAAAGTGCCGGCAGCCTGCTTGCTGCGTGGAGAGAACATCTTCGAAGTTATTGGAAGTTGTCCGGACTTTTGAATGTGGGGAGGGTGTGTCAAAATAGAGGAAGTCGCTCTAAATGTACGGTTTCCTCTATGTTTTGACACATTCTTTCTTTTGTTATGGTTCAACCCTTGCCGGTCATCGGGGTTGAATTCCGTGTCTTCCCTTATTCTGGAGTTTGTTTATGTGTGGTTTACCTGATGAATAGCAGTTCGCGATATTTTGGCAAAGGCCACAGTGCATCATCGACAATGAGTTCGAGTTTGTCAATCTGTCGGCGTATGGCATCGAGATATGGGGTGACGTTGTCGTGATATGCTATTGCTTTCTGGTGTTCGTCGGCCAGGCGGTTGGCAATTTTTCGTGCTTCGACAAGTTCATCCACCAGAGTCTCGATGCTTGCGGTGCGGTGTGCAATTTCCTCGATTAGTTTGAGGTTTCGTGCGCTGAGTTCGTCGGCTTTTTCTGTCGGGAACACGGTTCGCATCCGCTCCACATCGCGCAGCAACCGGCTTTGATAGGCTGTGGCTACCGGTATGATGTGGTTCATTGAGAGGTCTCCGAGTACTCTTGCTTCAATTTGTACTTTCTTGGTGTAGGTTTCCCACTTCACTTCGTTGCGTGCCTCCAGTTCTTTCTTTGTCATCACTCCAAGGCTTTCGAACATCTGTATGCTGGAGTCGTCGAGATAGCGTTCGAATATTTTCGGGCATGACTTCTCGACATCAAGTCCACGTTTTTGTGCTTCTTCTACCCATTCATCGCTGTAACCATTCCCATCGAAGCGTATTGGTTTGCAGGTTTTGATGTCTTCGCGCAAGACGTCGATGATGGCGTGCATTACGGGGTTGTGTCTTCCATCTGCGAACTCTTTGTTTTTTGAAATACTGTCTATTTTCTGATCTACACGTATTTTGAAATCGGTGAGAGCTTCTGCCACTGCACTATTGAGTGCTATCATGGCACTGGCACAGTTGGCTTCGCTACCGACAGCACGGAATTCAAATCGATTTCCGGTAAATGCAAACGGCGATGTGCGGTTACGGTCGGTATTGTCGATAAGCAGTTCTGGTATCTGCGGGATGTCGAGTTTCAGTCCTTGCTTGCCGTCGAGTCGGAAGAGGTCGTCTTTGTCTGCTTTTTCTATATGGTCGAGCAGTTCGCTGAGTTGTGTTCCGAGGAAACTGCTTATTATTGCCGGTGGTGCTTCGTTGGCACCAAGGCGATGTGCGTTGGTTGCCGACATGATACTGGCTTTGAGCAGTCCGTTGTGACGATATACACCCATTAGTGTCTCGACGATGAAGACTGCAAAACGCAGGTTTTGCTCGGGTGTCCTTCCTGGTGCATGGAGTAGTGTTCCTGTGTCGGTCGAGAGACTCCAGTTGTTGTGTTTGCCACTGCCATTGATGCCTGCGAATGGTTTTTCGTGCAGCAGCACTCTGAATCCATGTTTGCGTGCCACCCGTTTCATCAATGACATGAGTAGCATGTTGTGATCGACAGCCAGGTTGGTGTCTTCGAATATCGGTGCCAACTCAAACTGATTGGGGGCGACTTCGTTGTGTCGTGTCTTGCATGGTATTCCCAGTTCGAGTGCTTGTATTTCGAGGTCGCGCATGTAGGCCGCTACACGTTCGGGTATGCTTCCGAAGTAGTGGTCGTCCATCTGCTGGTTTTTTGCGGAGTCGTGTCCCATGAGTGTTCGTCCGGTGAGCAGCAGGTCGGGGCGTGCTGCATAGAGTCCTTCATCTACAAGGAAATACTCTTGCTCCCATCCGAGGTTGGATACCACTTTCTTGACATCGGGGTCGAAGTAGTGGCATACGTCTGTCGCTGCTTTGTTTACTGCTTTCAGTGCACGCAGCAGTGGTGCTTTGTAGTCGAGCGACTCTCCGCTGTAGCTGATAAATACTGTAGGGATACATAGTGTGTCGTCGATTATGAACACCGGGCTTGTCGGGTCCCATGCAGAATATCCCCGGGCTTCGAATGTGGAGCGTATGCCGCCGCTTGGAAATGACGATGCATCGGGTTCTTGCTGTACAAGCAGTTTGCCGGTAAACTCTTCGACCATGCCGCCCTTACCGTTGTGTTCGATAAACGAGTCGTGCTTCTCGGCTGTGCCCTCGGTCAGCGGCTGGAACCAGTGTGTGTAATGAGTCACTCCGTTTTCGGTGGCCCATTGTTTCATACCTGAGGCTACGGCATCGGCAATGTCGCGGTCGAGCCTGGCTCCGTTGTCCATCACGTCGATCATCTTCTCATAGACGGCCTTAGGCAGATACTTGTACATCTTCTCACGGTTGAACACTTTCTTACCGAAGTATTCACTTGGTCTTTCGCATGGCATTGCCACGTCGAGAGGTTTTTTGGCGAATGCCTCACCGATAACTTTAAATCTTAATCCTTCCATTGTGTTTGTGTTTTTATGTTTGTGTTTACGGTCATTGTATGGCCTTTGGTTATGCGAGTGCGTGGTCTCGGCCCCACGAGTGCGCAGTCTCGGCTCCAAGAGTGCGTGGTCTCGGCCCCACGAGTGCGCAGTCTCACCGGCTAATGTGTGCTATGGTTCATTTTTTCCAGGTCTCTATTCTGTGCATGGCTTCCTCTATTTTCTCATGAGAGCTGAATGCAGTGAAGCGTACATACCCCTCGCCCGACGGGCCGAACCCCACTCCAGGAGTGCATACGACCTGTGCTCCGTAGAGCAACTCTTCGAAGAACTGCCACGAAGTGCTGCCTGCCGGTGTCTTCATCCAGATATAAGGGGCGTTTTCACCTCCATAAGCCTGATATCCCAGTCGTCGTAACGAATCGAGCATCATGCGTGCTCCCGCCAGGTAGTAGTCTATCGTTTCCTGTGTTTGGCGTTGGCCCTCGGGTGTATAGATGGCTTCTGCCGCTCGCTGGCTTATATAGCTTGCACCATTAAACTTGGTTGACTGGCGGCGGTTCCACAGCTCGTTCACCGATATGCGTTCACCGGCAAATGTAGAGACTGCGAGGCTTTTGGGAACGACAGTATAACCACACCTCACTCCTGTAAAACCTGCCGTCTTGGAATAAGATCGGAACTCGACGGCACATTTCCGGGCACCGCGTATCTCGTATATCGAACGTGGTATCTCTGGATTCCTGATATAAGCCTGATATGCTGCATCGTAGAGAATCAGCGCATCATTCTTCAATGCGTAGTTCACCCATTTCTGCAACTCTTGCTTGGTGATTACTGCGCCTGTGGGGTTGTTAGGATAACACAGATATATGACTTGCATTGGGCGGTTTTCGGGTATCTCGGGCATAAAACCATTTTCGGCCGTACAAGGCAAATATGCAACATAACTGTATTTGCCATTTGCGAACGTGCCGCAGCGGCCTATCATAACATTCGAATCGATATAAACCGGATATACAGGGTCGGTCACCCCAATGAAATTGTCCCAATGCAGAATTTCCTGGAAATTGCCTGTGTCTGATTTGGCACCGTCATTGATGAATATCTCGTCCATTTCCATGTGTATGCCACGTGGCAGGAAATCGTTCTTCAGAATTGCATCACGCAAAAATTCATACCCCTGCTCAGGACCGTATCCGTGAAAACCCTCTTTGGTAGCCATCTCGTCAACAGCCTTGTGCATTGCTTCCACCACTGCAGGACACAATGGCTGAGTAACATCGCCTACGCCAAGCGAGATGATATCGGCCTTGGGATGCAATACCTTAAACACGTTTACCTTCTTGGCAACATCGGTAAAAAGATAGTTCTTCTGCAAATTTAAAAAATGAATGTTTACTAATGCCATAGTTCATAGCGATTATACAGTTAATAATTATCGGCTTTCATCACATCCAGGCGTCGTCGAAGGTTTACCTCGCCCCACCCTGACCACGACAGAAATACCCATGTCAACATATTATCTCTCCGTCAAATACAAATTCGGCCGGACCTGTCAGATACACATGTCCATTGTCTTCATGCCATTCCACCATCAGTTCACCACCATCCATCACAACAACACACTTCCGGACTCCAGGCACCTTCAGGCAAGCAGCCACCGCTACGGCACATGCACCAGTGCCACAAGCCTTGGTAATGCCGCTGCCACGTTCCCACACACGGGCACGGATACGCCCATCGGGCATCATACAAGCAAACTCTATATTGCAGCGCAAGGGAAACGCACTGTGCCGCTCAAGTCTCTCCCCCATCGTCTCAACAAGATTCACATCATCGGCAACAACCACATAATGAGGATTTCCCATCGAAACGAAGGTACCTGCCGGCAAACCTGCCGACTGCCTGAACAATGATGCATCTTCCATCACCGGACAACCCATATCAACCGTGACATCCTCTACCCTATCATCAGCCACATGCAACCACAGCCGTCTGATGCCAGAAAGAGTGAGCAGGCTTAATTCACGCTTGTCAGTCAGCCTCCGCTCAAACAGGTACTTGCCAATACAACGCGCGGCATTGCCACACATCATAGCCTCAGACCCATCTGCATTGAAGATGCGCATGGAATAGTCGGCTTCGGGTATAGGACTGCGGTCGATTAGCACAAGACCATCCGAGCCAATACCCTTGTGACGATTGCTCCAAAGCATGGCAGCAGCAGAGGGGTCGGCTATAGGATACTGCATGACATCAACATAAATATAGTCGTTGCCGCAACCCTGCATCTTGGTGAAACGAATAGTGCTCATGATACAAACAGATTAATTTGACGTATGCGAGAGGTAAGCATCCACACGGTTTGCAGCTTCAATTCCGCTTGCCATAGCCCGCACCACGAGCGAAGCACCATTCACAGCATCGCCGCAGACAAAGACATTCTCGGGATATACTGGATGCTCGGGCTTGAGGAAACCCATTGCAAGCAGACAGAGTCCGGCCTTAATGATTTCAGGCCTACCCTTCTCAACCATCACCGGACAGCCACCGTCAGGATTTGCCTTCCAGTCGATTTCCTGAACCTTGACACCAGTGAGTCTTCCGTCCTCACCAATAAATTCAAGAGTATTGACGTTCCAGCGACGGATACAGCCCTCTTCGTGCGAAGAGGAAGTCTTGAGAGTACGCGGCCAGCCAGGCCAAGGATTCAGCGGGTCGTCCGGGCCACAGACAGGCTTTGGCATGATCTCAATCTGAGTCACACTCTTGCATCCCTGACGATGAGCGGTGCCAATACAGTCGCTGCCAGTGTCGCCACCACCGATAACAAGCACATCCTTACCACTTGCAGTGATACGCTCGTCCTTGCTGAATTCCCTACCGGCAAGCACTCGATTCTGTTGACTGAGAAAATCGAGGGCAAAATGCACACCATCCAATTCACGACCAGGAACATTCAGGTCACGTGCCGTCGGTGTACCAATGGCAAGAACTACAGCAGAGAAGTCAGAAAGCTCCGAAAAGACAGAGCAGTCAGAAAAGCCAGAGAGCTCAACGTTGAATCTGAACTCAATACCCTCCTGTTCCAACAGCCTTGTACGACGATCGATAATTGCCTTGTTAAGTTTGAAGCCAGGTATGCCATAGCGTAGCAACCCACCTGCAGCCTCGTTCTTCTCAAAGACAGTTACCATATACCCCATATGGTTGAGCGCATTGGCTACAGCAAGTCCGGCAGGACCGGCACCAACCACAGCCACCCTCTCCCTTTTCCTCACCATCTCTGTGCGAGACGTGATATACCCTTCACGGAAAGCGACCTCAGTAATAGCAGCCTCATTCTCGCGATTGGTCGTCGGTTCGTGATTAAAACGATAAAGCACACATGCCTTTTCACACAAAGCAGGACATACACGGCCAGTGAACTCAGGGAAAGGGTTGGTAGTATCCAACAACCGATAAGCCAGTTCCCATTCGCCACGATACAAAGCATCGTTCCATTCGGGAGCCTTGTTGCCCAACGGACAGGCCCAGTGGCAGAACGGTACGCCGCAGTCCATACAACGGCTTGCCTGAAGCTTACGTTCACGTGTGTTGAGAGTCTGTTCTACCTCACCGAAGTCGTGTATGCGGTCGTGAATAGGGCGGTAGCCAGCCTCCTGACGGTGTATCTCTAAAAATGCTTTCGGATTTCCCATAGATTACGATTGATTATTGATTATCGGCAATTGGTATTAATAGTCATGCTGGATGTCTGCTATCTTCTCATGCAGTAGTGCCATTTTCTCCTCCTCGAGTACACGTTTATACTCAATTGGCACAACCTGGATGAAGTCTTCAACATAATGATGCCAGTCGTCAAGCATCTTTCCTGCCAAGGCCGAGCCTGTATGCAAATAATGCTGACGAATAAGCTCCAGCAGTTCCCTGCGTGAAACACTATCCTCTACCAAAGAAAGTTCAACCATATCCATATTGCAGAAATAGTCGAATGTGTGATTAGGGTCATATACATAAGCAATTCCCCCCGACATGCCCGCAGCGAAGTTTCTTCCTGTCTTGCCAAGCACAACCACACGCCCACCTGTCATATACTCACAGCAATGGTCGCCAGCCCCCTCGATTACAGCGATGGCACCCGAATTGCGTACACCAAAGCGTTCGCCCACCTTGCCGTTAACAAACAACTCGCCCGATGTAGCACCATAAAGGCCTGTATTACCAGCGATGATATTGTCTTCGGCGTGGTAGTTCCCGTTGCTTCGACATGGAGGCAGAATTGAGATACGCCCGCCCGACAGTCCCTTGCCGAAGTAGTCGTTGCACTCGCCTTCAAGTTTGACATTGATGCCATGAACGGCAAATGCGCCGAACGACTGGCCGGCAGACCCCTTAAACCGGATGTTAATGGTGTCGTCGGGCAGACCTTGCTCGCCATATCTTTTTGCAATGACACCACTAAGCATTGTCGTGACAGCACGATCTGTATTACTGATGTCATAATCAAGGAAGACCTCCTCCTGACAAATTATTGCTTTTTGGGCAGCCTTTATAATCTCTTCATCCTTCACACCTGTCACTTTGGTGTAAGAACCACGATTCCAATAGAGGGGTTTTCCTGTTTCAGGCCTGTGTAACAGTCGTGCGAAATCGATGGTATGCCATTTTTCCACAGCCGTATCGTTTGTATCAGAAGAACCATCGGGTATATTAATCTCTATCAGCTCTGTATGGCCGATGATGTCCTTCAGGTAATGAACACCTATTTCGCTAAGGTATTCGCGCACTTGCTGTGCCAGGAACATAAAGAAATTTATGACATATTGGGCACTACCTTCGAAGTGTTTCCGCAGTTCAGTCTTTTGGGTTGCCACACCCATCGGGCACATGTTTGTGTTGCATTTGCGCATCATTACACAGCCTAGAACAATCAGCGGCAGTGTGCCAAACGAGAATTCGTCGGCTCCCAACAAAGCCATTATGATAACATCTTTGGCCGTCTTCAACTGGCCGTCGGTCTGCAGGCGCACTTGATTTCGCAGACCATTGCACACCAGTGTCTGTTGTGTTTCGGCCAACCCAATCTCGGGAGGGATGCCTGCAAAACGCATGGAGCTGGCAGGGCTGGCCCCCGTACCCCCTTCGGCACCGCTTATCACGATGAGGTCGGCCTTCGCCTTTGCTACGCCGGCGGCAATGGTGCCTACGCCGCTTTCTGCCACCAGCTTCACACTTACTGCTGCCTCAGGGTTGATGTTCTTTAGGTCGAATATGAGCTGTGCCAAATCTTCTATGCTGTAGATATCGTGGTGAGGCGGCGGGGAAATGAGCGATATGCCAGGAATTGCATTACGCGTCTTTGCAATGATGTCGTTCACCTTAAAGCCTGGGAGCTGTCCTCCCTCGCCCGGTTTGGCACCTTGTGCTACTTTAATTTGTATCTCTTCGGCATTCACCAGATATTCTGCTGTCACTCCGAAGCGGCCGCTTGCAATCTGTTTGGTCTTACTACTCAGACTCACGCCGTCAACCTCAGAGTGGTAGCGGCTATTGTCTTCTCCGCCTTCGCCTGTGTTTGAGCGTGTGCCCAGTTTGTTCATAGCCAGTGCCAATGCCTCGTGGGCCTCGATGCTCAATGCTCCAAATGACATGGCTCCCGATACGAAGTGTTTCAAAATGCTTTCCACCGGCTCGACTTCTTCGATTGGTATTGGTGTTTCTGCTTTTTTCCATCTGAGGAAGTCGCGTATGAATATCGGTGATTCCTTATGGTCAACCAGTGCTGCCCATTCTTTGAACTTTCTGTAGTTTCCCTGCCGTGTGGCCAACTGTAGTCGTGCAATCGTCTCTGGGTTCCAGGCATGGATGATACCATCTTTGCGCCATGAGAACTGGCCCTTGTTGGGCAGGAGTGTAGCTGTAATGTCGTGTCCTACAGAGAAGCCTTGGGTGTGAAGACGTATGGCATCGCGTGCAATCTCTTTAAGCCCGATGCCGCCGATGGTGCTTGCTTCTGTCCCGAAATAGTTTCTGAGCAAGTCTTCATTCAGTCCGATGCTCTCAAAGATTTTTGCTCCGCGATAGCTGCGGATGGTTGATATGCCCATCTTCGACATGATTTTCTTCAGGCCTTTATCTACGGCCTTAATGTAGTTGGCTTCGGCTGTTGCGTATTCCTCTTGTATTTTTCCCTTCTTTACCAAGTTGTCGAGTATGGCAAACGTCAGATACGGACATAGTGCACTGGCTCCATATCCCAGTAATAGTGCGGCATGCATAGTTTCGCGTATCTCTCCGCTCTCTACTATGAGTGCAGTTTGCACGCGCTTGCCCACAGAAATAAGATAATGGTGTACTGCACTGACAGCCAGCAGCGATGGTATGGCGGCATGTGTCTCGTCGATTTCTCGGTCTGTAAGGATAATATAGTTCACTCCTTCGTCAACGCTGCGCTCTGTCTCATGGCAGAGGTCGTCAAGTGCGTGACGCAATCCTTCTTCCCCACGTTTGATGTCGAAGAGTATGTTGAGTTTCTGTGTCTTGAATCCCTTATACCGGATGTTGCATAGTATGTCGAGTTGTGTATTGGTCAGTATGGGTTGCGGCAGTCTCACCATCTTACAGTTTGATGCGTCGGGTGTCAGTATGTTTGTTCCCACTGCACCTATGTACTCGGTTAGCGACATCACGAGTTCTTCCCGAATGGGGTCGATGGCAGGATTTGTGACCTGTGCAAATTGCTGGCGGAAGTAGTTGAACAGCAGTTGCGGGCGGTCGCTGATTACAGCCAGTGGAGTGTCGTTGCCCATTGCCGCCACAGGTTCTTGACCGTTTGTTGCCATCGGGATTATTGTCTTGTCGATGTCTTCCTGGCCGTAGTCGAATGTGAGGAGTTTCTGCTCGTATTTGCTTACAGAGTTTTCTACTTTACGTCCGCTCTTCAGTTTCTCGAGCTGGACACGGTTTTCATTGAGCCACTCGCGATAAGGGTGTGCTTTTGCCAACTGTTCCTTGATTTCACCGTCGTAATATATCTTGCCCTCTTGTGTGTCGATGAGCAGGATTTTTCCTGGCTGGAGTCGTCCTTTGCTCACCACATCGGCAGGATTGAAGTCTATGACCCCTACCTCGGATGCCACTATCATTACGCCTTGTTTGGTAATGGTATAGCGTGACGGGCGCAACCCGTTCCGGTCGAGCATGCCACCGGCATAGCGTCCGTCGGAGAAGAGCAGTGCGGCTGGTCCGTCCCAGGGTTCCATCAGTATGGAATGGTATTCATAGAATGCCTTCAGGTCTTCGCTGATGGGGTTTTTGTCGTTGAACGACTCTGGTATGAGTATAGCCAATGCATGTGGCAGCGACAGTCCGCTCATGGTGAGGAATTCGAATACATTATCGAGGCTGGCCGAGTCGCTCATATCCTCTTGCAAGATGGGTGCAATCTCGTTGACGTCGCCTAAAACCTCGCTACCGAGTACACTCTCGCGGGCTTTCATCCATCCGCGGTTACCGCGAATGGTGTTGATTTCGCCGTTGTGTGCCAGCAGTCGGAATGGTTGTGCCAACGACCACGTTGGGAATGTGTTTGTACTGAACCTGGAGTGAACGAGTGCCAGTCCGCTGGTCAGATATGGATTGGACAGGTCGGGAAAATACTGCCTCAGTTGCATTGATGACAACATGCCTTTATATACGATGTTGGTGTTGGACAGCGAGCAGATGTAGAAATCTTCGTCGGTCACTCTGCGTTCAATCTTTTTCCTTATTACATATAGTGCGCGCGCGAGGGACTCTACCTTTTCGCCCGATTCGACGACAAACATCTGCATGATATCGGGCTCGGTGCTAAGTGCCCGCTCTCCGAGGCAGTCGGGATTGGTTGGCACTTTGCGCAGGGGCATCAGATGTAGTCCGGCCTGTTCTGTCTCCTCGGTCATAATCCGCAGTATCTCCTGCTGTGCCATTGCATCGCGTGGCATGAAGACGAGTCCCGTGCCATACCTGCCACGTTCGGGAACCGGTATGCCCTGAAGCAAAATAAACTCGTGTGGAATCTGGAGCATGATGCCAGCGCCGTCACCGTCCTTGCCTATCTCGGCTCCGCGATGTCGCATGTTTTCCAATACCCGCAGGGCATCATCAACAATCTGATGGCTTCTGCTCCTGTTCAGATCGACTATCATTCCTATACCACATGCGTCGTGCTCATATTGATTTTGATACAATCCTCTGTCACCAGTCGGTTTATAATTAGTCATGTCGTGTTTGTGATTTTGCGTATGATTCATTATTTCGGGTGCCCAGGAAACGCAATGCACGCAACTTTGCATCCGATTTCGGGGGCCCAGGAAACGCAATGCACGCAACTTTGCATCCGATTTCGGGTGCAAAGTTAGTGTAAAATACTAAAACACGCAAAACTATAAGGATATTATTGGATAGCATTTTGCAGATGCTTACATTTTGACATATATTTTTACTTTTTTGTTTACATTATGACATGTATTATAATACGAAAGCTTGCATTTTGAAAGTGGACCATATTTTTAACACTTAAAGTCATTCGTTGTTTATTGCCTTCTTTATAAAAGATCGTAACTTTGCCCCCGAAATCGGATGCAAAGTTGCGTGCATTGCGATTCTTGGGCCCCCGAAATCGGATGCAAAGTTACGTGCATTGCGTTTCTTGGGCCCCCGAAATCGGATGCAAAGTTATGTGCATTGCGTTTCTTGGGCACCCGAAATCGGATGCATAAACCTGAGGCCTCGAATGAAGATGTCCGGGAGTCAGTTAAAATGACTCCGCACTCTTGGGGCTGAGACTCCGCACTCTTGGGGCCGAGACTCCGCACTCTTGGGGCCGAGACCGCGCACTCGCAGAACAGACAGTTCTGATACATCAGAAAACAAAGTTATCATCAGTATTAATTTTTAATCAGAGTAAGGCATGAAAAGGATTGAAGCAATTATCCGCAAGACCAAATTCGAAGAGGTCAAGCAAGCACTACTTTCATCGGACATCAACTGGTTTGAATACCACGACGTTCACGGTGTAGGGCAGAGCCGTCAGGAGCGCATCTACCGCAGTGTTCAGTACAGCACCGATGTCATAGAGCGCGTCGCACTCACCATCGTCTGCCGCGACCAGTTTCTGGACCCCACCATCGCAGTCATTCTCAAGGTGGCACACACAGGCGAAATAGGCGACGGACGCATCTTTGTGAGCGAGATGACCGACGTGTGGAGCATCCGTACCGGCGAACATGGCGACACGGTTTTGAGAGACAAGAAATAGCGGCCACAACACAAACACAAAACAAACACAAACACAACACAAACACAAACACAACACAAACACAAAACTAAAACACGGCACACTATTATGAACGAAATTGGAATATCTCTCGACACCGTATGGATGCTTCTTGCAGCCATGCTTGTGTTTTGGATGCAACCGGGTTTTGCATTATGCGAAGCCGGTTTCACACGGAGCAAAAACACAGTCAACATCTTGATGAAGAACTTCGTCGATTTCATGTTCGGTTCGCTATTGTTCTTCTTCTTCGGATTTGGCCTCATGTTTGGCAACGATGGCACAGGATTCATCGGTATGCCAAACTGGGGTGACCTCTCTTTTTATAAAGGCGAATTGCCGGTGGAAGGTTTCCTCATTTTCGAAACCGTCTTTTGCGCCACCAGTGCCACCATCGTGAGCGGTGCCATGGCCGAGCGTACCAAATTCTCAATGTATCTCGTCTATTCGGCCTTCATATCACTCATAATCTACCCTATTGAAGGCCACTGGACATGGGGCGGTGGTTGGCTGTGCAACGATGCAGCCGACAGTTTCATGATGACAACTTTCGGCGATGTATTCCACGACTTTGCCGGCTCGGCCATCGTCCACAGCGTGGGTGGCGTGCTGGCATTGATTGGAGCCATGGCCCTGGGGCCACGCATTGGCAAGTATTCGTCGGAAGGCAAGAGCCGTGCCATTCCAGGCCACAACCTCACAATGGCATCGCTCGGTGTATTCATTCTATGGCTTGGCTGGTTCGGATTCAACCCCGGCTCGCAGCTGGCCGCTACAGGCGAAGTAAACCGCACTGCCATAAGCCACGTGTTTCTCAGCACCAATCTGGCTGCCGTAGCAGGCGGATTGGCAACAATGTTCCTGACCTGGGTAAAATACGGAAAACCATCGCTGTCGCTAACACTCAACGGCATACTGGCCGGACTGGTGGGCATAACAGCCGGATGCGACCTCGTATCGCCCATCGGAGCCGTTGTCATTGGATTTGTGTGCGGCGTGGTACTCGTCTATGCAATCGAATTCATCGACCATCGACTGCACATCGACGACCCCGTAGGAGCATCGTCGGTACACGGAGTGTGCGGCATACTGGGTACACTGATGACAGGACTGCTATCCACAACCAGTGGGGCTATCTACGGGCATGGCTGGGGATTCTTCGGTGCCGAGTGCTTCGGCATTATATGCATCGACCTATGGGCTGCCGCCTGCGGCTTCGCACTGTTCTACGGAATAAAGAAACTGCACGGACTGCGTGTCGGAAAACGTGTTGAGGAAGAAGGCCTTGACATTTACGAACATGGAGAAACTTGTTACAACTAAGAATAAATAATGAATCCACTTTAAAAAGTCGGACAGTCCGACCACATTAATATATTACGT
>CALGGJ010000041.1 GCA_937915745.1 uncultured Prevotellaceae bacterium | reverse complement strand
AACCTGCTTAAAAATAAACTTAAAATCATCAAAACGCTAATGACCGATTTGGGTTAAACCCAAATCCTCACGATAGATATCCGTTTTGCAAACGATGAAAATCGTGGATAACAGACGTGTATTGCAGGTATTAGAAACCTTGCGATGCACGTTTTTCTTGTGTTCACCACCTTCCTCTCATGTCGTTGAGTGTAATCACACGCCTGTCGCCCATACATTTTTCCCATTCATCCTTGCCGGTTTTATCTACAAAACGTCCGTTCCATGTCTGATACCAAGGCATCCACCACGACCATACGGCATTTTCTTCCACCTCACGGTCGATGTCGGGTATCGGTCCGTTTTCAGACAAGGCTATAATCTTCTTCCCTCCAGTAAGTTTTTTCAGGTTGTCGAATGTTGCATAGCAACTCGAATAGTCGTAGGCAGGGTTGTAGATATCTGCCGAAACGATGTCGTAGTATTCATCTCCGGGGTTCCATTCGTCATCGCGGTCGCTGGCATTCCACACCCAAATCACATTATGTACACCCTTCACCATCACCATCTGCCCGTATATGAGCTGGTATAGTTTGATGAAGGGTTGTGCCCCGTCGCGTCCCCACCAGAACCATCTGCCACTCGCCTCGTGCAGGGGCCGGAATATGCATGCAATGCCTTGTTTCTGCAAGTTGAGTAAGCAGTCGGCCACTGTATTGATATCTTTCAGTATATTTGCATATAAGGCAGAAGTAGTGTTCCATGTTCCGTCGGCATTCATGGCTGATGTTATCTTCATTGTGCAGTCGGCGGAGTAGAAAGCATCGGTGTTTCTGCTCGGATCGCGCCAGTGCCATGTGAACGCAGGAATGCCGCCACGCCTCCATGTGTCTGCTGCGAGGTTCATTACATGTTGTGAATACGACTGGTTCCATGACTCTGCTTCTGCGCGTCCTGTTGTGTTCATGAAGTCGAATCCTACTAATGCAGGGTACTTGCCCGATGCGTTGTATATGGCTTTCATGTCGGGATGGTTTTTGATGTTGTCATCCTCGACCGAGCTCATGTCGCCTGTCATAATGCCTGATATCGTTTTCTTGCCGAAATTGGTGTATAGGAATTTGTAGAGTGCTTTTGCACTGGTGGTTGCTTTGGCATCTACCGGTTGTTTTGTGATATTGAACTTCAGTTTGGTTTTATTGGGTTCGATACGTATATAATCGATTCTGAACCAGGTCCAGCCAGGCGTAATGGCGATGGTGTTGTTCCCTTTATTCATGAACGAAGTGGCAGCTGCCACCTCGCCACTTCCTCCTACTGTGAAAGTTCCGCTGCTGCCGTTTACTGTGAGGTTGGCTGTCTTTTCGCCATACAGGCCGTCACATCCTACATAAATCTGGTATTTTCCAGCTTTCGCAGCGGTGAATGAGAATGTGATTACTGCATCGCGTCGTGTCAGTTCCAAAGCTTTTCCGTCAGAATACCTTGCATCGGAGATGAGTGTACAGTTGCTGTATGCTGCCGATTCGGCCTCGAGGCGTGACTGGGCAAAGGTGTTAGCGATGCTGATGCTGTTTATGGCGGCAATGAACAATATAGATGTTGTTTTCAGTGGCTGTGTGCGTGTGTTCATGATTGTTTCAGGTTATAATGTTTCTATCCGTTCAGCTGATGGTGTCACATCTGATTCTGTATGTTGTAATTTGTGGTTTCTGTATGCAGTGATTAGCGTTTTTTATTTATTGTCATCCGCTGGCGGACAGCCTCGAATGTCAGGATTGCAGCGCTGACCGCTACGTTTAGTGAATCGAGGTGTCCGAGCATCGGTATCTTGATGTGTGAGTCGGCTGCAGTTCGCCATTGGTTGGTCAGCCCCGTCGATTCTGTTCCCATCACGATGGCAGTAGGTCGTGTCATATCGGTATCGTAGTAATAGTGTGCATCCTGCAGTTGTGCGGTGAGTATCTGTATGTTGTTTGTTTTGAGCCAGTTGACACATTCGTCGCTGTAACATGCCACAAATGGTGTGGTGAATGCAGCTCCGAGCGAACTGCGCAGCAGGTTGGGGTTGTAGATATCGGTAAGTGGGTCGCACACGATGACTGCGTCGGCATTGGCTGCATCGGCTGTGCGCAGCACTGCTCCTATGTTTCCTGGTTTTTCTACCGATTCTATCACAATGACCAGTGGGTTGTCGGATAGTTGTATGTCGGCAAGCGTGTGTTGGCGGGCTACCACCTGTGCCACGACTCCTTCTGTGGTTCCGCGATATGCTATCTTCGCATATACTTCGTCCGACACTCTGAGTATCTTATATCGGTTACTCTGAAATGGGAGTTGTGGCTTAATCTGTTCGCACCAGAATATCGTGTCGATTTCGTATCCGGCTTCGATGCAGTGTTGCAACTCGCGTTGTCCTTCTGTCACAAAGAGTTTTGTGCGTCGTCGTTCCGCCGATTTTTGTTGTAGTTGTAGCAGTCGCTTTATGTTTGCATTCTGCATACTGGTTATTATTTCCTGGGTCATGGTATTGGCATGTCTTGGGTTTCTCTTGTGTCGTTGTACGACTTCCGGTCTTGACAGTCTGATTTAGATATATCCTGCTTTTTTCAGTTCGGTGTATGCGGTGTCGCATTCGTTCCACCATGCTTGCCCGAATCGTCGTATGAGTGGTTCCTTGAGGAACTGATAGAGTGGTAGCGCCAGTTGTTTTCCTAATTTGCGGGCGCAGTTGCAGATGTCCCATCGGTCGTAGTTGAGTGCTGTGCGTCCTGCCACGTCTTTCAGGCGTACCGGGTAGAGATGGCATGATATTGGTTTTTGGAACTTGATGCGCTGTTGTCGGTATGCTTTATCGAGCATACAGCGGCATACTCCGTTTTCGTCGTGTGTTGCAAACACGCAATCTTTGCCATCGACGATGCTTGTGACGAGTTCGCCCGAGGGGTCGGCGTATGTCACTCCTTGTTGCTTGATAACCTCTTGTGCTGCGGGCGAGAGCTCGTCCCACAGGATTTCGAGGGTCTGTTCGATTTGTGCCACTTCGTCGGGGGCGACTGGTGCACCGGCATCGCCTTCTATGCAACATGCTCCGCGGCATGTGGGTATGTCGCAGCAGAAGTGTTGTGTGAAGATGTCGAGCGAGACGAGTATGTCTTGTATTTCGAGCATTGCTGCTACGGTTGGGTTGGTGGTTGGGTTGTACTGCCGGCAGTGGTGTCTGTCGTCTTGTTTATCAGCTGGATGAGCGATGTTACAGCTTGTCGTATCTGTTGGTACTGTGCAGCGGTCTTGTATCCTGTGTTGCGGCGCAGCATCTGGTCGATGTCGGCACATGAGTGTTTGTAGCTTGCCAGTTCGTTGTCTTGTTGCTGTGCGTGTACTGCGTTCTGCCTTATTTCTTTTTCTCTGGCGCGCCTCAAGAGTGTACACACGGGGTTGAGCAGTTCCATCACGATGTTGTCCATGAGGTGGTGGCCCTGTATGTATAGATAGGTGTTGCCGGGTTTCAGTCCCAGTGTCTCCAGTTCTTGTTTCAGTGGCTGTATTTTTCCCTTTGCTTTTGGGAAGTTGTGCTGCAGGTACGCCACTTTCCGGTTGACTGTCCGTCTGAGGTTTTCGAGTGATTCTTCGGGGTTGTGTATATTGAGGCGGTGTAGTGCTGTAAGGTTGCAGAATGTGGTGATTGGCATTTCGTGGGCCTGTTCGGTGCGATACAGCCATATTGACCATACGTAGAGGTCGTATATTATTTCTGAATATATCTTGAGGAATGCCTCGAAGTCGAATATCTGTCGGTCGTTGAGTGTTGACATCACACATACCTGGTGCAGGCTTGGTGCGTAGCACTGGTAGTTTTCTATTGCGTATGTGTATGTGTGTATGATGTATGGGTTGTTGACTATCTGCCTGCTGCCTTGTGTTGCGCCTTGCATCATGTAGTCGAGGTCGGCATCGACACATGCAATCATGCTTGTGCCGAGTCGGCTTCCGAGGTTGTTGGTTATTGCCGATTTCTTGCCTCGGTTGAGGTTGTTGCGTGAAGGCAGTACAATTTCGAATCCCAGTTCGGGTGTCTCGAATTCGGTCAACACATCGCGCCAGAAGTATATGTCGTCATAGCTTTCTACATAAGCGATGACTTTATGTTTCTTCCACTTTGGCCGCATGTGGTTTGCGGCTTCAAAGTATCTTGAGTTGACATTATCGGTGAGGCGACTGCTCATACTCTGTCAGTCGTTTACTACCACATCATCCACTTCGGTCACACAATCCATCCACCCGTCCATGATGAGTGCCGGCGAGTGTGTCGAGAGTATGATTTGTGCGTTTGGATTAAGTTCGCGTATAAGGCTTATCAGTTGTTTTTGCCATTCTACGTGTAGGCTTATTTCGGGCTCGTCCATGAGAAGTGCATAGTGTTCACCGTTTTCGATGAGTGCTGTGAGCATGATGACGAGTATTTGTTTCTCGCCCGACGACAGCTGGTAGGGTGTCAGCCGACCGCGGTCCTGTATGAACTGTATTTCGTTGCTCTTGCGGTCGATGGTCTTGTTGGTGTCTCTCAGGAGTTCGTCGATGATGTTCTGGAATTTGGTCTTTGGTCCTGATAGCACTGCGGCTTGTCGCATCTGTTCGTCGGCCGACGTGGTTGTGGTGAGTATCTCTATTATCTTGTTGCTCAGGGTCACTTGATAGTCGAGGTACGCCTTCTGCAACTTGTATATCTGCCAGTCGAGTTCGGTCTTCACACGCGAGTCGGCAAGTTTTTCAAGCAGGTTGCCGTTGATGAGAGGGCGGTCGAACGAGCGTATCACGTCGATTTTTATGGTCTTTGCCTGTTCGGGATACAGTTTGATGGTTACTCCTTGCATGGTTTCGCCGGCATTGGCCTCGCCCCGTTCTATTTTCTTCAACACAGCAACGGCATGGTTCAGTATTGTCGATTTGCCCACGCCGTTGATTCCACTCAGTATGTTGACTTCGGGGTTGAGGTTCCAGCGTATGTGGCGGCCTCCGTCCCAAAGCGATTGGATTTCTATACTCTGTATATAGTCTGCTCGTTTCATGATGTGCCGATTGAAGGCCGGGCGACCCGGACTGCTTCGTTTACAGTCTGGTCTGCTGACCGGAACCATGCTGAGACGTCGGGGTCGGCCGCGGCATTTTCACTTGGTTGGGTTATGCCCCTGCTGCGAGCATGAACTTCTCGAGGTTGCGTTTCTTCGTTGCGCTCATGATGAGGAAGAGGTCAACCAGCCACCACACGGAGCCGGCACCACAGCACATGGTGAGCAACAGCTTGCCTACACCCATGCCTGTCTGACCAATGAGGAAACGGTCCACTCCAAACGCGCCTACGAAGAACGAAACGGCGAGGTTGATGAGTGGGTTGAGATAACCGGTGGCCATGACCGACATTTCGCAAGCCGGATCGAGATGCTCAAGGCGTTCGCGTATCATTGGCAGCGATTCTGATGGGAAATAATCACCTTTCGACGAGATAAATAAATTTACTTTCTCTGCTTCCATTGTTTATGATATTTTATGTTAATAATTGTGTATTTCATGGCAAAGGTACAAAAAAATATTCATTCACTACTCTTTATGACAGATATTTTACAATCTATCGCCTTTTTTTATACTGAAACATGATATTTATCACCGGTTTGCACTAAACCGTCGTGAACGGATTATTCATGTCAGATTAGGGAAACAGTAGAACCATGGCGTTGACATTTTGTTCTGTGAGTGCGCACTTGCAGAACTATGACTGCGCACTCGCAGAGCCGAGACTGCGCACTCGCAGGGCCGAGACTGCGCACTCGCAGACGGGGCAATACAGCTACCTCGCAAGACATACATGGTATCGATACACTGCAGCGCATTGCTACCAGCCCTGCCCCGCCCGAGGCAAGCTGACCAAAAGTAGGGCGAACGACCCAAAATTTATCGATTATCAATTGCCGTTTATCAATTATTTACTACCTTTGTACCCAAATAAACAAAACCAGTATATGCTCAAACGATTCAAGACAGTATGGAGCGAGGCACTGTGTGTTATGTTCTTCGCCGCTATTTCCCTAGTATATTTCTTCCCGGCCGATATCGACGGACGCCGGCTGACACAGCACGACAACGGAGCGGCCGACGGGCTGGGAGTAGAGATAAACCAATACCGGGCCGAGCACAACGGCGCCACACCACGCTGGACCAACAGCGTGTTTGGCGGTATGCCGACATATCAGATTGCTCCGTCGTACGACTCCACACGCGGCATGTCGTTCATCGAGAAGGCATACCACCTGTGGCTGCCCGACTACGTGTTCTACATCTTCATCTCGATGCTGGGATTCTACATACTGCTGCGTGCGTTCGACTTCCGTCGATGGATGGCGGTACTCGGTGCAATCGTGTGGGCTTTCTCAAGCTATTTCTTCATCATCATAGCAGCCGGACACATCTGGAAAGTACTGACACTGGCCTATATCCCACCTACAATAGCCGGACTGGTACTCTGCTACCGGAGCCGATACCTACTGGGATGTGCCGTCACTGCCCTGTTTGCAGCATTACAGATAAGCAGCAACCATGTGCAGATGACCTATTACTTCCTACTGCCCGAAACACTGATTGTACTGGCATTCCTCGCCGACTCCATACGCACAAAAACACCTGCCACATGGTTCAAGGCAACAGGAGTGGTAGTGGTGGCTGCCATCATTGCAGTGATGCTCAACGCTTCCAACCTCTACCACACATATGAATACGCAAAAGACACAATGCGCGGAAAAAGCGAACTGGTGAAACCTGGCAAGACCGACGACCAGACCGACAGCGGACTCGAGCGCAGCTATATCACAGCATGGAGCTACGGCATAGGCGAGACATGGACACTGCTCATACCCGACGCGATGGGAAGTGCAAGCATACCACTGTCAGACAGCCCTGCAGCCATGAAGAAAGCCGACCCCGTACTGCGACAAAGCGGAATCTACGGCGCATTCACACAATACTGGGGCGACCAACCGGGCACGAGCGGACCCGTATATATAGGAGCACTCGTATGTATGCTCTGCATCCTGGCACTCATCATACTGCCCAACAATAGCGCACTGAAGTGGGCACTCGTGGCAGCAACCATCATGAGCATACTGCTATCGTGGGGACGCAACTTCATGGGACTCACCGACCTCTTCATCGACTACGTTCCTATGTACTCCAAGTTCCGAACAGTGAGTTCAATACTGGTCGTGGCCGAGTTCACCATTCCATTGCTCGCCATGCTGGGACTCAAGCAGTTTGCCGATGGGGTGACCGACCCTGCACGCAAGGCACAGATGCTGCGAGCACTCACCGTCAGCTCAGCAATCACAGTACTGGTGTGTGTGGTGTTTGCAACATTTCCCGACATCATGGGAAACTTCACATCCGGAGCAGACCAAGCCACCATGGCCCGATATGCAAGCAGAGGCATGGTGCCAAACGACGCCGCATGGCAACAGAACGTAATCAACAGCTTCATACCAATGCGCAAAGCCATGCTGACGGACGATGCATGGCGCTCGGCACTCATCATTCTGCTCGGCACATTCTTCCTCTATCGCATATATCGAGGAAAGAAACGCACATTGCTCATACCTAACTACGTATATATCATAGCAATATGCCTCATCGACATGTGGCAAGTAAACAAGCGCTACCTCAACGACTCGATGTTCGAAACTCCAAGCATCGCACAAAACATGCAAAAGACCGACATCGACAACTACATCATATCCCGTTCGGGCGACAAGCGCAACTACCGTGTGCTCAATCTGGCTGTGAACACCTTCAACGACAACACCACATCGTTCTTCTACAGCAGCGTGGGCGGATATCATGCAGCCAAGCTACGTCGCTATCAGGAACTGGTTGAAGAACACATCGCAAGCGAAATACCTAAGATATACGAAACATTGAGCCAGGCTCCACTCGACTCGGCAACACTGCTCAAAGGCCCCGGATATCCCGCATACGACCTCAAGGCAGCAGGAGGCGAAACCATGTACCGAGTACTCAACATGCTCAATACCCGGTGGTTTATTCTGGAAGGGCAAAACAATGTGCGATTTCCTATCGAAAACAACGCAGCATTCGGCAATGCATGGTTTGCAGAAGATGTGAAGTGGGTATCGGGCGCCAACGAAGAAATCGATGCACTCCACACCGAAAATCCACGCCACACAGCAATCATAGACCGGCAGTTTGAACCACTACTGGATGCTTCCCAGAGTGGTGCAGGAGCAACCGACAGTACCGCCACTGTCACCCAGACACGGCTCATATCCGACGAAGTGGATTACGACGTAAGCTCACAAAAAGGCGGACTCGTTGTATTCTCCGAAATCTACTACCCAGGATGGACCGCCACCATCGACGGCGAACCAGCCAACATCGTGAGGGCCGACTATGTACTCAGGGCCATGTATGTACCGGCAGGCAAGCATCAGATTCACATGGAGTTCCATCCGCAGACAGTAAAAAACACCGAAACCATTGCCAGCATCACATTCTACATACTCATCGCACTGCTCGCTACAGCCATCATAGCCGGATGGTTCAGAAAGAAAAACAGCTATGAATAGGCGATTGGCCTATTCATAGCTGTTTTCCTATTAACACCACCGCTGTCACCGGTTTTTTATAAGTACTATCATTTTGAGCGCAAAGTCGAAGAAGACGATTTTAGCATTACCATTCTGGCTGATGTCTCGATAACAGAGTTGCAGCTCGTCGGTGATACCTATTACGTTGCGCTCGTTGATGAACGGTGCAAACCTGACAGCAAATTCTGCCTCCTCCACACTCATGTAATTAAGGTCGGGATTGTGGAAGTTGTATATAAAGTTTTCGCGAGTCATGCGCTGGCAGTAGTCGATGAATCGTTTTTGTCGTTCACGACCCATGCCTGCCATTTCCTCACTCCAAATCTTCAAATCATGCACCTTGCGGCCATAGCTGAGACGCATAAGACTTTTAAACAGTTCGAGAAATTGTGAGGTCTCGCTGCCGCCGGTTATCTGACGTATGGCGGCACACATATTACCGTAGCAGGCACGCGCAATACCTGCGGCCAGAGGAAGCTCGATATTATATTGGTTGACAAGTGTCTGCTCGATGTCTGATGGGCGGAGCGGCGGTACCTCTACAGTCTGACAGCGGCTGCGAACGGTGGTAAGCAATTGCTCGGGGTGTTCACTCACCATGATAAACACGGTCTTCTGAGGAGGTTCTTCGAGCAACTTGAGCATTTTGTTGGCACACTCAGCGTTCATCTTCTCGGGCAGCCAGACGATAACCACCTTGTATCCACCTTGGTTGGCCTTCAGGCTGAGACGGCGAATGAGCGCCTCGCTCTCTTCAACATAAATGGTGAGTTGCTGGTTTTCGGCACCTATAGCCTCCATCCATTCACTGTAGCCGAAATAGGGAGAATGAAGTACCATGTCGCGCCACTGACGCACGAAAGTGTCGCATGGTGTGGGTTTGGAGTCTTTCTTAAACACAGGAAAGACTAAGTGCATATCGGGGTGTGCAAGATGTGATGTCATGGCTGGAGCCTGCAACAAGTAGTCGGCTATAGCCAGAGCCAGCGGATAGGCCCCATTGCCCTCCGGGCCGGTAAGAAGCAGTGCATGGGGCAGGCGGTCGGTGCCGAGAGCCTGCTGAAGACGTTGTTTAACACCGTCTTGTCCTATTATATTATCGAAATCCATGTGTGGGTGGGGTAGCGTAGCATTTATATCAATTGTTTCAGAATGGCCTGGATACTGTCGGTAGCCGACATGGTGTAAAAATGGATAGATGGCACACCGGCACTGAGCAACTCACGGCATTGTGCCACACACCACTCTATGCCCAAAGACTTCACCTGCTCGTCGGTATCCAGACGACATACCTCGTCGGTCAAAGCCTGGGGTATATCTACATGGAATGTCTTTGGAATGACTGCGAGTTGGCTGTGTCTGACAAGTGGTTTGATGCCTGGAATAATAGGGATAGTGACTCCGGCTTCACGGGCACGTACTACGAAATCGAAGTATTTCCGGTTGTCGAAGAACAGCTGAGTGACTGCATACCTGGCTCCTTTGTCCTGTTTCTGACGCAAAATCTGTATGTCAAAGTCGAGGTTGGGGGCTTCTTCGTGTTTCTCAGGGTAGGCCGCCACTCCGTAAGAGAACGGACAACCTTTCACCTTGATGGGCGACCCGTCAATGAAAAAACCTTCGTTAAACCTATTTACATGGTCTATAAGTTGTAGCGCATGTGAATATCCACCTTTCTCGGGACGAAACCGCTTGTCGTCGAGGGCCTTGTCGCCTCGCAAGAGAAAGATTTCGCTGAGGCCGAGAAACTGGAGGTCGAGCAACATATATTCAATATCTTCAGCAGTAAATCCCGAACAAACAAGATGTGGTACAACCTTTATGTTGTACTTCTGCATAATGGCACTGGCAACAGCAATGGTCCCCGGGCGGCGGCGGATACAATCGCGTCGAAATGTGCCGTCGGCCTGCTCGGTATAAACAAACTCACTGCGGTGGGTGGTTATATTGATATAACTCGGATTAAACTGGCGCAGGACATCTATCGTGTGGAACAGATTGGCAGTGCCCGTGCCCTTCAGTGGTGGAAGTACTTCGAATGAGAACATGTTATACGAAAAGACTGCTATAATCTTACACGTGGCACATTGCACTCCGTGGATTGCAGCTCTCTGGCTACAAAGGTACGGAATAATTGACAATCAGACAACATCAAACACCGATTAATTGCAACGCATCACCTCAAAAAAGAGCGTCGGAAGAAAAAAAACATACTGAACAAAGCAAAAAAAAGCAGATAAACGATTGCAGTTTGTCAATTATTTACTAACTTTGCATCCGCTTTAGCGAAGCCGCTGTCTGAGGACAAGTTACCAGAGAATGCTTCGTTGGAACATATAATAACCGAATTAAAAAAAGAATAGAATGGATTTGATTAAGATTGCCGAAGAAGCATTTGCTACCGGCAAAGAGTTCCCTAAGTTCAAAGCAGGTGACACCATCACAGTTGCTTACAAAATCATAGAAGGCTCCAAAGAGCGTATCCAGCTTTATCGCGGAGTAGTGATAAAAATTTCGGGCGAAGGCCAGAAGAAGCGTTTCACAGTGCGCAAAATGTCGGGTACGGTAGGTGTAGAACGTATCTTCCCTATAGAATCGCCAAACATCGAAAGCATCACCATCAATAAGATTGGTAAGGTGCGCCGGGCAAAGCTTTACTACCTACGCAAGCTCACAGGAAAGAAAGCACGTATCAAGGAAAAACTCATGCGCAAGAACGTGATAGAAGACTGAAAAGGACCGCACACCTTTTTCTGCAAAGAGGGGCAACTATACAAAAAACGAATTGGAGGTGAATACCAATCGAAGGTGTTCACCTCTTCTCGTATTCACTTATCATGACTCAAGCTTTACCAACACACATTATCCCATGCCAACACCTCGCGTCATCCATCCTCCGTGCCATCCATCCTCCGTGCCATCCATCCTCCGCGTCATCCATCCTCCGCGTCATCCATCCTCCGCGCCATCCGTCCTCCGTGCCATCCATCCTCCGCGTCATCCATCCTCCGCGCCATCCGTCCTCCGTGCCATCCGTCCTCCGTGCCATCCGTCCTCCGTGCCATCCGTCCTCCGCGCCATCCGTCCTCCGCGCC
>CALGGJ010000040.1 GCA_937915745.1 uncultured Prevotellaceae bacterium | reverse complement strand
CTTGGCTATGTGATTCCCGCTATTAGGGCTCACTCGGGACTTGCACCCGTTAGACAATGCTCATGCCGAGCATACCAAGACTGGGCCACCACGGGCGATGCCGCCCGTGTGGCCCAGTCGCACATCGCCTGCAACACCCATGAAAACACCATCACCGTGCAGGCCACAGGCAACAACAACGTGTGCCTCAACTTCAGCACCAACCAATACACCATCAACACCGCCGACCGATACTTCATCATACGAGCCTCGGAAGTGAGCACCGCCGACGGCAGCGCATACCTGTGGTGGTTTAACGGCACTAACCACGGCACCAGCGTGAAACCGACACAAGTCACAACACTCAACGGAGGCGACGTGCTGTTTGCATGGGACATCGCCAACTCCGGACTGGCCGACAAATGCACCGACCCAACATACGACTTCAGCCAAGGCAAAACCATATTCGGCCTCACAGCAACCGCTGGCACTGCTATAATAAAATACATAGGATTCAGCACCGACACAAACATGCCGACCGCCCTCACACACATCACATACACACATGCCACCCACCACGCCCACAACCTGGCCGGACTCCCACTGGCCTCTCAACAGAAAGGCATCAATATAGTCAATGGAACAAAAATACTGATAAAATAAAAAATAGGGAGAGAGCAAGAAGGAAAAGCCGGGTGACATGGAGAGGACTGCCGATGCCCTTAACCTGCTTATTTTCGGATGGTGGAAGCGAGCAAAGTGTAGGTCGTAACTAAAAAACCTGGCTGATGAGGGGGCAATGTCGGGAAAGTTTTGTATATTTGCAACTTGGAACCAGCGTGTTTTCTGGTTTTATCGTTCCATCATCGCTAACAGTGGCAAGCAAAATATATGAAACCTACGACTAACAAAAAAGGGCGTACGCGCCTCCAGCAAGAAAAGGACCACGCCATGAACCTCTTTCTGCTGAAACTGGCTATCGTGGCTGTCGCGACAGCCATTGTTGTTTATTTTTTGCCGCGGACCGAGGGTTTCAACTATTCGTATGAACTGGGACAGCCGTGGCGGTATGGCACTATCATTTCTACCCAGAAATTTAACATACAGATGAGCGACTCGGTGGTGAGCATACGCCGCGACAGCCTCGCACACAACTTCGTGCCATACTTCAATCGCCGCACCGACATAGAAGCCTCCGTGCGCCACGGTGTGCAGGAGCTGGCGGGCGAGCAGGCCATCAAGACATACGTATTGCAAGTGCTCGACAGCATATATGGGCGAGGCGTCATGACCGGTGCCGCACGCGACAGCCTTACCGATGCCGGCATCGCCTTTGTGCGTATAATTACAGGCAACGAAGCCCGGCAAGTGCCACTGACAGGAATCATGTCCATACACGATGCCTACCAATACATCACCCACGGGAGCAACCGGTTTTCACCTTCGGAGATAAGCCACCTGAACCTCAACACCGTGTTGAGAGACAACCTGGAATACGACGCTGCAAAGTCGGAAGCAGAGATGCAAAGCGAGTTTGACGCCATACAGTCAAGCCTGGGGTTTGTGCGTGTGAACGAGAAGATTGTAGATAGAGGCGAATTAGTGACCGAAGACATCTATCAAAAACTGCAATCGTATGAAGCTGTGGTCAACCGACGTGCCGAAGACAGCGGTACATCGCGCCTGATGTTATGGGGACAGGTGGGACTGGTGGCTGTCATAATCACCCTGTTGGTGACCTATCTGTCGATATTCCGTCCCAACTATCTTGACAATCTCCGCAGCGCCATCCTGCTCTTCTCGCTCGTCACATTCTTCTCGGTGGTAGCATCGCTCATGGTGTCCCACCATTTCTTCCATGTCTATATCCTGCCATGCTGCATGGTACCGGTCATCATACGTGTATTCATGGATTCACGAACCGCATACGTGTTCCACGCTGGCATGGTGCTATTGATATCGCTATCGCTCAACAGTCCGTATGAGTTTGTACTGTTCAACCTGATTGCCGGACTCGTGGTGGTGCTCAATCTGCGGGAGCTGACCCAGCGCTCGCAGATAATCCACACATCGATTGTGGCCACATTGACCTATTGTGTATGCTACATCTGTCATGAATTCAGCATCGGAGCCGAAGTGGCCGACTTGGAACGCCGCGTGTTCATCTTCTTCTGCATCAACGGCCTGCTCCTGCTATTCATCTACCCACTGTTCTGGGTGATGGAAAAACTGTTTGGATTTGTGAGCGACGTCACCCTCGTCGAACTCTCAAACATAAACCATCCACTGCTGCAAAAGATGTCGGAAGAGGCTCCGGGCACATTCCAGCACTCAATGCAAGTGGCCAACCTGGCAACCGAAGTGGCCAAGAAAATTGGCGGCAAGTCGCAACTGGTGAGAACAGGTGCACTCTACCACGATATAGGCAAGATTGAGCGTCCGGTATTTTTTACAGAAAATCAGGCAGGAGGCAATCCTCACAAACACCTCAGTGAGGTGAAGAGTGCCGAGGTGATTATAGCACATGTGGCACGGGGCATATCGCTGGCCGAGAAGTACAACCTGCCCGAACAGATAAAAAGTTTCATACGCACACACCACGGCAGGGGTACAACCAAGTATTTCCTGGTGACATACAAAAACGAACACCCGGGCGGAGAGGTTGACGAGTCTCTGTTCACCTATCCCGGACCAAACCCCGGTACTAAGGAAGAAGCCATACTCATGATGGCCGACACGGTTGAAGCAGCATCGCGCAGCCTGACCGAATATACAGAAGAGAGCATAGGCAGCCTGGTCGATCGGTTGGTAGATGCACAGGTAGAAGAAGGATTCTTCAAGGATTGTCCTATCACGTTCAAAGATATTGCCGATGCGAAAGAAGTGATGAAAGAGCGCCTGAAAACCATGTACCACACACGTATTACCTATCCCGAACTCAACAAAAACAGCGACGAAGGCAATAAAAATTAGTTTTTTGAGTTATAACAAAGGACAACAACCCATATCCCCTCCTCCGACCGATGCATGTACGTACACTCATATTGCTCACATTGCTGCTTGCACACACGCGGGCGGCTTTTGCTCAATGGGATGTACAGTTCTCTGACTTCCAGTCGCTCAAATCGTTTTTCAACCCTGCCGTATCGGGCACGGACGGCCTCCTCAACGTAGGTGCTGCATACTCAATACAGATGGCTGGCTACGACGATGCGCCTGTGAGCATGTTTGCAGGAGTGGATTTGCCCATATACTTCCTCAGTCCACGTCACGGAGCCGGCCTGAGTTTCACCAACGACGAACTCGGCATATTCAAGACCCAACGTATGGCATTGCAATATTCCTACAATATGAAAATGGGGCAGAATGGGCGGTTGGCAATAGGTCTGCAGGGAGCCATGATGAACGAAACCATCGATGCCAGCGATATGGAACTGGAGCAAGACAACGACCCCTCGTTCCCATCATCATCGGTTGACGGCGAGCGGGTGGACTTCGGTGCCGGCATATACTATTATCACCCACGGTTATGGGCCGGATTGTCGTGTATGCACGTCACATCGCCCACCCTAAACATGGGCGAAAAATACGAAATTGAGATATCGCGCATGTATTATTTTATGTCGGGATGCAATATTAAAATAAAAAATACGTTATTATCCTTACAGCCTGCGCTCATGGTCCAGACCGACATGCAGTCGTGGCGTGAAGACCTGCAGTGTAAAGTGTTCTACGAATTCGAAGGGCGCAAATTCTATGCAGGAGTGGGATACAGCCCCGGCACATCGGTCACTGCAATGGTAGGAGGCAACTTCCACGGCATACAGCTCGGGTACTCGTATCAGGCATACACGGGGGGAGTGGGACTTCAAAACGGAGCACACGAGATTGTGTTCAACTACAAAACCGACCTCGACCTCTTTAAAAAAGGCAAGAACATGCACAAAAGCGTGAGGTTCCTATAGGGCAAAAACACACCTGCACCAGCCATCTTCAGAAAGAAAGTGCTACCAACAGAAGGAGAGAGGGAGTAAGATCAATAATAGACAGACAAAATATAAAAACAATAGAAATAAAAACAATAGAGAATATATGAGAAAAGGACTTTTAGCTGCATGCACTCTGGCACTTGCCATCACGGTGGCATCGTGTATGGGCTCGCGTGGAGCCACCGAAGCCAACGGAGGCGAAGTGACAGGAGTGGGAGGCACATCCATCTCGGAGCCTGCACCCTACGGCATGGTACTCGTGAAACGTGGTTCGCTCAAGATGGGAACCAGCGAGACCGACAGCCTGTGGGGCAAGCAGATGCCCGAACGCGAAATCTCGGTAGATGCATTCTGGATGGACGAAACCGAAGTGACGAACTCGAAGTACAGACAGTTTGTCCAGTGGGTGCGCGACTCAATACTGCGCGAACGACTGGCCGATGCCGGATACGAGGAGTACAGAATCGAAGAAGACAAAAACGGAGATCCGGTGACACCACACCTCAACTGGGCCAAAGCATTGCCATGGCGTAATCCCGACGAAGATCAGGAACAGATTCTCAACAGCGTATATACGTATCATCCGTTTGACGGAACAAAAATGCTCGATGCCAGCCAGATGAACTATCGTTACGAGACATTCGACTACACAATGGCGGCCCAGCGCAAATACAGACTTAATCCTGCAGAACGCAATCTCAACACCGATATCGCAATCAATGAAAACGAGGTTGTCATGATATCGAAAGACACTGCATACATAGACGATGAGGGACGAATCGTGCGCCAGACACTGACCCGACCACTGTCAAGTATGTGGGATTTTGTCAATACATACATCGTAAACATCTATCCCGACACCACATGCTGGGTAAACGATTTCCAGAACGCAGAAAATGAAATCTACATGCGTCTGTACTTCTCACATCCCAATTACAATGAATACCCTGTTGTAGGGGTCACTTGGGAGCAAGCCAATGCATACTGCAACTGGCGCACCGACTTCCTTATGCGTGGATTGGGTGGAAGTGCAAAATTCATACAGCGTTATCGTCTGCCGACCGAAGCCGAGTGGGAATATGCTGCACGTGGTCGCGACGGCAACGAACTGCCATGGGAGAACGAGGATGTGAAGAGCGACAAAGGATGCTTCTATGCCAACTTCAAGCCCGACCGTGGCAACTACACCATAGACGGAAACCTCATTACATCTAAAGTAGGTATTTACTCTGCCAACTCAAATGGTTTGTACGATATGGCCGGCAATGTAGCCGAATGGACGTCAACCGTATATACAGAAGCCGGGATACTCTCGATGAGCGACATGAACCCAACCCTGAAGTACAATGCAGCAATCGAGGACCCTTATGCACTGAAGAAGAAATCGGTGCGTGGCGGCTCATGGAAAGACCCCGAGAGCTTCATCAAGTCGGCATGGCGTTCATACGAATATCAAAACGTGGGACGTTCGTTCGTAGGATTCAGATGCGTACGCACACAAGTGGGAACAGCAAGCAAACAGAAAAAGTAATATCCATATACTTTGAAGATTCATGATATCACATAGTAATAAAATAAAATACAAAGACCGTGGCAAAGAATAATATCATATCAAAGATGCAGACATGGATGGACAGCCGTTCAGGTCAGCAGTTTCTGAACTACGCATATAGCTGGGGTGCATCAATAGTAATCCTCGGTGCATTGTTCAAGATTACTCACATCAAAGGTGCCGACTTCATGCTCTTTCTCGGCATGGGTACCGAAGTCATCGTGTTCTTCCTCGCAGGTTTCGAACGCCTTTACGACGATGATGATACAGACGAGACGACAGCCGACACACCTCAAGGCGAAGCATCTGCAACCATTGCAGGTGGCGGCACCGTGGTAGTAGGTGGCGGAGTTCCAAGTGGCGGCACAATCATTATAGGCGGAGGTGGAGGTGCGCAACCTGCCAGCGATGACCAGGTTGCAGCCATGGCCTCGCAACCAGCAGCCGGGGGAGCAAACATCGATGCAGCACAATTGGCCGGAGCCATTGCCGGTTCACCAGCCATGTCGCCTCAGTTTGCAGGTATGTGTCCTGAGATGCAAGAGGCTACACAGGCATACGTTGACCAGTTGAAGGAACTCACCGACATATTGCAGAAAGTTGCCGAACAGTCGGCCAGACTCACGCGCGACTCGGAAGAGATGGAAACCATGAACCGCACGCTCACCGGCATCAACCGCTTCTACGAGATGCAGCTGCGTAGTGTGAGTGTGCAAAGTGCCACTGTGGATGATGTAAACGCACAGACTCGCCGACTGGCTGAACAGCTTGAAGAACTCAATCAGGTTTATTCGCGCATGGTAGAAGCCCTCAAGGTCAACATGGTGAACAAAGCATAGAACATGGAAACCGGTGCCGAATGGATAGCTTCAGCCGTTCATTTCCATACTACACATTACTTGTTTTATTATAACATGGCTATAAAGATTTATTTATAATATGGCTATAAAGAAAAGAAGACTATCACCGCGTCAGAAGATGATAAACCTGATGTATCTGGTGCTGATGGCAATGCTTGCATTGAACGTGAGCTCTGATGTACTTAAAGGGTTCTCGCTTGTGAACGATGGTCTGACTATAAGCAAAGACAATGTCTCGTTGCAAAACGAGGCTATATATAAGACCCTGGATGATGCCATGCAGCAAAACCCGGAGAAGACCCGCGAGTGGTACAACCGTGCACAGTCGGTGAAGGCCATGTCGGACTCTCTGTATCAGTTTGCCGAAGAGCTGAAGTGGGAAATTGTGCGCGAGGCCGACGGCAAGGACGGCAACATCAACAACATTCGCGGCCAGGAAAATCTCGAAGCAGCTACGCACGTCATGCTTGCACCAGGCATCGGTAAGGGCGGTCAGCTCTACAATGCAATCAATGCCTACCGTGACAGCATCACCTCGATGCTTACAGACGAACGGCAGAAAGAGCTCATAGCAGCCAACCTATCGACCGATGTGCCCGAGAAGGGGCGTCTGCAAGGCAAGAACTGGCAGGAATATATGTTTGAAAACAACCCCGTAGCTGCATCTGTCACCCTGCTTACCAAGTTGCAGAACGATGTACGCAATGCCGAGGGCGAGGTGCTACACCGTCTTGTTTCTAACATCGACATCAAGGATGTGCGTGTAAACGAAATCAACGCATACGTCATACCTACATCGCAGACAGTGGTGCGTGGCGGTAAATTCTCGGCACAAATCATCATGGCAGCCGTAGATACCACCCAACGCCCCGACATCTACATCAACAACACGTTGTTACAATCGTCTAACGGGCGGTATGAAACCATTTGCAATTCTACCGGCGACTTCACCCTGCGCGGCTATCTCATGATGAAAAACGGCAACGGTGAGGTAATACGCCGTGAGTTCACACAGCCCTACACCGTGGTTGAGCCCACCGCCACTGTGTCGGCCACAATGATGAACATGCTCTATGCAGGCTACCAGAACCCTATAAGTGTCAGCGTGCCTGGCATACCTACCAACAAGGTGACAGCATCCATGACCGGAGGCACACTTACAAAAAAGGGTGACGGCGAATATATTGCAACGCCGTCGAAGGTAGGTGAAGATGTGGTCATCACCATCACGGCCGAGAACGAAGGGCGTCAGCAAGAGATGGGCAAGTTCACCTTCCATGTTCGCAAACTGCCCGACCCGACGGCATATATCTCCTACAGCGATGAAAATGGCAACACCATTCGCTACAAGGGCGGTACGCTGCTGGGCAAGGCCTCTCTGCTGAAAGCCGGAGGTGTCAGTGCTGCTATTGACGACGGTCTGCTCGACATCCAGTTCCGTGTGGTTGGGTTCGAGACTACGTTCTTCGACAACATGGGTAATGTGTTGCCCGAAACGTCGGGTACCAACACCTTTACCGACCGCCAGATGGATATGTTCCGCCGTTTGGCCCGCGGCAAGCGTTTCTATATCTCGCGTGTACATGCCATAGGTCCTGATGGTATTGAACGTACATTGCCAAGTTCGATGGAAGTAATCGTGAACTAAAGAAGCCTATATTTGCTGGTCGCTAGCAGTAATTATTTAGCTCTTAAACCGCTAAACTCCGCATAGACATAAGAAAACAAAAGAAAATATAAGAATATGAAACCATATCAGTATATCCTTGCTGCAGCAGTGATGATGGTCGCCACTCAACTATGTGCCCAACCGGCTCAAACCCGTGTCCAGACCGGTGCAACCACTCGCACCACAACGGCTACTCGTACAAGTACGACAGCAACCCGCACTGCCGCCACGGCACAGCAGCCACAGAGCCGTGCCAGTCTCATGTTCCCTACCGCGGTCAATCCGCCGGCCGATGCCAGTTGGCGACGCGACATCTATCGTGAGCTCGACCTCACTAAAGACGAAAACGCCGCACTCTACTATCCTGTCGAGCCGATGGCCAACGGACAGGTGAATCTCTTCACCCTGCTGTTCCAACTGCTCAACACAGGCAAGATTCCAGCCTATACCTACGACATCTCCGGCCTCGAAAACTTCAACCAAGACAACCGCATGCACTTCAAAGATATGCTCGACAGGTTCGAAATACCCTATGAGGTCAACGGCAACAGCATCAAGGTAGAACCTATCGATGTGCCATCGGCCGAGGTGCTTAGCTATTTTGTGAAGGAAAGCAGCTATTACGACCAACACACAGCAACCTACCACAGCCGTGTGACTGCCCTGTGTCCTGTGATGCACCGTGCCGGAAACATTGTCGATTTCAACAATCCGAGCTTTGCTTCCGACGTGCAGAAGAACCCGCTCTTCTGGGTCAAGATGGACGACATCAACACTTACCTCTCACAACATGAGGTGATGACCAGCAACATAAACAATGCCGCAGTTATGTCGATGGCCGACTTCTTTGCCACCAACCGGTATAAGGGCACCATCTATATGACAGCCAACATGCAAGGCAAGTCGCTCATACAGGAAGCTGGCAGCGACACTGCCCTTGTGGCAGCACAGAAGCGAATAGAGCGCGAGTTGGTTGACTTCGAGCAACATATCTGGCACGCTCCTATCGACTCGGCCGAGTTGGCACGCAAAGACTCTATAGCAGCCGCCGAACAGGCTGGCAAGAAAGTGAAGAAGACAACCACAAGTGCCACATCGCGCAGCACAGCCCGCCAATCGACCAAGAGCGAGAAGCAGTCGTCTGGTTCAAGCAGCTCAGGCAGCAGCGCTCCTCGCGTGTCAGTACGTCGCGAGCGCCATTAATAAACCAAAGCCCCACCATGCACCATCCGGTCATGACGACGGATGTCACAGCGGAGGGGGCTTTTATTTTTTCTTTTTATGATAACTATTTGTCCTGAATGCGGGCATCAGGTGTCGGAGAAAGCAACAAGTTGCCCCGAGTGTGGATACCCTGTCAGTCCTGCACCCCAGGCCGCGCCGACCGAAGGCCCATCCGGCGGTACATACCAATACAAATATCACTACACGCCGCAGAAGAGCCACGGATGCCGCTCGTGCCTCATTACCCTTGCCGTAGTGGCACTGATTGCCCTGCTATGCATCGGCGGCATAGTATTTGCCTGTTATGAGTTGACTACCGACACCCTGTTTTCGGGTACATCGAGCCACACCGTCACCCAGACGGGCGATACCACACGGTGGGAGGCCGACACGACAGCCACGCCACCGCCAGAAGACGATGACTCGGCCAAGGCCGACACACTCACCCCGCAAGAAGATGGGAGCCAGGTATTCACAGGCTATATCGGAGGCAAGACCTACCCCATACAGATGACACTCAGCTTTACTCCCGACGGTGATGTGAGCGGAAACTACATCTACACCAACAGAAAGCTACAGACACCAATCACCTTGCTTGGCAACTACCAGTCACCATATCTCACCCTGTATGAGTCGAATACCGACGATTCAACTACTCCTGCTTATTTTGAAGGCAAATACGACGGCGAGTCGTTTGCCGGCAGCTACACCAATGCCGGCGGACAGGAATATGCGTTCATGCTGAAGATTGAAGAGTGACAACTGGTATTCAACCAAAATCGTTCTTGTTGCCATTTCATCATCTATCGTTTCTTCATTATTCATTTTCCCATATTATGAGCGACGGAAATTTTAACAGGTCACTACTTCCCAACAACGAGCTGACGTCTGGCATACGTGCCGGTAAGGCGCAGATGCGTGTCAGAGCCGAGCGGGCATTCATTCAGACAATCGAGCATCACCTGCCGCAGCTCACGGCTCAAGAGCGCGGACAGCTGCACGAGTCGTTTATGCAACTGCTGAGAAACTGATGGTCGTACCGCCTGCCGATGGTATGCCGACCGCGTACAAAGATAAACCCAAATCGTCAAAACGCTAATGACCGATTTAGGATAAAAGATATAAGCGTAGGAACTACTCCTGCGCTTTTACATTGCCCCCCCCGACAACCCATATCAGCCCTGCGAGTGCGCAGTCTAAGCCCTGTGAGTGCGCAGTCTAAGCCCTGCGAATGCGCAGTCTCGGCCCTGCGAGTGCGCAGTCGGACCCCCGTAGTTGCCACAGCCGGCACCAAGAGCTATGTTAGCGTACGTTTCATGTGGCAAAGAAAACCAAATCGGCTTACAAAGGAAAACCAAAGGGCGAAAATATGCGTTCATGCATCGTTTCCTACGGCAAAAGACACAAAATAGCCCGTGGTCATACGGCATTCTGTGTATTTTCATTCACTTTTTCATTTATTCGTGCATCGATGACATCATTTTTTCGTATATTTGCAAGCTAAACCCGACACGAGCAGCGTTTCGACCCTCCCGTCGGCAGGCAAGTAAAAACTGAATGATATGTATAACGGTAAAACAGTAGTTTACACTTCGGGCACGTTCGACATGTTTCACTCCAACCACCTGAAGATGATAAAGTATGCCCGCGGTCTTGGCGAGGTGCTGATTGTGGGTGTTAGTACCGATGAGTTGGTGTGCAGCTACAAACCGGCACCAGTCATCCCTTTTGAGGAGCGTATATCCATAATCGAGGCCCTGAAATATCCCGACGTGGTGATTCCGCAACACTCCCTCGACCACACTGAGGCAGTGCGTCGTCTGAACATCGACGTCTTCGTGGTGGGCGACGACTGGGTGGGTAAATACGACTACCTGAAAGAACTGGGTGTGACCGTCTTCTACTTCCCCCGCGGCGAGGGTGTGAGCTCCACCAAGATAAAGGAGGACATACTGCGCAACTACCGCGACCTGAAGAGCAGGACCGACACAAAGGTGAACCCCGATATAGTGGTGAAGCGATGAGACGGGCACTGGTAGTAGGCGGAGCTAACGGAATAGGGCTGGCAATAGCAGCCCTGATGGCCGAGAGGAGTGAAGTGGAGCGTGTGTATGTGGTGGATAAAGACCCTCTCATACCTCCCGTAACGGGAAAAGACGTGTTCTCCACACAAGGAGGGAGCAAGATACAGTCGTTTCTGTTTGACCTGTTGAAAGATGACTACACACTGCTCGACCGATTCACCGATATCGACACACTGATGATAACCGCAGGCAGAGGTCGCATGGAGCTGTTTGCCGAATTGAGCGAGGAAGAAATAATCCAAACCATGAGCCTCAACGCCACAGCCACCATGCGCATCATAAAACACTTCTACCACAGACTCTTATCGACCACCGACGATTTCCGCTGCGGAGTGATGGTAAGCATTGCCGGCTATCTCTCCTCACCATTCTATTCGGTATATGCCGCATCGAAGGCGGCACAGAGGATTTTTATAGAGAGTGTGAACACCGAACTGACCAAGGCCGGCACCACCAACCGCATACTCAACGTGTCGCCAGGCTCGATTCGCGGCACACGCTTCAACGGTGCAAGCCACACACAGCTCGACCTGCTCCGGCCACTGGCCACCGACATCATCAGCCACCTCGAGGCTAAAGACGACCTCTTCATACCACAATACGATGAAGTATATCACGACGTGCTCGACCGCTACCACACCGACTTCCGCCGTGAAGGGCTGCATAGTTACGATTATAAGTTGAAGACCAAAGATTTACGACACTGAGCAATGGATGCGAAAGCACTGAAAGAGCGGTTCAACCCCGAGGGTTCGCTCCTGCGACGTCAGCAAGAGCGCATGACCGAGATGCTGCTGGTGTTTGACAACATCTGCCGCCGCCACGACATCAGCTACTGGCTGTGTTCAGGCACCCTGCTGGGTTGCATACGCCACGGAGGTTACATACCCTGGGACGACGACCTCGACGTAGAAATGATGCGCAGCGACTATGAGCGCCTGATGCACATACTACCCCGAGAACTGCCCGAAAAATATCGGTTGCAGAACCACGACACCGACCCCGGCTACTTCTTCTGTTTTGCCAAGCTACGCGACACACACAGCCTGCTCGAAGAGACCAACCGCTACGACCGCATGTTCAAGTATCGTGGCATATTCATCGACATATTCCCATACGAACACATTACACCACCGTTGCACTGGCTCTCGTGCCGCACATTCGGCCGCGTATATAAAGCAATGAACAACCCCACCCTCACCGACGAGCAAGCCATGAAACGCGTGAACCGCATATACGACGTCAACCACCACCTCATCTTCCCCATCCTGCGCCTGCTGTCAAAATTATGGCCGTCAAAACTGCTGCGCTACAGCCCCGGAATACCATACCCCAACGCCACATACCACGACGAGATATTCCCACTGAAACAAGCCAAGTTTGAGGGACACGACATGCCCATACCATACGACACCGATTCGTACCTCAAGCGCAAGTTCGGCAACTACATGCAGCTGCCCGACCTCGACAACATACATCCACACAGCGACCACCTGGAAATTTACGACTAAAAAATGACACCGACCGAGAACACATACGCCCCAACCCCCACCGGCAAGCCACGCATGGAATGGCTCGACGCACTGCGAGGCTTCACCATGATACTGGTGGTGGCCTACCACGTGAGCACCCAGGGATTCGGCGAGATGGAAAAAGCATCAAGCGCACTGCCCTTGCTCGTTCTCTTCCGTATGCCATTATTCTTCTTCATAAGCGGATTCCTGGCCTACAAAGCCGACATGAACTGGACAAAAGGACGGCTGGGCATGATGGTATGGAAGAAAGTGAAGATACAAATCATCCCAACCATCATATTCCTGTTCGTGGCACTCATCATCAAACATCCACACCTGTGGGACGGCATAGTCTATGCCATCAACTCACCAACAAAAAACGGATACTGGTTCACATGGTGCCTACTGCAGATGTTCATCATCTATTACCTGTTCTCGTTCATCGAAAGCCGGTTCGCACGTCACAGCTGGATTCCAATAACAATCCTATGGCTGCTGGCACTCGCAGCCTACGCCACACTCTACATGCCGTCATGGTTCAAGTATCCAAAAGCCAACGAAACATCCTGGCTCAACGTCACAAGCTTCATACAAGTGATGCGATACTTCCACTTCTTCCTGGCCGGAAACATCATACACCGATACTGGACCGGATGGCAACGACTGTTCGACTCAAAATGGTTCTTCCCTGCAATAGTGACAGTAGCACTCTTCTGTGCAGCCGACATATTCAAATGGCACAACCTGCGGTTCCAGTGGACCAACCTGCCACGCACCATGACCATGTACACACTCATGATGATAGTCTTCATGACATTCAGACACTACAAAGCAAGCTTCACACACCAGCACTGGTGGGGACGGACACTGCAATACATCGGTGTGCGTACACTCGACATCTACCTCATACACTTCCTCCTCCTGCCCAACCTACACATGGTGGGCAACTTCATCAACAACAACAAACGCAACTTCGTAATCGACGTGACAGAATCATTTGCCGTAGCAATGCTCGTCATAGGCTTCTGCATCGTCGTGTCAAACATACTGAGAGTTAGCCCTATATTCAAGAAATATCTATTCGGACGCAAATGAAAGTCTATTTCTATCATACACAAGACCTCAACCACATCTACAAAGCGTGGAACGAAGGACACTTCCCGGGTCACTTCCTATACGGAGCAACACATCTGCCAAACTACGGAGTAGATGTAGTAATGCACAAACACAAAAACATAACCAACCGAGTGCAACGCTCGCTGTATATTGCATGGCGCCTGTTCACATGCCGCGAACACTTCGACGCCATCTATGCAACACGATTCAACGGACTCGAGATTCCAATCTTCCTGCGAGCACTACACCTCTACCGCAAACCTATCATACTGTGGCACCACCAACCCATAGTGAAAGCCGACAGCACCATGCGCGAAATAATGGCACAGATATTCTACCGGGGCATCGACCACATGTTCTTCTTCAGCCAGACACTAATCGACGAGTCGCTCAAAAGCAGCAAAGCACGCGAAGAACGTATGCAAGTGGCACACTGGGGCCCCGACCTCGAATACTACAACCACCTCATGCAGGACCATCCCCTCGGGGCACACATGGGTTTCATCTCGACAGGCAAAGAAAAACGAGACATGCCGACGCTAATCAGGGCATTCAGTGCAACCGGATACCCACTCGACATATACATAGCATACAATGCATGTGGCGACAACTACCTCGAAATACTGAACGACCTGAGACCATCGGCCAACATACACATACACTTCATCAAGGGACTCATACCACACGAACTGGCGCAAAAAGTATGGGCAGCAAAATACGTTGCCATCTGCTGTCAAGACACCAACTATACCGTAGGACTAACCACACTGGTCGAAGCACTCGCACTGGGTAAGCCCATCATTGCCACACGCAATGTCACATTCCCATTCAACATCGAAAAAGAAGGAGTGGGCATCATCGTGCCATACTATGACTCTGTTGCCTGGGAAAAAGCAATACGATACATAACAACCGACCATCAGGCTGCTGAAACCATGGGACGGAAAGCACGACAACTGGCCGAAACCCTATTTAACCTCGACAACTGCACACGCGAAGTGGCAGAAGCCATCAAAAAATACGAAAAGCAAGAACCGGCAGCCCAACCACAACCGGCAGTCAGCCTGCATCCAGAGCAAGAACCGACGGAAGAAACCGAGCAGCCAGCCCAATCACAACAGGTTTCATCCCACGTGCCCCTATCCTCCTCACACACCCCAAAAGGAGAGATGAGCAGTAAGGATGGTACTTATGACCCAAACGGCCCAATCATCAATACAGTAGCACTGCGTCAACGCATCAATACAATCACATCCTACTTGCACCGCAGGCTCCACTCATTAAACCAACTGAAAGCATACATGCCGACAAAAGAAGAGTTGGCCGACCTCTGGGACAAGACAAAACAGCTGGCATCGCGAGTGGGCGACAAGGTAAAAAACATAATAATGCCCAAATAACTATACTGGTATAAGACGATAATATTGATATAAATTGTTTGACAGTAACTTCAACACTGATAAATAACCACCTATGCAACCGGCAAACTGCGACATAAGCGTACTCATGCTGTTCCATGCACGCCCCGACCACTTCAGCCGTGTTTGGGCCGAAGTGCATAAGGCACGCCCTGCACGCCTGTTCCTGTATCAAGACGGACCGCGCCCCGGCACTAAGGACATGGAGGGCATAATGGCTTGCCGACAGCTTGTGGCCGACGAAAACATCGACTGGCAGTGCGAGGTGCACCGACTATACCAAGAACGCAACTACGGATGCGACCCCTCGGGATACATGTCACAGCAATGGGCTTTCAGTCAAACCGACAAATGCATGGTACTCGAAGACGACGTAGTGCCCAGTCCGACCTTCTTCAAATTCTGCAAAGAGATGCTCGACAAGTATGCCGACGACAATCGCATCACGATGATAGCCGGATTCAATACCGACGAATATACCCCCGACATACCCTATTCCTACTTCTTCACCCGAGTGTTCTCTATATGGGGATGGGCATCGTGGTCGCGAGTCATTCTGCAACGCGACGGCTCATACCAGTTTGTACACAACTCCTCACAATGGACCTTGCTCAAAGCTAAGGTACGCCAATATCGTCAGCGCAAAGACATGCCACAGATGTGTCGCGACCATGCGGCATCGGGCAAGCAATATTTTGAGTCAATATTCTGGGCATATATGCTCATGCACGACGGTCTTGCTATCATGCCACGAGTCAATATGATAAACAATATAGGCATGGATGGCGGCACGCACTTCGCTGCGCAACTCGATCTGTTGCCTCGTCGCCTGCGCCGTCAGTTCACCATGGAGAGGCATGACCTCACATTTCCGTTGCATCATCCTGCCGTTGTAGAGGAATATCCCGATTATCAGGACCGATTCTATCTCATGAATGCCTGGAACCACCCTTGGCGTAAGGTTCAGTATTCGTTAGAGGAACTATGGCTCAACCTCCTTCACGGAAATTTCCATAAAATAGGTTCGGCCGTCGTGGCTCGAATACAAAAGACATTGGGACTCAAAAAACATAAGTAGGGATACAGGAAACAAGTAGGTAGGGATACAATAAACATAAGCAGAGACTCAATAAACATAAGCAGAGATTCAATAAACATAAGCAGAGATACAAAAACAGGATGGTTTCAGACATTATTTACACTCTGGAACCATCCTGTTATATTTAGGACCTGTCAGCTTTCAGACTTATTTAAACAGGTTGATGTCTATGCAGTCGCCCATCTTCCTGTATCCGTCGGCGTTAGGGTGCAGCCAGTCGTTTTCGAACAAGAATGCAGGGTTGAGGCGGTCGGGCTGTTGTGGGTCGCTCATTGCGCGGTCGAAGTCTATAAGCCCGTCGTACTCGCCGCTGTTGCGTATCCATTCGTTCACTTTCTGCCGTGCTTCTTCGCGACCGTGGTTGTAGTAGTTGTTTCCGCGGAACGGCATGATGGTTGCTCCGTATATCTTGAGTCCGTGTGCGTGTGCCTGTTCAATCATGGCTTTGAACGAGCTGATGAGTTGGTTTGCAGTTTCATCGGGTTGCCACGAGCCTCCGATGTCGTTCACTCCCTCGAATACAATCACATATTTCACTCCTGGTGCCGAGAGTGCATCGCGCTCGAATCGGCTGTTGGCAGTAGGGCCGAGTCCGCCTCGCAGCACACAATTGCCTCCCAAGCCGTAGTTGAGTACACTGAGGTGTCGTGTTGCTTTGTCGGCCAGCAGTCGTTGCGACAGGTTGTCGGTCCATCGGTCTTGGTGGTTGGTAGTAGTTCCTCGGCCGTCGGTTATCGAGTTTCCTATCACAGCTATCGACCCCATCTTGCCTTTGGCTTCCACTTGCAGGTTGCTGATGTAGTACCAGTGGTCGGAGCGTGTGGCAGCAGCGAAGTCGTTGCCGTGTCCGCTGATGATGTAGGATGTGGTTCGCGAACCCGGATGTCCGCTCACATCTGTTGCCGAACATTGTCCGAACCGTATTGTGATTGCCACAGGCATACGTTGGCGCAGGCGGAACTTGACGGGGTCGGAAGTTATGGTCTGTCCCGGTTGCATGGTCACCGAGAGGTTTCCTCCGAAGGTGATGGTCTTCGTGGTTTGTTCCACGATGTCGGCCGACTCGCCTTGAGTTCGTGCCTCGGCCAGTTCGACCGACACTATTTCGGTAGGAGTGATGTTGTATTGGTTTGACAGTTCGAGCCTCACAACATTGCCAGCCACCGACACCTCAACTATCTGTCTCAGGGTGTTGCCCGCAAGATATGGGGCTGGCGGCAGGTTGTGTGGCTCTACTTTTTGTACTGCGGTGGCCCATGTTGCCACCCATCGTTTTGGTCTGTTGGCTGCGATGCTCTGCGTCAGTGCGGCCAGTAGTAGGCAGAATATTATAATTGTTCGTTTCATGATGCAAAGATAAGTAATTAGGTGGAATGCAGGAAATGAAAAGCGAGAAATCTGTGTAGCTGCACCCTATTTGCGATTTACGTGTTGCCAATTGTCACCTGCATTCAGTATTCTTCATCCTCGCCTTTGTTTCGCCCGTCGGTTGTGGTGTAAAGTCTTCCATGTAAGTCAAACTCATGTGGTTTGTTACACATTATCGGATATGCACGTCAAGTTTTTGGTTTTCTGCTTTTACGTTCCACTCTAAACCACTACCTTTGCACATAGAAACGGAAAGGATTATGATGGATTATACAGAACAGACGACCGATGATATCTTTGTCATGAAGGTGAGTGAGGATAGTGGTGTTGCGTCAAATCGGGTGCACAATGTCGAGATGAATCTTGCCTGGCAATACGTAGCCCAGACCGGCATCTCGGTCTTTCTGACAGGCAAGGCAGGTACGGGCAAGACTACGTTCTTACGCAAACTGCGCGAGCTGACTCCCAAACGTATGGTGGTGTTGGCTCCGACGGGTGTGGCAGCCATCAATGCCGGTGGGCAGACCATCCATTCGTTTTTCCAGTTGCCGTTTGGTCCGATGGTGCCTGGTACTCCCCTGCGTGAGGGTCAGGGCCATTATCGCATGAGTGAGGAGAAGAAGCGTCTGATTCAGACCCTCGACCTCCTGGTCATCGACGAGGTGTCGATGGTGCGCTGTGACCTGCTCGATGCCATCGACCAGGTCCTGCGTAAGTATCGGGACCGGTATCGTCCTTTCGGCGGTGTTCAGCTCTTGCTCATAGGCGACCTCCTGCAGTTGGCTCCCGTGGCTGCTGAGAGCGAGTGGCCATTGCTGCAACCTTATTACGGATCTCCGTTTTTCTACGATTCGAAGGCTTTGCAGCAGGTCGATTATGTCACGATCGAGCTGCGTCGTATATACCGCCAGCAAGACTTCCGATTCATCAATCTGCTTGCACAGATTCGTGGCGGACACCCCAGTGCAGATGCACTTGGCCTACTCAACAGCCGATATATCAGGCATTTCACACCACCACGTGATGAAGACTGGATTCGCCTTACCACCCACAACCGCATGGCTGCCAGCTACAACGAGTCGATGCTGCGTGCATTGCCCGACAACGAACTGCGGTTTACTGCACAGGTGAAAGGTAATTTCCCCGAGACGAGCTATCCGGCCGATTTCGAATTGGTGATAAAGCGTGGTGCTCAGGTGATGTTTATCAAGAACGACCCGAGTGGTGCCGGTGCCTATTATAATGGTAAGATAGGTGTGGTTGAAGACTTGGAACGCGATGGAGATAGCGGCACCGATGTCATACGTGTCTTTTGCAAGGAAGACGATACGACTGTGATGTTGCCTCAGGTGGTGTGGGAAAACATGAAATATACTATCGACCCGGACACCAGGCAGATTGTCGAGGAGGTGGATGGTACGTTCCGCCAGTACCCGCTTCGGTTAGCCTGGGCCATCACTGTGCACAAGAGTCAGGGCCTTACGTTCGACCATGCGGTACTCGACATCAATGCGTCGTTTGCCCACGGACAGGCGTATGTGGCCCTGTCGCGGTGTCGCACCCTCGAAGGTATCGTACTCACCCAGCCGCTCAACCTCGGCAGCATCATGACCGACACGACTGTGACACAATATATTGACGAGCGAATACGCCAGGGTGAAATCAAAGCGCAGCTTTTGCCGCAACTGAAACATGACTATTTTTACACACTGCTCGACGAACTTATGGATTTCGACCCTTTGGTCCATGCATTCGGGTATCTCAAACGTGTGACCGACGAGCATCTCTCTGCCACTCACCCCGACTTGCTTGTCCTGATAAAGTCGGCTCAGCTCCGGCTCGATACCGACGTGAAAGACGTGGCACAGCGGTTTGTGCGCCAATATCACGCCACGAGTGCGGCAGTAGTCAATCCATTACACAACGCCGAGTTACAACGGCGTCTGAGTGCTTCGTTCAGTTATTTCTACGACAAGTTGGCGGATATATTTGCGCCGTTGCCCGACCACCTTGCCATCCGCATAGACAACCGGCAGGTGAGCCGTCAATACAACAACGCTCTCGAAGGGATGATGCTGAAGCTGAAGCTGAAGATGCAGGTGTTTGCCACATTGCTCAAGAGCGACTCCTATGCATTTACCGTCAAGTCATATCTCGATGCTAAGGCTCGTGCCGCCCTTTCCAATGTTGACTTGCCGAAGCCTTCGAAACGCAAGCCTGATCCGAAGCGTGGTGGTCGCAGCGTGGAATCAGGCGACATTGAGAACTCGAAGCCGGTACGCACCGACACTCGCCACCGTACGTTCGACCTCTACCGCCGGGGTCTCAGCATTGCCGATATTGCGGCCGAACGCCAACTCTCGCGGCCAACAATCGAAAAACATCTGGCATCGTTTGTTGCTGAAGGCGAGCTCGACGTCAACACATTGGTTTCAAAAGAGCGTCAGCAGCGCATCATCGACTCCGTGAACCTGTTTGCCGGGGCTTATACTTTGTCTGACCTCAAGGCCAAGCTGCCGCCCGACTATACGTATGCCGAAATACGGTTTACCCTGGCTGCGGTGGGTCGCTGACTGTTATAGCCGGCAACGCCAGGGGTGTCCTACTGCGGGGCAGCGGTGATGATTGGTTTTATAGTGTCGAGTATCTCATTCAACTCGTCGAGGCTCTCGGCTCTCAACATCTTTATTCGTAACTGACGGAAGTCGGGTATTCCCTTGAACAATGGCGATGCCGCCAGGTGTCGTCTTACATGCATTATGCCGCTGAGTTCGCCTTTGGGACTCAATTCCACACTGCGTGCCACCTGCCGTCGCAGTACCTCGAGTTTCCATTCTGGCGACAGTGTGTCTATGTGTTGTCCTGTGTCGAGATAGTGGCGTATCTCCTTGAAAATCCATGGTCGTCCGAATGTGGCACGTCCCACCATCACGGCATCGACCCCGTAACGGTCGAAACACTCGCGTGCACGCTCGGGACTTGTGATGTCACCATTTCCTATAATTGGTATCGTCATGCGCGGGTTGGCTTTCACCTGGCCTATGAGAGTCCAGTCGGCTTCGCCGGTATATATCTGGCTGCGTGTGCGCCCATGTATAGTGAGAGCCTGTATGCCGCAGTCTTGCAACTGCTCGGCCAGGCTGACTATTATTTTATGTTCGTCATCCCATCCCAGCCGGGTCTTCACCGTCACCGGCAGGCTTACTGCCTGGACGATGGCACGCGTGATGTTGAGCATGAGTTCGGGATTGCGCAACATGCCGGCACCGGCACCCTTGCCTGCCACCTTTTTCACCGGACAACCGAAGTTGATATCGATTACATCAGGGTGTGTTTCCGACTCTATTATGCGTGCTGCCTCCACCATCGATTCGACGTCGCGTCCGTATAGCTGTACGGCCACAGGCCGCTCGTCGTTGCATACGCTTATCTTTTGCAACGAGCGACCGACGCTGCGAATCAGTGCGTCGGCACTTACAAACTCTGAATAGACCATCGATGCGCCAAACTCCTTACACAGCAGCCGGAAGGCTTGGTCGGTCACGTCTTCCATCGGAGCCAGCAGCACCGGCTCACGACCCAAATCTATGTTGTCTATCTTCATTGTGTGATGTATGTTCATGCGAGTGCGCAGTCACAGCCCTGCGAGTGCGCAGTCTCGGCCTCATGAGTGCGCAGTCTCGGCCTCATGAGTGCGCAGTCTCGGCCTCGTGAGTGCGCAGTCTCAGATGATGATGTTAGAGTCGGACAGAGCCATACTCAATACCGACAGCTTTACACCATGCGCCTTAGCCAGTTCGAGACCCAGTTCCCTGATGGTTGCACCTGTTGTTATCACGTCGTCAACAATGAGCAGGTGTCGGCCTTCAACCAACTCGGGGTGTGTGAGGCTGAATGCCTTCGTCATGTTGTCGCGACGCCCGATGGCACTGAGCCGTGTCTGGCTTTCGGTATCGACGGTACGGCTCACAGCCCGCGTCTGGATGGGCAGGCCGGTGGCTCGGCTGATGCCACGTGCTATATATTCGCTTTGGTTGTAGCCACGCGAAAGCCGGCGGTGCCAGTGTATCGGCATAGGTATTATCATGTCTATGCCATCGAAAAAGCCAGATGCCACAATCTCCTTTGTCAGGGTGTATGCTATGTATTCGCCCACCGTCGGACGGCTATGGTATTTTGTGTAGTGAATGATTTTGCGTGTCTCGGCTGCCGAGTAATAGAGCAACGATGTGGCGCGCTCAATGGGCAGCACACCCCAGAACATCTGCTCTATCCGGTTTTGTGCCACGTTGTGTGCACTGGTGCGTGGCAGCCGGCCAAGACAACCTACACACAGGGCATGCTCGTGGATGCTGAGCCTTTCTGAGCACAGCAGGCAGTAGCGCGGAAAGCAGAAATCCCATATATCGGCAATGATGCGTGTCATGTGTTGTCGGTGTCGCAGTCTTCGCCCATCACGGCATTTATCTGGCTGTAGGAAAAACCACGCGACAGGGCAAAGCGTATGAGTTTGGCACGTATATCGCTCTCGCTTCGGCCTGTCACCTGTCGCCGCTTGGTCTGCAGAATATGCCGTAAGGCATCTATACTCGTGTCGGTGTCGATCTCGGTAAGGGCAGAGGCAATGATGTCGTGGTCGATGCCTCGGTGCCGCAATTCCTGCTCTATGCGCACAAGGCCCCAGTGGTTGTATCTGAACTTGTCGCGCACGAATGCACGTGCATATCGCTCTTCGTCGATATACCGCTCGCCAAGCAGCCTACTGATGATGCGACCCTCGGCGCCCTCGGGCAACTGCCAGCGCGACATCATGCGGCGCACGTCGGCCACACAATACTCTGCGAGGGCACACCTGCCGGTAAGGCGGCTCAAGGCAGCGGACTCGCTCATAGGTTTTCGTTGTTCCATAGTTCGGGCTGATTCAGGTTGTAAGTCCATAGGTTCCCATCACAAAACGATTGTTTCCAAATATATCCTGCCGCACCTCAGTGTGGTCGAAGCCCGACCGCCTTAGCAACTGTTCGACCTCGAAAGCAAAACGGCGGTTGGCTTCGAACGCCAGCAAGCCTCCCGGAGTGAGCGAACGTGTGGCAAACCGTGTGATGGCGGTGTAAAACAAAAGAGGGTCGGAGTCGGGTACAAACAGAGCTATGTGTGGCTCGTAGTCGGAAACCGTAGGCAGCATCTCACACCGCTCCTCGTCGCATACGTATGGTGGGTTAGACACAATAGTGTCCCACAGACGCCCGTCGGGCTGCTTGGCCAGGATGTCGCATTGCTCGAAACGAACATCCAGACCCAGACGACGCGCATTATCGGAAGCTATGCTCAGTGCCTCGGCCGAGATGTCGAATGCAGTGACGGTGGCCATGGGACAGATGTGTTTCAGTGCCAAGGCTATACATCCGCTGCCCGTGCCTATGTCGAGGATATTGATACCCACACGCCCCGTCACTGCCTCAACCAGTTCCTCAGTCTCGGGGCGCGGAATGAGCACACCAGGTTTTACACCTATGTTGAGTCCGCAAAACTGCGTAGTGCCAGTAACATACTGTATGGGCTCGCCCATAGCCAGGCGCTTCACAAGCGGACAAAGGCGGCGGCGGGCGCAGGCAGGCAATTCATCGTCGCCGCCTGCAAGTACATCGGATGCCGACAAACCCACAGCCCACTCAAGCAACATAAGACCTATCGACCGTGCCTCGCCACACTCTATTCCTGCCGATGTGAGCGCACTGCGTATATCGTTAAAAAGTCTGCCCATAGTTTTACAAGCGTCTGAGAAATACAACCGGATGTATCCCCGCCGTTTTGGATTACAAAGATAGCACAATTACACGAATGCAAAGAGCCGAAAACAGAAAAACAGCATAATTAGCCAAAAGCCATCATGCCATTTCCCCCCATTTGCTAATTGCGAGATACCAAAGAGCGAAAGCCGCAGGGAGGACACACCCCCCCCGACTGCAAGTGTGTCATGCAACGGTGCCATATATGACAAACTGACATACCGACATACCGTGTCTGTCATACACACGGAGCTTGGCACGCAATTTGCCATATACAACACAGAACGTAAAATAACAAAACATATAACTAATAAAACATCAACATTATGAACATTAAACCATTAGCAGACAGGGTTGTAATTCTCCCTGCTCCTGCAGAGACAAAGACAGTTGGCGGAATCATCATCCCCGACACAGCAAAAGAAAAACCGCTCCAAGGCGAAGTAGTGGCAGCCGGCACAGGCAGCAAAGACGAGGAAATGGTGCTGAAAGTAGGCGACAAAGTACTCTATGGCAAGTATGCAGGTACCGAACTCGAATACGAAGGAGAGAAATACCTCATCATGCGCCAAAGCGACGTGCTGGCAATACTGGGATAAAGACCGGCTAACCATTTATTAATCACAAATCATTAAAACAATAAAGATATGTCAAAAGAATTGAAATTCAACATAGAAGCCCGCGAACAAGTGAAGATGGGCGTTGACGCATTAGCAAATGCAGTGAAAGTAACACTGGGTCCGAAAGGCCGTAACGTGATTCTCGAAAAGAAGTTTGGTGCACCACAGATTACAAAGGACGGTGTGACCGTAGCAAAAGAGATAGAACTTGACGATGCATTCCAGAACACCGGTGCACAACTGGTGAAGAGTGTCGCATCGAAAACAGGCGACGACGCAGGCGACGGAACCACCACCGCCACAGTACTGGCACAGGCCATCTGCACTGCCGGACTGAAAAACGTGGCTGCCGGTGCAAACCCAATGGACCTCAAACGCGGTATCGACAAGGCCGTGGCCAAAGTAGTTGAACATGTGAAATCACAGAGCGAACAAGTAGGCGATAACTACGAAAAGATAGAGCAAGTGGCTACCGTAAGTGCAAACAACGACAGCGAAATCGGAAAACTCATTGCCGACGCAATGAAGAAAGTATCAAAAGACGGTGTAATAACCATAGAAGAAGCAAAGAGCCGCGACACCACAATAGGAGTGGTTGAGGGTATGCAATTCGACCGCGGCTATCTCTCACCATACTTCGTTACCGACACCGAGAAGATGGAATGCCAGATGGACAGCCCGCTCATACTCATCTACGACAAGAAAATATCCAACCTCAAAGAATTCCTGCCAATACTCGAACCGGCCGTTCAGACCGGACGTCCACTACTCGTCATTGCCGAGGATATCGACAGCGAGGCACTCACGACACTCGTCGTAAACCGTCTGCGCAGCCAACTCAAGATTTGTGCCGTGAAAGCACCTGGATTCGGCGACCGTCGCAAAGCCATGCTCGAAGACATTGCAATACTTACAGGGGGTGTGGTCATCAGCGAAGAAAAAGGCCTCAAACTCGAACAGGCCACAATCGACATGCTGGGTAGTGCAGAAAAAGTCACCATCTCTAAAGACAACACAACCATCGTCGGTGGTAAAGGCGACAAGCAACTCATCCAAGACCGTGTCAACCAAATTAAGGCAGAAATCAAAGCCACTACCAGCGACTACGACAAAGAAAAGCTGCAGGAACGACTTGCCAAACTCAGCGGAGGCGTAGCAGTACTCTATGTAGGTGCTGCCAGCGAAGTTGAGATGAAAGAGAAAAAAGACAGAGTTGACGATGCACTCTGTGCCACACGCGCAGCCATCGAAGAAGGTACCGTTGTCGGTGGCGGGGTGGCACTCATACGTGCCATCGATGCACTCGACGACCTCAAAGGCGAAAATGCCGACGAGCAGACTGGTATTCAGATTATACGTCGGGCCATCGAAGAACCTTTGCGCCAGATTGTGGAAAATGCAGGACTGGAAGGCAGCGTTGTTGTTGAGAAGGTGCGCAACGGAAAAGGCGACTTCGGCTATAACGCACGCAAAGATGTATATGAAAACCTGCGCGAGAGTGGAATACTCGACCCTGCCAAGGTGACACGTGTTGCCCTCGAAAACGCTGCAAGCATCGCCGGCATGTTGCTCACTACCGAATGTGTGGTCTGCGACAAGAAGGAAGACAAGCCTGAAATGCCTGTGGGCGGAGGCGGAATGGGCGGCATGATGTAAGCCGAACTACCATACATACAACAAGCAGCAAGAGGGTGTGTCAAAATAGGCACATCCTCTTGTCGGTTTACCACAATTCGGGCTCAGCGGATTTACGGCCATAAGAGCCGTATTCAACACAAATCGGTCATTAGCGTTCTGGGATAATGGCTACTTCACCACCATCTTCCTACCACCTACAATATATATACCCGGGGCCAAAGACTCACCCACGGCCAGATGCAATAAACGTCCCATGAGGTCGTAAACAATTGTATGCCCATTCTCAACACCATCTGCTGCAACACCTGCGTCGATGCTGCCAATGCCGTCGGCCTCTGCATGACCCAGATAGTATAGTTTGAAGTAGTTCATGATAGTCCAGTCGTCGTTCACCACCCTCGTCTTGCGCATACCGAGGGTCATTCTGGATAACACCGTATTGTCGAATTCCGCGGTCACGGTGTTTACCGTTGTTGTTGGCCGATAGCGGCGCATGGTATTGAAAGCTGTGGCAGCTGCATGCATGTCGTTTGGAACATTTCGGTTTGATTCATAACTATACCAGTCGCCAGCCCCGCTCAAACTGTTTGCGCCAGCCGATATGGGTGCAATCGCGGCAGTTTGCGAATTGACGAACAGCACGGAATTGACATCAGTATTACCACTGTTGGCCTTTGTCCCGTTGCGGTAAAATGCCTGTGTGTCCAGACGGTAGGTACCCGATGGCATTCCATAAAGCACTTGCTGCAGAGTAAACGAATGGTTCCATACCTCAAACAAACCATAGTTACAGGCACCTGTGTAGCCCGACGAGCTATTGGTTGTCAGCGTCCATCCGTCAATGCTACCATCAGCAAAGTCGTTGTTGGCAAGCAGATGTGACACCTCGACAGGCATTTGCTCCGTAGCAGTGAGTGCTGCATCTGCCATGAGATACTGGTTGGTAAATGTCTTTACCACAACCACCTCGCTGCCTACCTGGACGTTGGTGAATGTTCCATCACTGTATTTCTGCATTTCGGCACTGTATTGCTCGCTATACTGCGCTTGTGCCTCGGCACTCTGCTGTGGATATTTATCAGCCATCAGGCCCGACCACTGCAATGCCTCACCCAAAGGCATGTAGGCAGTAACTGATGTTTTGGCTTTCGTCATGGCTGTAGATAAGGCGGCCAAAGCGCTTTTTATCTGGTCGTCATCATTGCTTTGCACAATATTTTCAACGTCATCAATGGCCTGCAGCAATGCTGAGTGCGAATCAGAATACATTGGCTTTGATGCTAACAGACGTGCTGCATCTATCTGGTCGGCATAGTAGAGAGATTTTATCTGCTCGGCATCCAGGGCATAATTATATATGCGCACATCGCCAATCGTTCCTTTGAACAACGGATCGGCATCAAACATCGAGCGTCCTATGTATGACAGTGTGGGGCCGATGTCGGTAGGACGAAGGCTTATATCGGTGGATGTTGCATTGAGCTGTCCGTCGAGATAGATGCTCACTGCGGTCGAGCTGATGGTCAGTGTGACATGTGTCCACGCTCCTGCTGTCAGGCGTCGCGTAGCATTCAGCCCTTGCTTTGTACCGTCTTTGCATATCTCAAATCGTAGTCGGCTGCCGTTGGATGGTGTCAGGAACAGGTAGTTGTCTGTGCTACGGCCAAAGTCGAATATTCGTTGCCATGCTGTTGATGCGGTTGGTTTGACCCATGCGCTGAAAGTCAGTTGCTCCATGTCGGCCACATGATAAGGCAGCGACACGTATCCGGTGTTTCCACCGTCGAGATTGATACCACTATGTGTGTCGGTGGCGGCAAATGTATTGGCTTGGCCTACGGCATGCAGACAATTGCCGGTTATGTCATCGAGGTTTTCTGTTAAAGGCCAGTGCCCTATGAGCGATGGTTGGACTATGGTCTGTGCAGTAACTTCTGCCGATGGTTCACTCCTGTTCCATGCCTTATCAATGGCGCGAATGCGGTAGCGATAGGTCTTGTTCTTTGCACATATATTGTCGATGAAGGTTGTGTCCTTAATGCATCGGCCTATGATTTCCCATATCCCTGCCCGCTCGTTGTATCGACAGACCATATACCCCAGCAGGTCGGTATCAGCGTTTTCCTGCCATTGCAGTGTTATGCTTCCGGTCTTTGGAGTTGCAGAAAGACCCGCAGGCGCTGCTGGCGGGTCGGTTTCGACCTTAGCGTCGGCCGGCACCAGACGCCACAGTTGGCGGTCGGTGCCTGTGCGTGCCCACTGCACGACGCTGGAGGTGACACCCGCTGTGTTGTTACTGCTGCCTTCGAGGCTGAGTCCGCTGTCGTGATTGGTTATGACGTAGTAGCCATCGCCCATGTAGCGCAGATGCCAACGCTCGCATTCGTTACCGCTTCCTCCATATACTATCACTTTGGCACCATTGCTTGCTCCCCACTTTTCGGCATCGAGATAGTAGGTGGTTGCCTTGGCATTTCGTATGGTTACATAACTGAAATCGGCATGTGCGGTGTAGTCGATGGGTTCGATAATCCACGATTGGTTGCGTGATGTGGCTTCTGTTTGTTGGCTGACTGTTGCTCCTCCCGATAGTGTAGATGCCGACAAGAGCCGCCCTGTGGCTTTGTTTACAATCTTAAACGTGCCGTTCAGTGGTGTCATGGGTATGTCTTCGCCCCAGGTTATCTCTACGACTCCCTCCGAATTGGTTTGTCCTGTCTGGTATCCTGTACCGCCTTTTGTCGGTTGATTGTATTCATAATAGGGTCCGTTGCCGTCGAAGTATGCCAGACGGTCCTGCGATACGAAGGTGTAGGATGATTCGCCGGCTTGTCTTTCTGAAGAGCCAAGGAATGCTTCGGCCATTTGGCCTGAGTGGCGTCGGAATACAGCTGCCGATGTCCATGCACTGCGGTTTTCTTTGTATCCAATACGTTCACCGTCGAGACTGGCTCGTCCCAGTTCGGCACGTGTGTATCCGCCAAAGTCCGACCACCAGATGCCGTCGCGCATTCCGTAGTTCATTCCGATGAGTGCATCGTTTATATTATGCAGCTCGTCGTCTGCTGATGGTTTGCCTGCAGCCTTGACTGCGGCATAGAATGCGGCAAAGGAGTCGAACGACCCTGCCAGCTGGTGGGTATTTCCTATCTGTACGGCATCTTTCATCGTGTTCCACCACGAGAGCCCGTAGTCGGGGTTGAGTGTACTGGGTCCTGCAATGTCGATGTTGGCCAATGTTGAGTTTTGGTGCATGAGTCGTGCCACGTTGGCCATTTCTGCTGCCGCCGGTGCGTTGTTGGCCCCGTAGTCGGGTTCGTTGAATGGTGATATGGCGGTCACTGTGTAGCCTTTTGACTGCAGGTATGTTACGGCATTAGCTATGTCGGCTACGAATGGTGAGCGGTATGCGATAGTCCATGCCTTGCCTGCCGTGTTGCCAGAAAGTAGGTAGAGTTCCTTTACTCCCGACTTTGCGAGCCATTCCAGCTGTTCGTCGAGTCCTGCACGCTGTCCGTCGGATAGGGTTGTATAGTCGGCATCGATGCGTGGGTCGATTGTGACACGTCCCAGACTTACGCACTCGCTCATGTGGTTGGTGGCACGGAGCGGCCACCAGCTCCATCGCCATGCTGTATCGATTCCCCATCGCACGACTTGTTCTTCGCCTTCGCCGGCAAGGTCGAAATCTACGATTGGTGCCCAGGGTGTGGCGGTCATGGTGCTGCTGGCCGTGGTTTGTGCCTTGGTTGGGACGACGGTCAGGGTGCTTATTAGCAAATATGTAACGATTGTTTTCATTTTCTGATTAGGTATGATAAGCAGTGCATGCCGCTATGGAGCTTGAACTCTTTTGCGGTTGATGTCTGGTTATAGTCCTTGCCGGCATTAATGCCAGCTTGTGTCGGTGTCAACCTTAAACCTATATACACGTGCCAGCTGAATGTCGAATATGAGTGTGGAATAGGCTGGAATGGTGGCCGATGTGTATTCCGACTTGCCGTATCCGAGGTCGTGAGGTATATATACCATCCAACGGTCACCTTCGTGCATGTTGAGCAATGCTGTAATAAATCCTACCACATTGTCTTTCACTGCCAGCAGTGTAGGCACGTCGGTGTCGGGGTTGAGTATGCTGGTGCTATAGCTCTTGCCGAAGTTGTAGCCATCTGGGTACATGTTGGTAGGTATGAGGCGTCCCGAATAGTGTACTCTCACTGAGTCGTTGTATAGCGGACTGACGGTACCGGTGCCTGTCTGGAGTTTTTTTGCATAGACGAACTGGTTGGGCTGGTCGAGATAGAGGCTCTCGTCTTCGCCTATGTTGTATGCTTTCAGGCACAGCCATGTGCCATCGGCATTGGCGGTGGCTGCATGGTATATGGAGTCGATGTAGTGTTGGTTGCGCTCCTGCCAGTTGTCGTATTCGCCTGCGGCTTCGTGTTCGCTGCATGATGTGAGCAGCAGGGTCAGGCTGCAGGCCAGCATCAAAGCCAGGCTGCCCAGCGGGTGGGTTGTGCGGATGTTGTTGTACGTCAAGAATTGTTTCATCAGGAATTACTGGAATTTTGAATTTACAGGAATTGCTTTCGCCTGGCATCTTACGTCAGACATCTTAGGCCACAGTCAGTTATTTCAGTTTCTTGAGCAGGCTGGTGATGGTGACGTTGTCTTCGATGATGCCTCTCAGCTGGCTTATTTCCACACGTTGTTGTTCCATGGTGTCTCTCATGCGGATGGTTACTGTATTGTCTTCTATACTTTGGTGGTCAACCGTCACGCAGTATGGTGTTCCTATGGCATCCTGGCGGCGATAGCGTTTGCCTATTGAGTCTTTTTCGTCGTACTGGCAGTTGAAGTGGAATTTGAGGTCGTCTATAATCTCGCGTGCTTTCTCGGGCAGCCCGTCTTTTTTTATCAGTGGCATGACAGCCAGTTTCACCGGTGCCAAGGCTGCAGGCAGGCGCAGTACGACACGGGTGTCGCCTCCCTCAAGCTGCTCTTCGCAGTAGCTGTGGCACATTACAGAGAGGAACATGCGGTCAACACCTATACTGGTCTCTATGACGTATGGTGTATATGACTCGCCTTGTTCTGGGTCGAAGTATTTTATCTGCTTGCCCGAGTACTTCTCGTGTTGGCTGAGGTCGAAGTTAGTGCGGCTGTGTATGCCTTCCACTTCTTTGAATCCGAACGGCATACGGAATTCGATGTCGGTGGCTGCGTTGGCATAGTGTGCCAGTTTTTCGTGGTCGTGGAATCGGTAGTTTTCGGCACCGAATCCCAGGTTCTGATGCCATGCCATGCGTTTTTCTTTCCAGGTTCTGAACCAGTCGAGCTCGGTACCAGGTTTGATGAAGAACTGCATTTCCATTTGTTCGAACTCGCGCATACGGAATATAAATTGTCGTGCCACTATCTCGTTGCGGAAGGCCTTGCCTATCTGTGCAATGCCAAACGGAATTTTCATACGGCCGGTCTTCTGTACGTTGAGGTAGTTTACGAAGATGCCTTGTGCAGTTTCGGGGCGCAGGTATATGGTCGATGCTCCATCGGCGGTGCTGCCCATCTCGGTCTTGAACATCAGGTTGAACTGTCGCACTTCGGTCCAGTTTCTTGTTCCGCTGATTGGACACACTATTGCTTCGTCGAGTATTATTTGTCGCAGTTCTTCGAGGTTCATGGCGTTCATGGCTTTTGAGTAACGCTCGTGCAGTGCATCGCGTCTGGCCTGTTCTTCGGCCACTTTCTGACTGGTTTCGCGATACTTCTGCTCGTCGAACGAGTCGCCGAAGCGTTTGCGCGCCTTCGCTACTTCCTTCTCTATCTTGTCTTCGTATTTGGCTATCTGCTCTTCAATCAGCACGTCGGCTCTGTAGCGTTTCTTCGAGTCGCGGTTGTCGATGAGCGGGTCGTTGAAAGCATCTAAGTGTCCCGATGCCTTCCAGATGGTAGGGTGCATGAAGATGGCAGAGTCGATGCCTACGATGTTTTCGTGCATCAGCACCATCGACTGCCACCAGTACTGTTTGATGTTGTTTTTCAGTTCGACGCCGTTCTGCCCATAGTCATAGACAGCTCCAAGTCCGTCGTATATGTCGCTCGATGGAAACACAAAGCCATATTCCTTGCAATGGCTTACCACTTTCTTAAATACATCTTCTTGTGCCATAGTTTCAGTATCGTTTTCGTTATCGTTTTATTTTCGTTACCTTATGTTTTCGTTACCATAGTCAAGGATCACACGAATTCAGGAATCACAGTAAGAAGTTCACGGTTCATGGTTCATTTCATGATTCTTTCTAAATTCATGATTTCCAGAGTACGCGCCCACAGGGCTCTGTCATTCCGGGCAAAGCCGGAAGACTCCTGTATAAATCGGCTGCAAATTTACAAAAAAAATGCCGACAAGCCTGTGCCTTATCCACGTTTTATGTCCGGCATCCTGCGTTTTTATGGTTTGATGCAACCATTTGTCAGGTCTGTCGGCCATTTCGTACACCATACACCAGTCTTGGAAGTTTTTCCTGTGCGGTAGCGACTCTCTGACTCATGACTGCGCACTCTCAGACTCATGACTGCGCACTCTCAAGCTCGCGACTGCGCACTCTCAGGCTCGCGACTGCGCACTCTCACGGTGCATCATGCCGTTTCACGGTCGGACACAGGCACATTATGCCTTTCAGACATCACCCCTGGTGGATGTGGTGTCGGGGCTATCGGTCCTGGACTCTGTCGCCTCTTGATAGCAGTGCCGGCAGAGCGGTTCGTATTCGTTAACTTCGCCCAGCAGCACGCGCCGCTCGTTCTGCACCTTTCGGTGCGACACGTATGCCAATGCTCCACACTTCACACAGATGGCGTGCACCTTGGTCACATCGTCGGCTATGGCACAGAGTGCAGGCATGGGGCCGAAGGGCTGGCCACGGAAGTCCATGTCGAGTCCGGCTACAATGACCCGAACCCCACGGCGTGCCAGTTGGTTGCACACATCCACCAGGTTGTCGTCGAAAAACTGGGCTTCGTCAATCCCTATCACGTCACACTCGCTGCCGAGCAGCAGTATGCTCGACGAGTTATCTACGGGTGTGGAATTTATCGATATGCCCTCGTGTGTCACCACGTCGTCTTCGGAGTAACGTGTATCTATGGCCGGTTTGAATATCTCTACATTCTGGTGTGCAAACTGCGCGCGCTTCATGCGGCGTATCAGTTCTTCGGTCTTGCCCGAGAACATCGAGCCGCAAACCACCTCGATGCGTCCGGTACGCATCATTTCTCCGTTTCGGTAATCTATGCTTTTATTCATGTCTTTTAGAAATTGGTTAAGGGTTAAGTTAAGACCAAGGAGCCGGTCATTTAGATTAACGAAGACATTGGCTTCGCCCCTCGGACCATGGCTATTCTTCGGTTACAAGGAATTGTCCGTATCGTGTGAGGCCCTCGGCCGAAACGTCGATGGTGGTACACACAGAGTTGTTGTAGAATTCGATGCTGGCCTGCCCATAGCGGTCGGTTGTCACCCTGGGGTTCCAATAGAGGGTGCGACGGTAGTCTTGTATTTCGGGCAGTGAGGCATGGCTATAGTCGGGATTGTAGTATTCCACCGGTCGGGTAAAACCCTGGAAATTGTATTCGCGACCATGCAGTATGGGCATGCCATCGGTAGATATTATGTTTTTAAAAATACGGTCAACACCGTATGTATATGGACTTCCATTATTATCGTTCGATGGTGTCCATCGGTCTTCGTTGTAAAGCTCAAAGGGTGAAGGGCGACGGGGTGCATCTACAATAACCGAGAAAGACTTGACAACGGGACGGAACGAACGCTCCATTATGTTGACACCGGTGGAGTCACCCTCGCTGTAGCTTTCCGTCCACGCTTTAGTACGGTTGTGTATGGACGTATGATAAGACATGGTCGTGTAGTTTTCAAAATAATGGATGTAGCTACCTATGTTTATGTAATCCCAGTCGAATGTCTCGCTCACGTCGTAGAACCCCTGGTCCCAGATATCGTTTACGAAATCTAATGCATTGACTGTATATGTCGGTTGGTTACGCTGTCTGATGGCATGTGGCCGTCGCTTACTCTTGATGGTGACGAGCGGAATCCACTCTGATGCATATATGTCTTGTTCAAACTCCTCCCACGTAAGTTTCTTGGTCTTCAAGGTGTCGGGTTGGTTTTTCTCATACCACGAGTACTGTTTCACTGCCACAGGAAAGTAGTATTGCTTGCGCAGGAAGATGTTGACATCGTGAGTCAGCAGGTCATATTTCTTTTTCTCCAGTTTATCAACGAACTTGGCCCTCAGTGTCAGTTTCATATTACCATAGAAAGGGTCGTATGCAAACTGGAAACGACCGGCCGAATCGGCCTCGACAACGCCTTTGAAGAGGTAGTAAGCATCGGCATCGGCATTGAGGTCGGTGTTGATGAGCGAACATGAAATCTGGAGTTTGCTCTTCTTCTTAAACGGATTCTCGCGCAGGACAGTTGCCTCGCCCGATATAATCATCTTCTGTTCGGGCATATAACTCAGTTCGGCTTTCTCGGGGTATAACACGTCGCGCCACTCATACCGACGCCACCCCTGCACCATGAGCAAGAGGTCGAGCGCCTGGCGGTGATGTTCGTCGTCGGACTCGAAATAATAATCGGGATTTTCCACAAAACCCTTGATATCCGACTCCAACAACAGGTTGGTCATTATATTACCGGTGGCAAACGAGGGGTTGAGCTGTCCGGCATCACGCACAGCTACCGACATTGTCTGTCCTTGCAACGGTCGCCCTTTGGGGTCGGTCGCCAACAGGTTGATTCGTATTTTTTCGAGCGGACGGTAGGGGCGGTTGGCTACTCCGGCAACCATTATCCTGCCTTTCGACTCGTAGAGCTTGTTCACAAAAAACTGACGGTCGGAATATACCACCCCATTATCGTCATGTATCACCGCCTGGTTCACTCCCTCGGGCAGGTCATCAAGACTCATGGCCGTGTCCCACCGACCTGTCTGTCCGGGGTTAAGGTCAATTGTCGAGACTTGCTTGCCGCGGCAGAATATTGTGAGGTGCAGCATACGCGGCAGGGCAAATCGCTGTATCGTGCTGAAAGATACGGCCTCATCATCTTGCTCAACCATCATACGCACCCCCTCGGTTTCAATTTCCGACAGTTTGAAGTGGAACTTCTCGTCGTACGACTCGTATGTCACCCTGTAGTTACATCCGTGTTTCGGTGTGAAAGTGAAGAGTCCGCGTCCGGCATGGTATGGCCTCAAGGTGTCAATCACTTCACCATCCTCTTCAAGCAGAGCGGTTATATTAAGTCGTTCGAGTTGTTGATTGACGGCTTCCCACGCCACACGGCACGGAACATCCTCGAGCAGAATACCTCCCTCGGGATAGAATTTCATGTCGAACTTTGGTGTTTTCCACCATACTTCATAGTCACCCATAGTGAATTTTACAGGCATCAGCCGCTGCATGTATTTTTGTGCACTGTCGGGACGTGCATACACTGGCAACACTCTGGAAAACAGGTTGTTGTAAGACCGGTACAGGTTGGTCATCACATCCTTATCCACATTGTCCAAATCCTTGTATTCATCATGGTAATATACATATTCACTGCCATCAGGTGACATACGGGCTGCATCAAGTTCGTAATGCATCATGTAGAGTTTCTTGTAGTCGGCCTTTCGCACTTTGGTTGTGTAGCTGTCGAGAGTCACCATCGGCCCGTCGTTCTGTTTGCCTATCGACAATATCTTTGGCTGATTCCACGATGGCATGTAGTCAAAACCGAAATTGAGCATCCACTTGGTGTAGGCCCTTATCTCGTAATATCCGGGAAAGGCTGTGTCGCTGATGGCAAAGCATCCATCAGACTGCCCATGCTCGTCGATTACCAGTTGCTGGCGTTCCAACACATAACCCTGTTCGTTGAGCAGTTCGGTGTATAGTATTCGGCTGAGTGGCTCGGGACTGTTGTCATCGGCCAGTACGGTATATGCCTTATACCAAATGGTGTCGCCCTGAAAGTAGCAGTTGTTGTCGAAGTGCATATATACCTTTTCCTGCACAGGCAATATAGCCCCCGATGGATTAGAGTCGAGGGCAGCAGCGTGCAAGTATTGTATGCTGAGCAGACATACGCATATGACGATGCTGAAAATCTGGTTTCGGTGTATTGCGGGCTGTTTCATATCATTCTTTATTGGGTGTTCCTCGCTTTTCTTTCACATTACTTTTCCTCGCTTATCGAGTCACATCAGGCATTTCGCTTCTCGAGTCACATCAGGCACTTCGCTTTTCGAGTCACATCAGGCACTTCGCTTTTCGAGTCACATACTATACTTTGTTATACTCCGTGCGGCATCATCGCCCTGCTCGTAGTCATAGGTCACACACACGGTGTCGCCAATCTCGATACCGCCGGTTTGGCTCACCTCGTAAGTGAAATAGACCGAGTCACCGTCGAGGGTAATCAGTTCGAGTGCGTGCATTGATGTGCCGTCGCCCACGATTCCCACCATTTCTGACGGCGGTGGGGTTTCTGTCTGTTCCGAAGGCTCTTGTGCATTTGTGCTGTCGGGCTGTCCCACACAGGCTGTGAGGCTCATGACAGCAAGCAATACTACGATGGTTGGTTGTTTCATAATTGTCAAGTTTTTTGGGGTGTCTTGGGCATCAATATACGGTTTACTACCCTCGCTGTTGACAGGAGTGTGCCATCGTCTGCAGTAATGTCAACATTCCATACATGCAGCGTATGTCCGGCTGTCAGCAGTGTGGCGCGTGCATAGACGACACCTCGTGTGGGCGACATGTGCAGGTGGTTTCCGCTCACCTCCACTCCACACACACTGGCATCCAACCCTGCCACATGCAACGACCCGGCTCCGGCTGCCGTTTCTGCCATAGCGAGGTAGGCTCCTCCATGCACTATGCCTTGATGTTGCCTGTTGGCACCACTTATGGTCATACCAACCACTGCCGCATCGTCGGGGGTCGGTATGAATGTCATGCCGAGGGTTTCCATCATGGTGCCTGCGGTGTGTCTGTTGAGTTGTTCACATTCTTTTTCGGTAAGCATTGGGGGCGATAGTTTTTTTCAGAATGGATATACCACTTCGGGGCTGTGCGGTCCGAGGCCTCCATACCAGTTGGCACACCTTATGCTGTAGCAGGCACCTTCGTAACTGGAGGTAACGGTGTATGTACACTTGGTGGTGAATGCTATTATCTTGTTGTCGCGACATACGGCATAGCATCCGGCCTCGGGTATGTCGTCCCATGTGATAACTTTGCCTTTTGCCCGCAGGGTTGGCGGACGTACCTGTGCGGCTTTCTGCTCGGGATGCCAACCAGGGAAGACATGGCTCACTGTGTAGGTCTCGGCCTCCTGTGGTGTTAGTTGTGGGTCGTATGACACAGCGACGGGTTGTCCTGCGGTGTTGTTGAATGTTGTACGGCGTTGTGCGAGGTTGAGGGGTGCGAACAGTCTGTCGGTGGTTTGATACTCAGCAAACAGCGCAGGTATCGTTCCGTGCATCTCACACCATCCCTCGGCCGATGGTATAACATCCATCGAGCAGTTGAGCCACACACATCGCGGTGCATTTTTCCAAGGGCGGCCCAGATGGAAACGCTGGTCCTGCTCGGTGCCTCCATAGACATGGCAGTCGGCAAATATGTATCCATAATGTGATGTGGCCGCTGTGGCAGGTGCTGTAATGACATCGCGGTTGCCCGTATCGCCACGTGGCAGAAGGTGTATGTCGCAGTGATTGAAATAGACGGTGCCGCCGCCGCAGATGAAATCGACGGTGCCTGCAATGCGGCAGTCTTCAAGATATGTTGTACCGCCATCGTTGGTGTAGTAAGTATCTTGTGTTGATAGCAGGCTCACGTTCTTCAGTATGTTGCCCTGGCAGTTTTTCTCGTTGAGCGCGACGGCTCGGTTGGCAAATGCGTTGGGGTCGTTGCGGTAGTTTGACCAAAACTCGATATCTTGGATATAGGTACTGTCGGCTCCGCGGCAGAAGAGTGTGCTGGTAATGCTGATACCCTCGTGCTGTGGACAGTTTTCGATTTGTGTGCTACCCATTCCGTCGCCTATTATGCTGGTGTTGGGTGCGGTGAGTATGGTCATGGGGCTGGGGAACTCTACTGTACGTCCGTTTTCCACGGTGCTGATGATGTTGCCGTCACCCTTGATGCGGTAGTAGCTGGGGTGTACAAAGATGCGGAACCGACGTGATTTATCGGCCCTGTTGTTGGCTGCGTGTATGGCATCGACGAAGTTACCGTCTTGTGGCACGATGAAGTCGTAGTTCCACTTTGACTGTGCTCTGAGCATCGGACTCATGAACATGAGGGCAATGCATAAAAGCCAAGTGGGTATCAGATTGACGATGCGACGTGAGTGCATTTCCTTGTGGGTCTGTTACTTCTCTATCTTATATACGGCAAATGTCTTAGCCGGAATACTTACGTTGTGTGTAGGTGTGCCTACACTGATTGTCTGCACGTGTGGCTCGTAGCGGTGTGGTGCATCGAGTGTGTTCTCGCCCTCTGGACTGTCGGCATGGAATGTGGTTACGCTGCCGTTGTGTTCACCCTTCATACCTTTGAGGTTGAGTGTGATGTCTTGTGGGCGGTCGCCTGTGTTTACTATCTTGATGTAGTAGCAGTTTGCCGTCTTGTCGAAGTTGGCAGATGCAAAGAGTCCGTCTTGGTCGCTGTTGCCGGCAACCGGCTTACCTGCCATGGTGAGTGGAACGACGTTGGTGCCCTTGGTGAGTGAGTACATCTGTTGCACTTGGTATGAGCAGCTGCGGAAGGAGCGCAGGTTGTCATACCAAATCATGTCGGGCCGCCATTGCCATCCTTCCACATGTGCGAACAGCGGTGCATAGGTTGCCATCTCTACCACGTCGGCATTGCGCTCTACACCTGTGAGGAACGCGGCTTCGAGCAGTGCGGCATTGAAGTGGTTCCACTTCTTTCCGCGTCCGTGACATGCATATTCACCTGCAAACACTTTCGGGCCTTTGCGTGGATAGTTGTCGTATCGGTTACCGCTTTGCAAGAACCATGTCTCAGGACGGTAGAAGTGCTCGTCAACCAGGTCGGCACCTATCTTACGCATCTCCGGCCACAGGAAGTCGAAGTCTTCGCCCTCGCTGTTAGGGCCTGATGTACCGATAATCCTGATGTTTGGATATTGCTTGCGCACTTGTGCCACGAATGGCTGCAGGTGGTCAATGTATGTCTGCCCCCACTGCTCGTTTCCGATGGCTACAAATTTGAGGTTGAATGGCTCGGGGTGTCCCATGTCGGCACGCAGTTTGGCCCATGAGTTTTTGGCAGGATCACCGTTGGCGAACTCAATGAGGTCCAGCACATCGTCGATGTATGGTTGGAGTTCATCTACTGGTACGTGTGCACTTTCGCTTCGGTTTTGGAACTGGCAGGCCAGACCTACGCTCACTACAGGCAGTGGTTCGGCTCCTATTTCTTCACATAGTTGGAAATACTCGAAGAACCCGAGTCCGTAACTCTGATAGTAGTCGGGGAAGAAGCGGTAGTCGAATGTGTAGTGCCAACGGTTTTCGTTGAGCGGACGGTTTTCGACAGGTCCAACAGAGTTCTTCCATTGGTATCGTGTAGCCAGGTCGGTTCCCTCGACTATACATCCTCCGGGGAATCGGAACACGCCCGGACGGAGGTCGGCAAGTGCTTGTGCCAGGTCTTGGCGCATACCGTTCTCATGACCTTTCCATGTTTTGACAGGGAAGAGGCTTATGTGTTCGAGGTCGGCTTGTCCGTTGCCGCGCAGCATGACACGCAGTGTGCCTTTGTTGACGGTTTTTGTAGCTTTCAGCACTGCTGTGTATTTTTTCCACTCGTTGCCTTCGATGGTTACCTGTTGCTCTGCAAACTGCTGGCGTTCTTCCATGGTTGAGGGGTCGCAGAGCATGACACGTATTTGTGCGCGGTTACCATTGGGGACTCTGGCCCATACCGAGAAGCGGTATTCAGCACCGTCTTCATAGCCTATTCCGAAGTAGCCCTCGTTTTCCACTCCGGAGAATTTGTCGCTATGCCCGCTGTAGCCCACACGTATGTAGTGTGGGTTTTTGTCGAACGGGCCGTCGTTGCGCAACTGTACGTTGCCGAATATATTCCAGCCCATATAGTTGTCGGGGAATTCAAACGAGCGGTTTTTCACCAGTTCGCCATACAGACCACCGTCGGCTGCATAGTTGATGTCTTCGAAGAATATTCCATACATGGTAGATGGAATGGGCGCACCGAGCTTGTTGGTCTGTACCAGAAACTCGTGGCCCTGTGCCCATGCTGACATGCCGACAAGTGTGGCTGCAAGGGCCAGAATTAGTTTTTGTAGTTTCATAAGATTGTATTTTAGTATTAGTTTGATTTTCATGTGGCAAAGATACGAAATAAATGGTGAAACGAGGTCATATTACCCGACATTATTTCATTTTGCTCTTGTTTTTTTGGTCGGTATGTGTTTTTTCGTTATCGTCAGGGCTATCGGCATCACCATAAAAAAAATTATTTTCAGGATTTACCGGAGGAGGTAAACGGTTGGCATCGCCTTCGAGGATTGGTTCTTAAACTGAGGACTCTTAATCCTCCGGCCCTCTACGAGGTGAGCGAATGCAGTCGCGTGTATAGGGCGTCGGTTGCCATATATAGCACTATGGCGAAGATGAGTCCGCAGATGGCATCGATGAGGTAGTGAGCCCGTATATATACTGTTGCAAGGCAGAGCAACACATAGAACGGCAGCAGGATGCAGAACAGTGTGCGGTTGTTCGACTTCCATGCCAGCAACATGGCCACAGTGCCCATTCCCACATGGCTCGACGGGAATGCAGCAGTGGGATGTTCGCCTACCTCCTGTGCGCTCAGCACCAACTGACCGAAGATACCTCGTGCTTCGGGCAGCATGGCTTCCTCATGGGTGCTGAAATAGTGGCCCACCGACGGTAGTGGCGAAGGTAGCGCCGTGAAGGGGTCGATGCCGTAGATGTCGTGCAGGGCCTGGAAATAGTATTGCGGACCGGCAACCGGAAGAAACTCAAACACGAGGTAGAAGATGAAGAACGAACCGAGGAAGATGAATGTGGCACGGTCGTACCAGGATGTGCGGCGTATGAGGTAGAATATGATGACGGCTGCCATCAGGTAGTAGTATGAGTAGTATCCCATGTTGAATATCTCGCTCCAGAACATCTGCGGCAGAGTTCTTTCAAACTCAAGCGACGGCTGACAACCGAACAACTGTTGGTCGATGGAGGCAAACACATGGTCCTGATAAGGCAGTATTGAGCAGAAGTCGTAGGTTTCGGGATACCACCAGATGAGCAGTGCCAGAAGTGGGAACGTTCGCAGGCAGAGAGCCCAGCGGACTGGCATATTGCGGCTTAAGAGATGGGCTATGGGTATGATGATGAGGGCTACGGCACGCAGTATGAGCATAGGCCAGGGGTCTGCGAGGCTTGAACCGTAAATAGCTATCATCACTGTCGTGAGAGCTATATAGACTATGGTTGTAAGTTCTACACTGTTCAGTTTCATTGCATATTTGTTATTGTATGATTGTCATTATCACGAGCGTTTTCGTTAATCCGGGGATGCTCCCAGTCATCCCCATGCGGGAGACTGAGGGGGATAAAGCCGAATATAGGAATTTCTGGTATCTGTCTTTATTCTTAATTTCTGGCATTCCCGACTGTTCATAACCAGCCGTGTTGCCTGTACCATTCGATGGTGGCATGTACGCCTCGCGGCAGTTGCCACTGGGGTGTATAGCCTATCGTGTCAAGCATTGGCGATATGTCGCAAGTCCAGTCGCGCTGGGCCATGATGCGGTATTTGTCGCGGTTGAGGGTCGATGGTTTGTGAGTCATCCGTCCCCATGCATCGGCCACGTTCGATACGAGGCGTAGCATCCACAGGGGCACTGTTACGTGTACCACTTGCCGGACACCGAGTTCCTTCTGCAGCAGGTCGGAAAACTGCCGTGAACTATAAACCTGGCCGTCGGTCACGTTGAACACTCCACCCTTTACGTTGCGTCTTATGGCAGTAAAAATGGCTCCTGCAAGGTCGGCCACATACACAAATGTAAGTTTCTGGGGCTGGAATCCCACGGCAACATCTATATGACGTCTTATCGACTGCGCCATCATGAAATAGTCGCGCTCGCGAGGACCGTAAACACCTGTCGGCCTGAAGATGAGTACCGAGGTATGAGTCAGCAGTGGTGTGGTCTGCAGCCACTCCTCGGTCTTCAGCTTGCTCTCGCCGTAGGCCGAAGCATAAGTGGCACTGAGGCTGCTGAGATACACCAGTTGTCGTGGCAGACGGCCGGCCCCGGCCAGAGCCTCTACCAGGTTGACGGTCGATTGATAGTTGTGGAGCATGAAGTCGGAAGGGTCAAGGCATTTGGTTGCTCCGCCGGCATGAATCACGATGTCGGGACGCAGACCGGTAGCTTCCAGCCCCGCCGTTATCTGTTCTTTCGACGTAAAATCAAGAGTGATGAAATGCAGTCCCTTCATCTGCAGATAGCGGCGACTGCTACTGGGGCGCAGGGCCGCCCAAGTGTCCCATCCGTCGTCGAGGGCTACCTGACACAGATGACTGCCTATAAATCCGGTTGCACCGGTGATGAGTATCGTTCGGTTTTCTGTCATAACGGTTGTGATTGTCTATATCTGTATTGGCGAGTGCCTGCTCTCACACCTGCGAGTGCGCACTCTCGGACCTGCGACTGCGCACTCTCGGGCCTGCGACTGCGCACTCTCCCTCCTACCACCAATAAATCTCGTCGATTACAACCCCCGGCGTGAGGGCTTTGATTCGTATTTTATGATTCCTGCGGCTATCGGGCAGTGGCAGGGTGGCGATACGTATGGCCTGATTACGCAGCACGTTCTGCTTCCACTCTTCACTGCGGTCGTAGGTCTGATATTCCAATGTCAGGGACTCGCGGCTGTCAATGCCCACTTCAACGGCGACAGTCGGCCCGTCAATGGGATGTGAAGGCAACAGATGCAGTTCGATATGCAGGGTGTCGGTCGTTGTCTTATGATGCAGGTCGATACTGATGGCCTCGCCTTGGGGCAGTGACATGGCATCCGCATTGTATCCTAGACCGTCGAGGTGGTGTCCGTGTATCTTACCCAGGTCGATACTCTGCTTGTACTGCAATGGACGGTCGGGGTAAGCCAGCGGCTCTTCAACACGATTAAACACAGTGAGGCGGCGTGGGTGCATGTCGAGTATTCCTGTCCAGCGCGGGTTGGAGTTGTAGATGCGGGTGAGGCTCACGATTGAATCGTATGCCATATCGCTTTCGTGCTTTGTTGCAGCCAGGAACTTGATGTTCATCTGCGCTGATGCCTGCACAGGGTATTTCACAAGTTGGAAGAAAGCATCGCGGCGGTCGGCCTCAACCTTCGCGGCAAGCTGCTCCACACGGTCGGAGAGTTGGCGGTAGGCCCTGAGGCGAAATTCGGCATCGCCGCGTGTCCACCCCTCAATTGGATGGTGTTGTGCCCAATAGGTGCGGTCGCTCTCCTCGGTGCGGGTTCCACCCATAAATTCAGGCTTGCGTATGTAAGCCAAACGATAATACTGGCTCATTACCTCAGCCAGTCTGACTCCCAGCGACTCACCAAACTCGCGACTCATAAACAACCGGAGCGCGGCATCTTCGTCATTGTCTTCGTCAGCACACCAGGCAAGGTCCATCCAGCGTTCGATGATGTATTCGGCAGGTTTAATATCGCCCACATTCAAAATCCACATGCGGTCGATACCCCGGCTCATAGCCTCATCCATCTGCTGACGCATGAGATAAGGCGATGTGGTGCTGAGCCAAAGATAATCGTGGGGACGACCCCAATAGCTGGCATGGTAGTAAACACCATGGCCACCACTGCGCAGGCGTTCGACCGAGTCGGGAAAGTGGCGTATGTAGCCGTAATTATCGTCTGTCCACATGAGAGTGACATCATCGGGTACCACAAGTCCGCCCTTGTATATATCGAGCACTTCCTTATATGGCACAAACACCTGCGGCACCGACGCAAGACTGTCGGCCGGCAGCTGCAGCGTTGCAGCCAGCATTCGACGCTGGTCGTCGATTACCTGTTGAAGATAGCGTACCTTCTCGTCCATGGTGCGTGTACCCTGCATGGCTCCGTCGTGCAATCCGCGCATACCTATGGTGTAAACTATCTCTTGTCCCTTCACCTCGTCGAGGCGTTTCTGCCAAAAAGCCTTAACGGCATCGCTGTTGCTTACATAGTTATAGTCGCCCTCGCCACGCATGGGCCACTCAGTGGCGGTAGAGCAGGCCATGGGCTCGCAATGCGAACCGCCGATGTAAATGCCGTATCGCTCAGCCATCTCGCGATTACCGGGAATGGTGAAAAAAGGCTGACTACACTCGTGCATGGCCGGCCAATAATAGTTGGCATGCAACCTGAGCATAAGCTGGAAAATACGCTCGTTCACCTTTGGCCCTATGACACCCTTGGCCGACGTCCTTCCATAATGGCCACTTAACACATCTGCCGCCAGTTCGGGTTCTTGAGCCGTGGCCCATGGCAGCAGACCCCAATCCTCGTCGTTAATGAAGATGCCGCGATAACGCACCAGGGGATACTGATGGGTATGATAATTGCTGCCGACACGAAATACAGACAATCGGTGTGGAGTGCAATCGGCCCACCACTCCCACGGACTGACACCTAACAGGCGCGACACCTCGAGCAGACCGTATGCCAGACCGTGGGAATCGCTGCCATAAATGTAGAGACGTCCGTCGCACACCGATATTCGAAACGACTCACCGATATCTGACCCGCCTGCGTCATTGTACTCGTTTTCGGCATCACCTATTTGTGCAATTATCTGAGCATCAACCGCATCAGTCACTGCCAAAAGCTCCGAACCCAATACACGACGAAAGTCGTCTTTCAGCATTTCCAATGCCGAAAAGGCAACCGGACGGCAATCTTCTGGAAACACAATGCCGACCTGCTGGCCGGCATCGATTCGAAGGTCCTGAGCCGCCAGCAAGGTGCAAATGCAAGCAAACACGGCTGATGTAATAATGCGCATTGTAAGAGAATTATTTGTCTGACTTTTTCCTACCAAATCCCGATTTCGACGGGCGGACAGATGACGTTGACTGACGGACAGTTGGCTTTGACTGACGGACAGTTGGCTTTGACTGACGGACAGTTGGCTTTGACGGGCGATCTGCAAACTCTGACTGACGGCCAGATGACGTTGACCGACGCCTGTCTGCCCTTTCTGCACGGCCACTAAACCGACCCTTGCGACCATCAGTCTTCGACTCAAACCGGTCGTTCCTGAGTTTTGCACCATCAGTCTTCTTCGTCTTGCCTTCGTCGTCGTGCGAACGCCTGTCTGACCATGAATTGCGGAAAGGTTTCGATTTGAAGTAATGGTCGTCTTGGTCGTCACGGAAATCGTTACCACGGTCGCCCCATTTGAAATTCCTGCGGTTGAGGCGGGGTTCATCATCAGAAAAGAAATCATCGGCAAGGTCAGCATCGCCATCATAGTGTTGTGACCGGCGCCTGCCGACAGAGTCTTTATCTGAATGCTCTATTTTCTTCCTCACCCAATCGGGCAAATCATCACGACTCAGAAGGTCGTCGTGGTTGGTTTCACTATCCTGGTGCTGCTTACGACCCTTGAAACGAAGGTTGCGTTCGCGATCGGCATCGCTCTTAATATCCATACCTTCTTCACGACGCTCCCGCAGCTTGCCCTCGAATACCTGATACTTGCGCAATTCACATTCCAACGCTCCATTATAGAGCATGATGCGAGTTGACGGACGGAAACCGATGCGAGCAAAGCACTCTTCGTGCAAAGACAAAATCCAAGCATCGCCACCCACAAACGAGTGCTTCAACGTGCGACCAATATCTTCGTACAGACCCAGAATGTCGTCGGTTGTAATGCGTTCACCATATGGTGGATTGGTGATGATAATAGCCGGTTCGGCTGGTTTGGTAAAGTCGCGGAAGTCTTGCTGTACAATCTCTACGATGTCGGCCACACCTGCCGATTTGGCATTCTCCTGAGCAACCGATACCGCCCGGCGGTTGATGTCATAACCATATATCTTATGCGTGAAGGCACGCTCGTGGCTGTCGTCATTGTATATGGTATCGAGCAAATCGGGGTCGAAATCCTTCCAACGCTCAAACGCAAACTCCTTGCGGAACACACCCGGATAGATATTGCGGGCAAGCAGTGCCGCCTCAATCAGTATTGTACCCGAGCCGCACATGGGGTCGATGAGGTCAGACTGACCATCCCATCCTGTGAGCATCACTACGGCTGCGGCCAATACCTCGTTAAGCGGTGCCGTAACCGTACCTACACGATAGCCACGATGGTGCAGGCTTTCGCCCGAACTGTCAAGCGAAATGGTCACATCATTCTCTGAAATATGGATGTTGATTCGGATATCGGGATTGGATATGCCTACATTCGGGCGCTTGCCTGTCTTTTCACGGAAATAATCGGCAATGGCGTCTTTCACCCTATAGGCAGCAAAACGTGAATGGCGGAACTCTTCTGAAAAGACCACTGCATCGACAATGAATGTATCGTCAACATCCATATAATCGCTCCAATCAATCTTTTTCACCTCTTCATACACCTCATCGGCGTCGTTGGCCTTGAACTCTCGTATGGGTTTCAACACCTTCACTGCGGTTCGAAGGCAGAAGTTGGCCTTGTAGAGCATTTCCTTATCACCATAAAAGGTCACCATGCGGTTGCCTTGCTCTATGTTTTCAGCTCCTATGGCTTCAAGTTCGTTTGCCAGCAATTCCTCAAGTCCGGCAAATGTTTTTGCTATTAATTTCTGCTTATTCATTGTGGGTTGAATACATTTCTATAAAGTTGAATGCGTCTCTGCTAATTTGAATGCATGTTTGTAAAAACATCATTTAAGATATCGGTCTATAATCTCCTTTGCCAAAGCATCGCCCAACTGCACTGCGTGTTCCAGGTTTTTGCGTCCGGCTTCAGTGTCACCCTTTTGCACTTGTGCATATCCCATGATGCGATATGCATCTACATTGTCGGCATCCATGACAAGCACTTGCTGAGCCGTCTGTATGCACTCATCAATCATGTTCACACGCAGTAGTAAGGCACATTTGTCGATGTAGTATTGCTTTGTATTTGGAGCCATGCTTATGGCCTTCTCTATATCGTCGAGCGCCTGCTGATACATCCTAGCCTTAAGTTCGAGCTGTGAACGGTCGTAGTAAAAGATATCACTGACTTTGTTGTTGCTTAAAAAACAATACTGATTGTAGTCGGTTACTGCCTCACGATAGCGTCCGGCAATGTTGTAAAGTTGTCCGCGCCTTAATACATAGCTTGCAGCCTCGGCAGGCATAGGTGTAGGGAATGTTGCTATTGCACTGTCGAGCAGTTCTATCTGTATATCGATGGTATCGCCCAGTCCGTCGTGTGCAAGACTGGCTGCATACAGCGTTGCAGCCGAGCGTTGTTCGCCGGCATTGATGTCATCGAATATGCTGAGTGCACCTGCATAATCCTTGCTCGACATAAGTATTTGTGCTTTCAGCAGTTTGTGTTCAATAAAATCGGGACGTTCGGCCAGTGCCTTGTCAATATAATCCACAGCAAGATCGTAGTTCCACTTGTCGTACTCTGGTGTTGGTTGATAAAGTAGTTTGGTGTATATTATGTCGGCTATCCTTGAGTTTGCAAATGCCTTGTCGTCACTCAGTTTTAGGAACGACTGCAAATCATTGTCAGCTTCGTCAAAACGCTGAAGGTCGATTAGCAGTGTCGAACGGCGGCTGTAGCCTTCTGCATTGTCGGGATAGGTATCTATGAAAAGGTTGAGCATGTCGAGGTACTCGTCGTTGCTCATTGTCTGCGATTTGATATATAGATAAACAAGAGACTCCTCGGCACTGCCGGGCAATCCCTTGGCGATGTGGATGTTGTCGAGTGCCATATTATTTACCTTTGTAGTGATGGCTCTTATGCTGAGTTGGTCTATAAATTCGGCTCCGAGTGCATATCCGTTCAGTCCCATAGAGGGTTGTATGGTTCCTATCCATTCGCCACTTGAATTGAAGAGTGGTGCACCGAGGTATGTATCGTCGATAGCAAATGAAAGAGTATAGAATGGGATGTCGTCGTTTATCATTTTTGTCTCGCTTACTGTTGCCGACGGACATTTGCTGATTTTTCCTGTTGTCTGTTTCAATGCAAAGACCAGAGCCTCCCTCGACGGATTGTTTTTTGCCCGTGCTACGGGTGTTACCTTCTTTGCATTGACCTTGAATTTTACCAATGCATAGGTGTCGTCCGCTCCAAGAATTCTCTCCACCTTGCTTTTCTGTCCGCTTTGGTCGGTAACAATAGCACTGTAAGCACCATTGAACAACGCATAGTCGGCGATTGCCTGACCATCGGCAGTGATGAAGAATGCGGTCCCGCTTTTGAGCATCTCGTCGTTCTTATCGTATGTCGTAACTGCTGCAATGGCTTTCTGTACCTTGTTCACCCAGTTAGGGGCTGCTGCCTCCTGGGCGTGAATAGCGGTACAGGCTTGTAGGAGCAGTATTACGGATGTAAGTTTGTATCTTATTGTTTCTGTCATAGTCGGTAATTTGTTTATCAGGAATTGCTGGATTCCAGTAATTACAGGCATTGCCGTCCTCGCACATCTGACATCTTCAGTCGTTGTTATCGTCACTGTCATTGTCCATGTGCGCTGCACTCAGGCGTCAAGGCCCAGAAGTGCCTTGGCGTTGCTGAGTGCTGCCTGTGTTATGGTTGCACCGCTCAGCATGTGTGCAATCTCGTTTATACGGCCTTCGGTATTGAGTTGTGTTATGTGGGTTGTCGTTGCAAACAGTCCATCTTCCTTATAGACCTTATAATGGTACTGCCCCTGTGCTGCTATTTGTGGCAGGTGTGTGATGCTGATGACTTGCCTTCCCTGGCTTGCCATGTCGTGCATTATTCCTGCCATTTTCTCAGCTATGTTTCCTGACACTCCTGTGTCTATCTCGTCAAATATGATTGTAGGCAGTTCGACTGTTCCGCTTATGAGGGCTTTGAGCGACAGCATCACTCTTGCTATCTCGCCTCCCGATGCAATCTGCGACAGGGGCTGTGGGTCGGTATTTTTATTGGCAGAAAACATAAATATGACCTTGTCGGCACCATTTTCACGTGGTTCTGCAAGTGGAGTCATGTTGGCTTTGAATGTCACGTTGGGCATACCGAGCGATTGCAGCAGACTGATGATTTGCTTCTCGAGTTTGGCTTTTGCCTTTTGTCGGGTATTGGTGAGGACGTCTGCTTGGCTGGTTACGGCATTCAGGGCATCCTCCTTTGCTTGGGTGAGCTGTTGTATAAGTTCGTCGCTTTGGTCGATGAGGCTCAGTTTTTTTTCTATCTCGGTTTGAATATCAATAAGTGCTTCTACACTTTCTACGTGGTGTTTCTTTTCCAGCATATAGATTGTGCCAAGGCGCTCATCTACCTCATTAAGGCGTTCGGGGTTGTATGCTATATTGTCGGCATTGCCGGCAATTTCGTCGGCAATGTCTTTCAGCTCAATCTCGCATGAATGCAGTCGTTCGGCCAGATTGTTTGCCGGGTTGAACACATGTGAGATGTTTTGCAACGCTGTCGCTGCTTGTTTTAGGCAGATGAGTGTGCTCTGTTCGTCATCGCGCTCGATGAGATTGAGTGCTGCATACATACCCGATTTTATTTCTTCGGCATGACTCAGTGTTTCCTGCTCGTCTTCCAGTTCCTGTTGCTCGCCTGCCCTGAGGTTTGCTTCGGCCAGTTGTTCAAACTGAAAACGCAGGTAATCTTCTTCCTCTCGGCTTTGTTTTGCTTGCTGTATGGCTGTTTCAAGGTCGCAACATGTTTGTTTGTATTTGTCGTACAGTTGTGTGTAGAGCGAATATTCTGTAGTGTTTTGTGCTACGAGGTCGAGGGTCTGGAGTTGGAAGTCTTCGCGTGCCAGCAGCAGATTTTGGTGTTGTGAGTGTATGTCGATGAGTTTGTCGCCCAATGCTTTTATCTGCGCCAGTGTTACGGGTGTATCGTTGATGAAAGCGCGGCTCTTGCCTGTAGCAGTCAATTCGCGCCTCAGAATACAAGCATGTCCGTCGAAATCGAGGTCGTTGTCGATGAAAAACGGTTCGAGGCAAAGTCCGTCGGTATCGAATTCGGCCTCAATCATGCAGCGCTGCTCGCCTTGTTTGATGGCAGTATGGTCGGCACGGCTACCCAACAGCAGGCCGATGGCTCCCAGTATGATGGATTTTCCGGCACCCGTTTCGCCCGTTATGACCGAGAATCCCGGGTTCAGCTCTATGTCGAGCTGATTTATCAAGGCGTAGTGTTCAATATGTAGTGACCTGATCATTTTTTGTAATTCGTGCTGCCCTGGGGAAACGCACTGAAACATAACTTTGCAAGCTTTTGGCTGCCCTGGGTAAACGCACTGAAACATAACTTTGCAAGCTTTTGGCTGCCCAAGAAACGCACTGAAACATAACTTTGCAAGCTTTCAGCTGCAAAGTTAGTTAAAATAAATGAGATAGCTGCCAGTTGCCCTGAAAAAACTGTGTTTCCCGTGACTGAAAGTATTAAAACCAGGTGTATTGACGTTGTTTTTATGTTAAATAAGTGCTAAACTACTCTGGTTTCATGATTCCATATTTTCTTTTTTACTAAATTTGCGGCATGAATGTTTTCTTGCGACATATTGGTGTCTTGCTGACAGCAGTATCCTGTCTGACTCCGCTCATGGGGTTCGGACAGAATGTTGTTGCCGATGTAGATACCGATCGTGAGATGACCGGTTCCCCTATTTTTTCTCATTATATGGGGTATGCCGGCACAGTGTTGTATGATGGCGAGTATATTCCACTTATCATCATGTCTGACGTTTATATATTCGACAACTTGATTTTCAAGTCGGCCAAGGAAGCCAAAAAGTACTACAATATAGCCAACAACATAAAAAAGGTTTATCCCATTGCCGTTGAGATTCAGCATCGCATAGAGGGTTGTGTAGCCCATCTCGACTCGTTACCTACCAAGAAAGAGCGCGATGTCTATATGAAACAGTTGGAAAAGGAATTGATGAAGGAATATCGTCCACGCCTTAAGAAACTCACATTTGCTCAAGGCAAATTGCTTATAAAGCTAATCGACCGTCAGTGCGATATGACCTCCTATCAGTTGATTAAAACCTACATGGGCAGTTTCAAGGCAGGTTTCTATAATGCGTTTGCCACGTTGTTTGGTGCCAGTCTGAAAAAGGAGTACGACCCCGATGTTGACGATCGTATAACCGAACGTTGTATATTGCTCATCGAGTCGGGTCAGATGTAGGGTGACGCTTCGGATTTTTCGGGAACCACCCCCTACTAACACGTTTTTCTTGTTCAAACAATTCTTTGATTGTCCACAGGCACGAGAACGAGAACACACCGAGCAGTGAAGCCCAGAGTGTGCTTTCGATGAATAGCGAGCCAGCTATTCCTGCGATGCCCAATATGAGGAACACCCACCAATAGCGAGTGCCTGTGTAGTATTCGGTTTTTATCACGAGTGGATGAAACAGTCCTATGATGAGGAATGTAGCCACGCCTATAATAAGTCCTTCGAAATACATCCCCTGTGTCAGTTTTCGTTTATGGGCAGTTCTTTCTTTATGCTTTGGTCTAGGGATATGAGTGTCTCGGTCGAGTCAACTCCAGGTATGCCCTGTATTCGGTTGTTGAGTATGTCCATCAGTTGTTCGTTGTCGCGGGCATACATTTTCAGGAAAAGTGAATACTGACCTGTAGTGCAGTGGCATTCCACCACCTCGGGTATTTCCTTGATACATGCCACTACCTCGCGATACATTGAACCCTTTTCCAGTTTCAGGCCCACGAATGTGCATGTAGAGTATCCCAGGCTCTTAGGGTTTACGTGGTATCCCGAGCCGGTTATCACTCCCTGGTCTATGAGTCGTTGCACACGTTGGTGTATTGCAGCGCGCGACACACCACACTCTGCTGCTACATCTTTAAAGGGTATTCGAGCGTTTACCGATATAATGTCGAGTATCTTCTTGTCAAGACTGTCTATACGTTCCATTTGTAAGTGTTTGTTATCAATTTGACAGCAAAAGTAGCGATTTCGTGTGAGGTAGCCAAATCTTTTGTTGTTTTTTTTGCGTTTTGCACTCTTTTTTTCTTGTCAGCCGTTCACGCTACCCACTTGGATGAGGTATTCAGCTATCTGCACTGCGTTGAGTGCAGCTCCTTTCTTTATTTGGTCGCCACTGAGCCAGAGTGTAATCCCGCAGTCGTTGGCAAGGTCTTTGCGTACTCGACCCACATACACGTTGTCTTTTCCTGCGGTGAAGAGTGGCATTGGGTAGGTTGCGGTCGATGGATTGTCGAGCAGTGTGACTCCGCTGGCCTGGGCAATGGCTTGCTGCACCTGACTTACGTCGAGCGGTTTTTCGGTCTCTACCCATACGGCCTCGCTGTGTGCCCTGAGCGACGAGATGCGCACACAGGTGGCACTGCACCTCACGTCGGAGTGTAGTATCTTGCGTGTCTCGTTAAACATCTTCATCTCTTCCTTAGTGTATCCGTTGTCTTGGAACACGTCGATTTGTGGTATCACGTTATAGGCCAGTTGATATGCAAATTTCTGTACAGTAGGTTCCTTGCCTTCCACCAGTTGACGGTATTGCTGTTGCAGTTCGGCCATGGCAGCTGCTCCGGCTCCCGATGCGCTTTGGTAGCTGGCCACGTGTATGGTTTTTATGTGCGACAGCTGTTCGATGGGCTTGAGCACTACAACCATCATGATTGTGGTGCAGTTGGGGTTGGCAATGATTCCGCGCGGTCGGTTGAGTGCATCTTCGGCATTACATTCGGGAACGACAAGTGGCACGTCGTCGCACATGCGGAATGCGCTCGAGTTGTCTATCATGACGGCTCCATGTCGGGTTATGTCGGCGGCATATTCTTTCGATGTGCCTGCTCCGGCCGATGCGAATGCAATATCGATGTCTTTGAAGTCATCGCCATGTTTCAGCAACTGCACTTCGTATTCTTTGCCTCTGAATGTGTATTTACGTCCTGCACTGCGTGTCGAGCCAAACAGGACGAGGTGGTCGATAGGGAAGTTGCGCTCGTCGAGTACTTTGAGAAATTCCTGCCCTACTGCACCGCTGGCTCCTACTATTGCTACTTTCATTTTTTATTCGTGTATTTGTTTTGTGGTTGTTTTCTGCCTGCCCTGGGGAAACGCACTGAAACGTAACTTTGCAGGCTTTTGCCCGCCCTGGGGAAACGCACTGAAACGTAACTTTGCGGGCTTTTGCCCGCAAAGTTACGCATTATTTCTGAATTATCGGTGATGCGTGTCGGTTTTATTTCACTTTTCCCACACTACTTCGATACGTTCGATTACAATGCCTGGGTCGAGTGGCATGAGTGTGAGTTGTTGTCGTCCGGCCAGATGTTGGTCGGTGTTGTCATATTTAATGTCTTGGGTGTTGATTCGGTTGCCTTGCAGGGCATATTCGTTGAACCGCTGGTTTATGTTCAGCTCGTGTTCGGGTGTGTCGGCCAGTCTCACCTTCAGCCGTTGTCCCTTGCCTGCGTTGAATGGCAGTGTGGGTGCCAGTTGCAGTCGCAGGGTGAATGCCTGGCGCGGAAGGTCGATATGGTAGGTGATGCTGGCTCCGTCGGTCGGTTTGGTATATGGCATGAGGGCCACTCCGTTGTCGTATATGCCGAAATAAGGTATGATGGTCCATTTGGCATGTTTGGCATCGTGTGTGTCGGTGAAGTCGGTTGCCTCGTAGGCCAGTGTCTCTTTGGGTGTGGAGGTCGCACCCCATGTGCCTCTACCCCTTTGGGCTAGTGACGATGGGGTTGGGAAGTAGCGTCGTGATGGTTCCTGCCATGAGGTGTAGCCTATGTGCAGTTGGTCCATCATGTGGTTCCACTTGCCCGATGCTATGTCGTGGTTGTACTGGGCGCAGAGCACCGAGTCTTTCACGTAGTATTCGTATGCCTTCCTGGCCCAGGTGTCGGCCTCGGGGTTGTTTTCGGCGGTCAGTTTGGTGTACATGGCGTAGGCGTAGTGCAGCTCGTAGATGTTGGCCATTGCCTGTACGGGGAAGAGTATGAGTTGGCGGTAGGTGTCGCGGTATTGTGGCTCGATGGTGGCGAATTGGCCTTCGGCCTCATAGGCCAGCACCCTGTATCGGCTCACCATCTGCTGCCACTCGCCGTTTTGCAGGGAGTAGGAGTTTTGGTCGAGCAGTTCGGCTGTCTTGCGGTAGGCGTATTTGCATTGCAGGTTGAGTATTCGCGCTGCTTCGTCGGCCTGACTTTCGCCTAATTGCTGCAGGCAGAAGTCGCGGGTGTAGTCGATGAGGTTGTCGGCCTTGAACCTCGATGGGTTCCATGCCATCTTGAGGAAGAAGTCGATTGGGAACTCCATAGGCTTGAGGTCGCCCACATTCAGTATCCACAGTTGGTCAACTCCATAGTCGTAGGTGAGTTGCAGTTGTTCCCACATGCGTTGCACCTGACTCACGTTCAGCCATTTCGAGTTTCGTGGACCGCCCACATAGTCAACGTGGTAGTACATCCCGTATCCTCCGGGATGGTGTTTGCCTCCGAGGTCGGGCAGCAGGCGCACATCGCCCCAGTTGTCATCACAGAGCAGTAGTATGACATCATCGGGCAGACGCATTCCCTTTTCGTAGTATTCCTGCACCTCCTTGTATAGTGCCCATACCTGTGGTGTCTGTTCGGCCGGACGTCCGGTTTCCTGTGCTATGATTTCGCGTTGTTCGGCCACTATGCGCTCCAGCAGTGCCACATCAGCATGCGCTGCCATCGGTTCGTCGCCATTGCCGCGCATTCCTATTGTCAGCACATCTTCGGTGTTGCGCATCCGGGCCACTCCGCCGCGCCAAAACTCGGTGAGTTCGTCGTGGTTGGTGTCGTAGTTCCACGGGCCACGGGTCCTGACACGCGTCCACTCCTTCTGTGCACGGCCCAGTGGCTCGTGGTGGGATGTGCCCATGATAATGCCCATTTCATCGGCAGTTGTCATGTTTTCCGGATCGTCGGCATAGAATGCAGAGTTCCACATTGCCGGCCACATGAAGTTGCCCTTGAGGCGCAGCACGAGTTCAAACACGTGTGCATACATCTGATGGTTGAAGTCGCCGAAATGTTCGTTGGCCCAGTTGCCCATTGCAGGCCACTCGTCGTTGATGAAAATACCTCTGTAGCGCACTGCCGGTTCGCCTTCGGTGAATATGCCCCGACGCACATAGGCGGCTTCGTGACGTTCGACAGGTACATCGGCCCACCAGTACCATGGCGATATGCCCAGCTGCCGCGACAGTTCGTAGATGCCATAAATCGTACCGCGCTTGTCGCTGCCGGCCACCACCACTGTCTGATGCATTGCTCCGCCTATATAGGCACGGAGGGTGGTGATGATGTATTTCTCGCGTTTTCCCGTCAGACCACGTTTCACACTGCCGGGTACCATACTGTCGATGTAGCTGCAACGGCCCAGTGTACCTATCACTATCTGGGTGGCGCAGCGGGGGTCATAAACAGCCTTACCCCCGGCGGATTCTATATCGGTCATCAAGTTGCTTGCAGCCATGAGCACTCCGGGGTAGTCGCTCTCGTCGGTCAGGATACCCACCTGCTTCTCGCTGGCATTCCACAGACAAGTGGCACCTTTTTCGGGAGTGAAGGTAACAAAACTGGCCGAACCCGAAAAACCGGGCATCTGATTGGCGGCAACTGCATGAGTGCCATACGCTGACTGCATGATGCAGGCCAGGGCAACAATTGCCGACTTCGGTAAATGGATGATGTTCATATCGGTTGTCGTTTTTTAATGTTTTCCTGATGGTTGAAGGATGATAAGTCATACCCATGTCTGCGAGTCCGCACTCCCGGGTCTGCGAGTCCGCACTCTCGGGTCTGCGAGTCTGCACTCTCGGGCCTGCGAGTCCGCACTCCCGGGTCTGTGAGTCCGCACTCTCCGACCGACACGTTGCAGGAAGTCCGGATTAAGATGCCACCCGTTTGCCCTTGGGAAACGAACTGAAACGTAACTTTGCAAGCTTTCAGCTGCCCTGGGGAAACGAACTGAAACGTAACTTTGCAAGCTTCCAGCTGCAAAGTTACTGCTAATATTTCATATCAACAAGCAGTTGCGATACACAAAATAACAAAAATGTAACATTCGGCACCAACCCAGATGAAAAACAAAGTTCTGTATGTTACAAAACTTACAATAACCGATACATTAATTATATTACACATAAAGAAAACACGGTAATTTTGCATCGTCAAACCACCATACAGATTTGTAACAAATAAACAATATGGACAAACATAACTGAAATGAAGAATTTACTTGCAATCATTACTGCTTTGCTCCTGACAGCATCGCCAGGCAAAGCACAGACATTCGGCAACACACCGCCACTGCACGTAGATGGCCGTGAGCTGAAAGACGACAAAGGCAATGTGGTGCGCCTGCACGGAGTGATGGACACCCCAAGCGACTGGTTCAACGGCGGCCGATGGGGATGGGGCATCGACGACTCGAAGGTGACGCCATGTATCAACTATTTCAACAAACTCTACACAGCCATCACCGACACCACAAACGGTGCATACTGCAATGTATTCCGTCTGCATCTCGACCCATGCTGGACCAACGACAACAACGTGAACTACAGCTATGTTGACGACAACGGACAGACCATCACCGTAGGCAAGACAGGCGACGGCGAGGCAAACATAGAACACTTCAGCAAGACACGGCTGACTAAATACCTGAGGACACTGTACTCAAGGCTGGCACTCAATGCAGTGAAGAAAGGACTGTATGTCATCATGCGTCCACCAGGCGTGTGTCCAGGCACCATAACTGTGGGCGACAGCTATCAGCACTACCTCATGGAGGTGTGGGACATCGTGACACAAAACGACAGCATACTGAAATACTCGGGACAGATATCAATCGAACTAGCAAACGAACCCATCACCGTGCACGATGCCAACGGACAGAGCAGCGACCACGCACTCTACGACTTCTTCCAGCCAATAGTCGATAAAATACGTGCAAACGGATTCACAGGCATCATCTGGGGAGTAGGCACCGGATACCAGAGCGGTTATCAGGGATACGAGAAATACCCACTCGAAGGATACAACATCGGCTATGCCGTACACGTCTATTCAGGATGGTACGGACAGAGTGACGACAATGCCAATCCACAGACATTCATCACCAACTTCGGCCGGCAGGTACCAGTCGTAAATACCAATCCTGTCGTGGTGACCGAGATTGACTGGAGCCCGAAAAACACTGACAAAGTCGATCACTACAACGAATTCGGTGACCCCGTATATAAAAACTACGGAACATGGGCAACTGCATCGACATCAAAATGGGGAAAGGCATGGAAAGCCGTCCACGACTACTATGGCAACATAGGTATGACCCTCACCGGCACAGGCGACTATATCGACATCGACAAGTCGATTGAATCGGCCATACCAAAGGCCGTCGTTGCATTTGACGGCAACCCCGAGTGCTGTGCACAAGCCTGCTTCGAGTGGTATAAAGAGTGGAACATGACAACAAGACCATACATGGCATATACACGCCAATGGACTGCCGACCAAGGCAACGGAACATACAAGAACCCGGTTATCAACGGCGACTTCCCCGACATCGACGTCATCCGCGTGGGCGACACCTACTACATGGTCAGCACAACCATGTTCTACATTCCGGGAGCAACCATCCTGAAATCGAAAGACCTCGTCAACTGGGAATACTGCGCCAACCCCCTGCTCCAAATTGTAGATAACGACGCATACAACCTCGTCAGAGGTTCACACCACTACGGACAAGGCATGTGGGCATCGACCCTCAACTACCATAACGGCAAGTTCTACCTCTACTTCCCATGCTCCACATGGTCGCCCGACTCACGCAGCATCCTACTTACCGCATCCGACCCCGAAGGCAAGTGGGACGTAACCCTGCTGCCCGAAGCATATCACGACCCGGGATGGCTCTTCGACGACGGACCCGACGGCGACGGATTCCTCTATGTAGCCTGCGGCATCGACAACATTAATGTCATAAAGTTCAATCCAAACACCCTGAACAAAATCACAAGCAGCACGGTAATACGTGCAGGCAACGGACTCGAAGGAAGCCACATGTATCACATCGGCAACTACTACTACATCTACGCAACCTACGGAGGCACCGAAGGCAGCCAAACCATCTTCCGGTCGGAAACACCTATGGGACCTTACGAGGAGTGTGTCACCGAAACCACGGCATCAAACCCGAAGGGACGTGTCTTTGCCGGACAGAAGATACACCAGGGAGCACTCGTCGAGACAAAGACAGGCGAATGGTGGACCATGCTCTTCAAAGACGACGGGGCAATAGGACGTGTGCCATACCTCGAACCCGTAGTGTGGAAAGACGGATGGCCGGTGATAGGCAATAACGGTACCGACGTGACCGCCTCGGGACGTGCATACCCTAAACCAAATGTAGGGCAGACACACCAACGAAAGTATCTCAGCACCAACGACACCTTCACCGACCCTATACTCGGACGACAATGGGAATGGAACCACAACCCCGACAACTCGGCATGGAGCCTGATTGAAAACCCAGGATACCTGCGACTCCACACCGTCACCATTACCGACTCACTGCAGCAAGCCCGCAACAGCCTCTCGCAGAGAATACTCGGATACAGCCCTGTCGGAACAACAACGGCACGATATACACCATCATACGGAACCATCAAACTCGCCACACAACACATGACAGAAGGCGACGTAGCCGGATTGGCTGTATTCCAAGAACCCTACCAATACATCGGAGTGAAGGTGATAGACGGCAAACGACACATCTACAGCCTCTACCAATCAAAACTGAAAGGAGAGCAGACACAACAAGTGGGACCTGAAGTCACTGCCGACACCATATACCTCAGAGCTGTCGTCAACTTCAACACCAACAAGACAAACTTCTACTATAGCTACGACAACAGCCAATACACCAAGTTCGGCCCAGAGATGAACATGGGATACACACTGGGCGTGTTCGTAGGCAACCGCTTCTTCCTATTCAACTATGCAACTAAACAACTGGGCGGATACGTAGATATCGACTGGTTCAGCACAGAGCCTAAGTGGGAAGAAGAATGGTACTATGGTCCTGGAATACTCCATACATACAGCGAAGCTGACCTCACAGTCGAGAAGATGGAACTTGAAAAGACCGACTACTCACTCATCCCTGGTGGCGACACAGGACTGGAAATCATCAGCACATCACAGTCGGGACTCGTGAGCAACGTTGCATCAAATGCCTACTATGAATATTCCAACCCTGGAGTGGCACAAGTGGTAGGAGGCAGCATACGTGGTGTTGGAGTGGGCGAGACGGATGTCATAGCCACATATACCGACCCTCTGGGCAACAGCCACAGCGTCACGTTCCATGTATCTGTAGGATACTTCCCGCTCACAGCCGATGCACTCAACCCGTCAATCTACGGCTCTGGCACATTCACAGAGAAGAGCGGACAACTGAAGACCGGACAAAACGGATTCGGTGGATGGGAATACAACGGAGGCGTGGATATGAGTAAATACAACTACATCGTAATCAAGTTCCGTATCGGTTCGACATCAAAGCCTGTGTTCCGGATATACGACTCAACCAACTATTGGAGCGACTGCTACCAGTACGACATCAAGACGGCAACTTCTGCTGCAATCGACCTGCACAACCTGGTAACGCCTAATAACAGAACCATCGACCCATCAAAGATATACAAGGCCGGATTCAGCTCCGACGGCTCACGACCAATCTACATCAAGGAAATCTATCTCAGCATGGATGGAGAGACACCGGCAACCGGCATTGATGCCATCTACAGAGATGCTGATACCGCCGATGCGCCACAATACATATACAACCTGCAGGGACAGCGTCTCAGCACACTGCAACCAGGAATCAACATCATTAGCGGGCGAAAGATTTTGGTTAAATGAAGTTGTACCCGACAGCAATAATCCCAAATCGGTCATTAACTTTTGGGGTTAGATGTTAACGATTTGAATTTCGTTTTTATTGTTTGGACTGTGGATGCTCAGGACTGGATGGGTCCTCCCTCGCCCGTCCCGCCTTCGCTCTTTTCGTGTCCCCCTCCATCGAGCCATTCCCTGGCATCCCTCATTATCTGTTCAACTGCTGCCGACGGCACCTTAACCCGTTTGCCGAGTATCACCCATGCCACCGAGTCGGCACGGACCGTGTCTGCGAGACTGAGATAAATATCCATAATCGATTCAAGGGGAACCAGTCGGTTGGGTATCATCAGCGACGCTATGGAGTAAGCTGCGACTGCGTCATCAGTCCGGCCTGTTTGCTCCAGATTGTCAGCCAGAAGCATCTGGACGTCATAATCCAGACAGAGGTGCGTACATGCTTTCGTCAGCCTCATACTCTCGTCATAACTGCCTATATAGTTCAAGTCGGCTGCATAGTTGTATAGGAACAGGTGGTTGTCTTTCATGTGCGGCAGCATTAGCTCATAGTGTGGTATCATCTGTTCTGTATATCCGGCAAGCGAGCGGCGGGATATGGCTGCCCATTTCAGCTCGTGATACATATTGTAAAAAGAATATGACAGCAATGTCATAAAACCTGCAGACAGCAGACTGCGTCGTATGCGATGGCTGAACCATGCAAACACCGATTCAGGAGATGCATACAAAAGCGACAAGGCCGCCACGAACCACGATATGGCGTAGTTGAACGGATAGGAGAACTGGCACAGGATGAACAAAACCGACATTACAGACAATGCAACATGTCGGTATTTTCCTCCATTTATCCATACCCCACGTATCCACATCACAAGCAGCAATAGTGACGCAAGAAGTCCAACCATGCCATATTTGACGGTGAGTTTCAAATATTCGTTGAAGGGATGTGTGATGTTATCGGACAACAACATGTATTGAGAATCTGGGTGTGATGAAAAGTAATCAGCTTGTGCCGGCATGTAGTGTGTGAGGAATCCCGACGGACCATATCCTGTCAGCGGACTTTCACGTATCATGTCAAGGCACACCCGCCATATAAACAGGCGTCCGTCGGCAGAATCGGGCTTCATGCAGTACAAGCCAAACAGCACACATGGAACAAGCAAGACCACTGCCGCCAGTACTTGATACCTGTACTTTAAGACCCATCTTCTTACCTCAGACACGCCTGTCAGCATCACGCCAATACTGACACACAGCGCAAGAATGCCGCTGCGCGATTGCGACAGCACCACAGCCACAACCATCACCATGGCAGCGACAGCACCAAACAGCCTCTGCCATAAATGGCTTGGCCTACGTGACAGGAGATGGACTGCAAACGGGAACATGACACATACCGCCACTGCAAACCCTGCAGGGTTTTCATAAGAGCCAGTGACATGGAAATATGCGTTGTGGGATGCAAGCACATGCAGGTATTGCAGGACACCCTGCACAGACAGCACCGTGCCGATAACACTCATTCCTACACAAAACAGACTTGAACGTACGGCACGAAACAGACTGCTGAAACCCTTCGGCATCAGGCTGCATACAACAAGCAAAAGCAGTGAACCGACCACGACAGACCAACGTTTCACGTCGTTAAGCTCATCATAGAAATATCCGGAGGTGAGCAGTACGCTTCCGGACATTATAAACAGTATCGCTGCCGTTACGGTTCGCTGCATACTTATCTTGCTGTCTATTCCGGCTGGAAGTCAGGGTCGAAGCGTACGTAGTGGCTGATCTGCTCCACGTAGTCGTCAATTGTTTTGCCTCCCTTCCTCTGATGAATAAATAATAACATTATTACACTGAAACGGCGTGTTTCGTTGAAAAACTCCAGCATATAACATGAATCAAAGAATGCATGCAGGTAATTATGTAACGATGGTTCTTCAATGAATATTCGTTCAAATTCAGGAAATTGGATTGTATTAACGATATCAGCCTGCAGCCTTTTTTTTATTTCCAGGTCGTCATAATATGTCAAATACTTCTTTAAAGCCTTTTTCCGTTTACTATCCACCTGGCGTATATTAGGATAGTTATACCAATGAGTATATGGAATATCTATGTTCTGATATAAAAAATCGTCACACGATGGGTGATACGGCCTTAGAGGCTCTGTCTCGTCGTGATGCAGTTTACTTGTAGGCGCATTGGAGAGATATACAATACAGTTCTCATCGATTTGGACTGACAGGCTGCTGGAATATTTCATTCCCACTCGGCTTTGATCAATCAGACCAAAATAAAATGACATCTCCTCTTCTAATTCCGTAACATATTTTTCCGGATACATTATATTGATACCCGCCATGATACCATAAGTTGACTGATACTTCTTATAATTATTTTGTAATTCCAGCATAGATACATATAAAGTGTCATTGCCCTGCAACTTTTCATTTCTATTTAGATGTTTTTTTACTATATCATCTAAAGTAATAACATTGCTTTGTGCATATGTAGTTAATGCCGGTAAACATATAAGGATAATATTTATAAACAATCTACTCATAATACAATATAACAGTTATTTAAGATTAAACAAACGGGAATATTAATGTCATCTCTGATGGAGTAATAAACTTCGGCTTTTTCTCGTTTACTGAACCGGATGTATAATCAAGATAGAAAATCAAACTTCTGCTGGGGTGGTTATGATTTGGAACAAAATATACTGCATTTACGGCATGATCAATATTACCGCCCTTATCAATAAGCATTACACATTTACTAAGTTGAACTGTGTCCATTGAGGAAACCATCCCATCTTGACCTAACGGATAAGTAGGTGCAAAACAACTAATCACAGAATACACTTTGGATGTTTGTACACCTCCCTGGATTCTCCAATTGCTGTCAATAGAATCGCATACGGCAACAACGGCATCGTAAGTTGGTTGTTGATACACAGACGATGCGATATGAGACAATGCCACTGGAACACAATCTGGAACTATGCCGACGGTATCGCTATTCCGTGTTTTACGTCGTTTGATTTTCTTTTTGTTTACAAATAATATAGAGTTGGAATATTCGGCCATATCTATTATCATTGCATATAACGAATCAGAAATATTGGTGTTTGAGTTATTGTCAATATTGAATTGATAACGGTGTCTATCCTTGTTGTATGATAGCCCCATTCGTTCTATCGCTGTCGAAATGATTTTATAGTCGTTATTGGACCATGCAGTATAGTCGTATGTTGACAAATCCAGATACTCCGACATGTCAATTCCCGCACGAGTATGAATAGTCGATGCAGAATAGTCGGTGTTATCCAAGTCGAACAGGTCGTCGTTTTCACAGCTTGTAACGGCTGCTCCTACAAGTGCCATGCATGCGATACATGCAAGCACATACCTTGTTTTCCTAATACTTCTCATGTTTTGTAATTATAGGTAGGTTCTATTAATAGATTTAACTCGTTGGCGGAATTAAAACAGTGCGTACTTAATCCTGCCTATGGGCTTGTTGTTGATGTAATTGATGTCGTGTACACTTGCCTTAGACAGGTCGTATGAGTGTATGACACTGCTTAAGCCGCAGAGGGCATGGAGCTTATCGCCGAAGCAGTAGCTTCCTTGAGATGCACAGTAGCCGAAATCAGGAGCTTTGGTTTAAAATCACACGTCCGCCCCATCTTGCATCTTTTGCCACGAGTCACACGGCACACTTCTATTGGCTTGGAGTCTATGCATAAGTAGTCCTCGCCGCCATCAATATGATTGGCAATGCGGATACGTATCTGCTCACACAGACTACTCACCGCCTTGAGGCGGTCATTGAACTGACGGCGAGAGATAAGGTTGGGAATGGAAGAAGTACACTCTTTCAACCTGGCTTCAAACAACCAGTTCTTGCTGTCTATTCCGGCTGGAAGTCAGGGTCGAAGCGTACGTAGTGGCTGATCTGCTCCACGTAGTCGTCGATGGATTTGCCGCCCTTCTCAATAAAAACAAGCATTGAAATGTTATATCCATACCTGTCCGTTCGGTTAAACTCTACACCATAGCATTTCACCCCAGATTTATGTAATCTATCATTAATGATACTTTCATCACATGATATCCTTTTTACATATGGGAATCTTGTAATATAACCGTTTTCTGCGTTTACCCGTCTGATATCATCCGACTCGGCCCTATGTATATTTTTATCTTTTGCTTTTGTAATTTTAGCCATTGCCTTCTTGTCATTCAACACTTCGGAAGTATGGTCAATATGAAACCATGGTAAATCGCAGTTATTAAGGAGAATGTTCTCAAAATAAACATTATCAGCAGGAATTACAGGAGAAGTCCTGTCAACATGCGGTTTTCTTTCAATTTCCATGTTTCTTGTAAACAAAAAACAGTTATCATCTACACGTATCATCAGGCAGCAATTGTACACAGACCTGCCTCCAACATTTTTATAAATTGTATTCCCTTTCTTATCTTTGTTGGTGCTCGGCATCGCATTGAAATAGAATGGGTAATTAAACAATTTTTGTTTTGGCAGTACTTTTACCTGTTCCTCATTGAACGAATAATTTATTCCATACCAGTCATGAAGACGTGTTTTTATGCTCGAATAATCTTGAGCCTCTGCATCTGTTGTAATAAGAAAACAGATGGCAACAATGATAGATAACAAGTGTTTCATAAGCCCTCGCTATATTTATTTGAAAAAAATTCTGTAAGTTATAATACTTGAGTTAATTTAATTATACATGTCAATTCCCGCACGAGTATGAATAGTCGATGCAGAATAGTCGGTGTTATCCAAGTCGAACAGGTCGTCGTTTTCACAGCTTGTAACGGCTGCTCCTACAAGTGCCATGCATGCGATACATGCAAGCACATACTTTGTTTTCCTAATACTTCTCATGTTTTGTAATTAAATAGTTAAAAAATTTATTATTTGGTTTTGTATTTTTAGAACTGCATCAATACCCCTTCGCCCGTATCCTCGTCGGGTTTCAGGAATCCGAACGGACTTCTGAGAATGTCATCGTGGAATACTGTCCAACGCGGTAGCCGCACATCAAGAAGATGAAAGTCGGGACGGAATCCCTTGTCTCTGAGTCCAGCCTCATGCTCACGGTATTCACCTGTTTTGGGATTGAAATACCACAATACGGCAATACCGCTATAACCGTGCCACTCATTGTCTGCTCCCCAGTAGAATGTAGTCATCTCACGTTGTGGCAGGCTGTCGTTTACCTTGTCGCGATAGGCCAGGCGGAACAATATAGTATCGCCCGAAAGGTCGTAGAGACGGATGCGTTCGCTGACATCCGTGATTTCCATGTTTCCTAAAAGTGTAAAGGTATTGCCAAATGTCAGTACCGAATCTCCATCGGCATATCCCAGCCTGTACCACTGACGTATGGTGGCATCACTGAATCTGACAGAATCGGCATCAATCCGTCCCTCTCTCACCGGCAGCCACTGACGGTCGTGGAAACGGCAGAGGAACAGGTATTCCTTCCTCCTCAGGCTGTCTGGAACAGGCAGCGAGAAGTCGTATGTAGTACACATCTGTGAAGTGACATCTGAAATGGTGGGCGGTGAAAACAAATAGTCGAAATCCCCGAGAGTTGCAGCATACCGTTGTTGTAGTTCAAGACGTTCGTTATTCAACTCATAGTCATATTCCCACACTCGCCATGCAGCCATCGTGTCCTTGGGTTCACCCATATACATCAGCGTATCGCCAACTGTCAGGCGGAATGCACGTTCGTTGGTGCCTACGGCAGGAAACATGACGGTGTAGTGTGGTACCTCTGTGAACCGCCAGTTAATCTGAATCATGGCACACGGCACTCCACAAGCACGCATGGCAAGCGTAGTGTAATGTGCACATCCCTTGCATTCCATCCAGTGTAGCTGCATCATCCCTTCGGGCGTAAGAAGGTCGTCACAAAACAGGCCCATACTGCCGCCATAGGCCACATCACGACGAATCTGGCGCATGATATACTGCGCAACTTCCGGCAGAGATGAGGGATTGGAAACTGAATCCATTATCGATGTCGCATAACGTTCCATGAAATAGCGGCGCCAATCCGACAGTGCTTCGTCACCATTACGGTAAGGCAGGATGTATTTCCGGAAATCCTTGAAGCTGACATCCTTTGCCCACGGCTGCTGCCACGAGTCAAAGGCTAGTTCTATGTTGTCTGTGAGGTATTCATCGGTGATGGTGTCACGGTCGTAGGCAGGATCTTCTGCTATCATATATATGTCCTGACTGTCGAGATACGATAGGAATACGGAGTCAGGATTGACTTCTGGCCGAGATACGAAGTCAAGACACGACAGCTTTGGTTTTCGGCTTAGAAGTCGCGGCACTCCGTAGTGGTACCCGGAGTAGCGGGCCAGGTATTCCGCTGCCTGCATCTTAAGCGTGTCCCCCTGGCTGCGGTAGTATTCCACCACACGCTCAAAGGCCGTCTCCTCCTGCCACGGGGAGCAGGAGGATATGACGGCGAGAAAAACAATTACTGCATATGTACGTATGAGGTACCTCATAATGATCGTTTGTTTCTTTTTTTCATCCTGAAAGCGGATTTCCCCGATGGAATGGCCTGTCTGCCGACAGGCTGGCCGGTTCGGGATAAGCTACTTGCACCGTGGCACAGAGTTCCGCCGGGCTGAAATCCGCTGGTTTCAGGGGGTTAGAGCTCGAACTCGCCGGTGTAGGACTGGTCACCACGGTAGATGACGAGCTGGAGGCTGCCGGAGAGTGTGGACGGCAGTGTGACCTCACCGTTGAGGTCAACGAACGTGGTATAGACCACGACGCCGTCCTGCTCAATCTCAATCATACATCCCACGCACGAGGCATCGAACGTGAGGGTGTAGTCTTCAATCCATACCTGAGGGAGTTGTACCGGGGATTTGTTGTGACCACCTTGATGACTTGGATCTGGGATCTCTGGCTCAATTGGTACTGGTGCCGGCTGTGCATTCATTAAAGATGAGCACACGAAAAGCAGCATAAGTGTCAGATGTTTCTTTGTCATAATTATTTGTCTTTATTATTCCACGTCTGATGGAATTTCGGATGCAAAGATACGACATACATCGGATACCTGCATGCTATTTTCAGAGTTTTTGTAAAAGTAGTGTAAAAGTCCTCTCTGTCACAACAATCTAAAAGACATGTTATCAGACATTTATCGAGCGTCCACATGTCGTGTTTCTATCTTTTGCCCGTAGCTTAAATTTTGTAAAAGTCTTTTGGCATATTTATAGGTTAAAAGTACATTATAGGTATCTGTAGTTAGCCTTTTTGTAAAAGTCGGCCGTCTTGTCCTGTAAAATCGCAGATTACATCTCATAGCCGTTAAATCGCATGAGGTTGTCATAAAGCAATCCAGCGGAAAATACCCCAAAGAGTTTTTTGTTAGCTGAAGCCTTGAAGCTGCGGATGTTCTGCCTGTTTTTGTCTATCAGACGTGCAATGTCACCGTTGCTAAACCCCAAACGAACCAAATAAGTGACCTGTACCTGATATGCCGTCAGTTCGCAGCATGACATTTTTTTGCGCAACCTTGGAAAGTGACGGTCACACACATCGACGAAGGTGTTCCATTCGGCTTGGGATATTGTCAGGGCTGAGGGATTGTTAGATTTGGCAAGGAGTTTTTTGTATATGGCATCTTCCTTAACTGGCATATCATCCTCGTAGAAACGGATGCCTATCAGTATTTGGTTTGCATGTTCTACCCTGGCTGACATTTCCCTGATTTCGGCGGTGCTCCTGCCTCTGAACTGCCTTATGTCAAATGCCAGTTCGCTCGCCTCTGAAGTCTTGGCCTGCAACATACATTCGGTATCTGACAAAAGTTGCTGAAGGGCTTCAACCTCCATTTGACGTTTTAGCTCATACTTGATTCTATCTTTGTCAAGCTCCTCTATTTCCTTTTTCCTGGATTCAAGGGCTTCCTGCAGTTCGCACAGCTTGTGGCACAGTCTCTCAACCGATTTCTTTCTCTTCAAGTTCTGCCTTTGCCACTTGCGTATCAATACAATGATTACAACAGTTGACAATATGGAAACTATAATCAGCCAATACTTCGTTTTCTGTGCTTTGAGTTCCGACTCTTGGGCTTTCTGTTTATGTCGGCTGTAGTCGTATAGTGAAGATATATTGTGCATTGCCTGAATGTTGGTGTTCCTCTCAAATTCCGCCAGTGAATGCTCATAGGCCTGGCCATACAGCTCTATTGAGTCAATGACATTCCTTGACAGGTAAATGTTAAACAATCCCCTGCTACCACTCAGACTGAAACCATGGGACAAGGTTTTCCGATAGTAGTATTCGGCAGAATCAAGTTGTCCTACACCATTGTAGTACAATCCTTTAACGGTATAGTATGAAGCGTACTTATTTTGTATGTTTCCATCTGTGTCAAACAATCCTGATTCATTCTCAAATATATCCATCATGTGCCTGGCTTTTGCATAGTTTTGGAGATTCAGGTGGGCAATTATAGCAGTAGGATAAACCCGGGCCGCTGCCTGGGACATGTTGTTTTGGAGGTACAGGTGCCGCACACTGTCGGTGAGCGCAAATATCATCTGGCTATCGCCAAGGGTGTTATATGCATCCAGCTGCAACTCTATGCCACGGATGTATTCGTAGGTGTTGCCGCACTTTGCAGCATACTTGCTGTATTGACGGTTGGATTCAATTGTTTTCTCCGGCATCATCTGACGGATATACACGTATGCCATCTGGCCGTAGATGCGCATGAGTGTGAGGTTGTCGCAGTCGGAGGCGAGGGTGTCGGCACGGCCGGTGGCAGAGAGGTACCACTCGATGGCACGCGGCGACTCGTGCATGTCGCGGCAGATGCAGCCCATGATGTAGCGGGCGCGCATCTGCTCGTTGGAGGTGCCGTGACGGTCGTAGTAGTCAACCACGGTGTGCTCAAACAGCGAGTCGAACGCCATGGGGCGGTCGGTCTTGTTCATCGCAGTGCCGAGCAGCAGGTAGTAGCGGGCGGACTCCGCACGTGTGAGACTGGAGACTGTCGCATTGTCCATGTCATCCAGTAATGTGTAGGCGGAGTCGGGGCAGGACTCCATGATGCTGTCGGCACGCTCCAGCACGCCGGTAACCTCGCTGCCGGTGCCGGTGCAGGCTGCAAGAATGATAAGTGCGGCAAAGTATGTTATGGTACGTTTCATAAGTGCGGCGCAAACAATTGTCTTTATCTTCACGGTACCCAAAAGACACAGTGAAATCCTATCTTTGTACCGAGGTTAGGTACCCAAAAGACACAATGAAATCATATCTCTGTACCGAGGTTAGGTACCCAAAAGACACAATGAAATCCTATCTTTGTACCGAAGTTAGGTACCCAAAAGACACAATGAAATCCTATCTTTGTACCGAAGTTAGGTACAAAGATAAACAAATAAATTGAAACAAGAGGAACAAAAAGTGAAAAAACTATCCCACCACGCATGTTTCATCCGGTCAATCCGGTAAAAAAACGCCGTATCCGTCAAGAATCGCCCGATGAAGCCCCCTTCCCGGCTACCCCCTCATACTACTCCCTCCTCCTTACGGAGGGAGTACGTATGGGTAGTCA